>JAIRPR010000162.1 GCA_031256895.1 Coriobacteriaceae bacterium
GGCCTGCAAGTCGCCCGTCCATATCGCCCTGCGTCCGTCCACTGACCCCGCACTGGCTATGGCGGTGGCAAACTACCTTATCAAAAATTCCCTGATAGATGAGGAATTCCTCAAGACCAAGACCAATGCAGCCTGTCTGGTGAAGAAGGACGGCAGCTTCCTGCGCCGCAGCGACCGCGACCCTTCCTTCGAGCCTCAGGTTATAAGCAGCAACTGGATGACCGGCCTGCCCCTCACCGATGACACGCCGTTCGTGTTCGACAGGACAACCGACAGCCTTGTCCTTATCGACGAGGCTATAGACGCGCAGCTGGAAGGCCCTGTCACCTTCGAGGGGGTGCGCTACGACACCGCCTTCGACCGCTATAAGGAACGCGTGGGCGAATGGGGCTTGGACAAGGCAGCAGAGCTTTGCGGAATAGACAAATCCCAGATCGTAGCCCTTGCAGAAGCGATCCATCAAGGACCGAGCTCTCTCATGGTAGGCAACGGGGCAGGGCATACCTATGCAAGCCACACCTTCTTCACCGCCACGATGGGCTTGTCAATGCTGACCGGCAACTTCTACAAACCAGGTGCCGGCTATGCCAACGCGGGCGTCTCGCCGGTCCAGGGCTGGTCGCCCGATTATACCTGGCCTTATATGGTGCAAATGGCCATGCCCGGCCCCAAGTATTCGCCCCTCGAACTGCCCGAGATAATCGGGTCGGGCAAATACCTGGGCAAGGATGCGCCGATTAAGAGCATCATCATCCATTCAGGAAACCCCCTGGGGGGCGATTCCGGCCGTGCCGCCCTTTTGGAGGCCTTGGCGCAGGTCGAGTTCATCGTGACGGTGGATATGTCCTTTACCGATAGCGCACTGATGTCTGACCTGGTGTTGCCTTGCTGCCACTGGTTCGAGACGCTGGAGGTGGGCGGTGCCCAGTACATCCCTTATGCCCTACTGGGTGAACAGGCGGTCGAGCCCCTCTTCGAGCACCGGAGCGATTACGACATCTGCAAGGCAATCGCGGGCGCCTTAGGCCTGGGGGCCAGCTTCTCAGAAAGCCTTGAAGAGGTGAACGCATTCCTGACCGACAACAGCCCTCAGCCTGATTACCAGGGCAAGAAGATAAGCTGGGAACGCCTCAAGAAGGAAAAGAACATCCGCACGATACCTGAAGGCTATTACGATACCTCCTGCGCCTGCCAGGACGGGCTGCTGCCGCTCTATATCGAGAAGCCGGCTCCCCGTCTGCCAAGCAAGCCGGTGGACGAGGCGCTGGAGCATCTTCCTTACTTCGAGCCCCCCTTCGAGGCATGGCCGGATTCGGTCGGCGGGTACCCGGCAAACGCTCTGGCTGGCAAGTACCCGCTCATCTACTTCAACTTCCACACCCATTGGATGACCCATTCAACCTACAGTCACATAGAGTGGTTGAAGGAGCTTTGGCAAGAGCCCTTCGTGGAGATAAGCCCCCAGGACGCCCAGGTGCGCGGCATCAGCAACCGAGACATCGTGCGCGTCTTCAACGACCGTGGCTCTGTCGTCGTCAAGGCACATATTGACGGCAAGATTCGCCCCGGTACCGTGAGCATTCCCCATGGATGGCAGAAAGACCAGTTCATCGAGGGACATTACCAAGACCTGACCAGCATTGCGACACATCCCTTCGACCAGAACGGAAACTATTGGGACGGCCTCTGCGAGGTCGAGCCATACGTGAAAGGAGCCGCACAATGAGGATGGGAATGGCTATCGACCTGGCACGTTGTGTCGGCTGTCAGACCTGCGCTATCAGCTGCAAGCAGGCGAACAACACCCCTTCCGGGAACTGGTGGAACAGGGTGCTCACCGTGGGCGGGCAAGAAATGGATACCGGCGCCCTTGCCGAAGACTTCCGGGATTCCACTCTTTCCTACCTTCCCTTTGCCTGCCAACATTGCGAGAACCCGGCCTGCGTGCGCGTCTGCCCTGTGGGGGCGACCTACAAAAGGGAAGAGGACGGCGTGGTGTTCCAGGATTATGACAAATGCATAGGCTGCCGCATGTGCATGGCGGCTTGCCCCTATACCGGCGTGCGCAGCTTCAACTGGGAAGATCCGCAGTTCTACCGTGATTTCCCCTTGGGTGATGCGGGCGTGCCAACACACCAGAAGCACACGGTGGAGAAGTGCACCTTCTGTTCACACCGGCTGGCTGCGGGGGAAGAGCCTGCCTGTATGGTGCTCTGCCCTTTGAGGGCGCGGTACTGGGGCGATCTGGACGATCCTGCCTCCGAGGTGTGCCGACAGATAGCATCCCGCGAACATAAGCAGCTTCTGCCCGAGCGCGGCACCAGGCCGGCTGTCTATTACCTGATGTGAGGGAGCCTACCGGAGAGACCTATACCAAAGACGACCAGGCAAGACAAAAACCAAAGCGATACAGGCAAGACCAAAGCCAAAGACATACAGACAAGACAAAACCGAGAGAAATCCAGAAAAGACCATACCGAGAGACAGGGGGAAGAATGTTGGCAAGAACCGATAACCGCCGTGTCGGACACGAAGGGGCACAGGACGCCTCGCCGCCGCGAGGGGCAGCTGTGCAGCCGCAAGGGGACATCCCGCTGCGAGGGCTGGATCAGCAGCCGCGAGAGGCCGCCCCGCAGCGAGGGCTGGATCAGCAGCCGCGAGAGGCCGTCCCGCTGCGAGAGGCCGTCCCGCTGCGAGAAGCCGCCCCGCAGCGAGAGGCCGCCCCGCAGCCGCACGGGGCGGCTGTGCAGCTGACCAGACGGAAGTTCCTGAAGACCACCGCAGCGCTTGCAGGGGCTGCCGCTCTTTCAGGCACGGTGGCCTGCACAAGTCCTGGGAACGGGGGGAAAGGCACACGCAACGGCTTGGCTTCGGAGAACGAAAGGACAGGCTGGGGCCGCTGTTACCATGGCGGTTGCTTCGCTTGCCGCTACAACGTGACCGTGAGGGAAGGGGTGGTGGCGCGCATCACGCCCGATACCACCGCTCCCTTCGGGCGCAGGCCTTGTCTGCGCGGCTATTCCCAGATACAGAGGCTCTATGCCACCGATAGGCTGCGCTATCCCATGAAGCGGGCAGGCGAGCGTGGCGAAGGGAAATGGGAGAGGATCGGCTGGGACGAGGCCATCGAGGCCATCGCCGCCCATTGGAAAGAGATCCTTGCCCTAAACGACAGCCACGCAATCGCCTTCTACGGCGGATCGCCCGGAGCGCGCCTGCTCAGCCTTGCTACGACCCGGCTTGCCATGATAATGCAGGCATCGAGCTTCGACATGAGCGCCGATTGGGCTATATACCATGGCCTGCACCAGGTATATGGTGCAGCTTCGGCTTCTACCATGTCCGCCCCCGGGAACGAGCCCTTCGAGGACGACATCGCAAACGCCAAGCATATCTTCTTGTGGGGGAACAACCTTTCAGAAGCTTACCTGCAGCGGTGGCGCTACGTTGTCCAAGCGCAGCGCAACGGGAGCAAGCTGATCAGCATAGATCCCAGCGAGACCACCACGGCCTTACGCTCGGACAAATGGTACCGCTTGCGCCCGGCATCCGATACAGCCCTTATCCTGGCCATGTGCAACACGATTGTCGCTGAAGGCCTTCAAGACGAAGACTACCTGGCCAAGCTCACGGTTGGGCCCTTCCTGGTGAAGGATGCCGACGGCAGCTTCTTGCGCATGAGTGACCTGGGCGTCAAGCCGACCGAAGGGCCCCTGGACCCCATGACCGGCCAGGCATCGCTCATAGATCCGGCGGTTGTTTGGGATCCCATCAGCAAGACGGCGGCTCCAGCGGGCACTCAAGGCATTGTGCCAGCCCTGACCGGCTCATTCGTGATCTCTGCAGCAGATGTTGCCATCGTGGAAGGCCCAGCAGCCGCGCCTGACGAAAGCGGCGCGCCGGGCACGGGGGAAGCGTCTGAATCCTCGGCAACGACCGATGCGACGGATGCTGTGGATGCGACGGACACAACAGCTTCAGAAGGCGCGGCAGGCACAGCAGCCGAAACGGCCGCCCCAGGCACCCCGGGCGCAGCAGCCGCGCCTGATGCCCCCCGACCAGCGGAAACCTTCAAGGTGCAGACGGCGTACCAGTTGTTGGTCGAGCATTTGAAAGGGTATACGCCCGAGAAGATGGCCGAGACGGTCGATATGGACCCTGCCGAGATAGTCGAGCTGGCACGCATGGCCGCCGACGGCCCGGTCACCCATATGTTCGGGTTGGGCTTGCAGGCCTATCATAACGGCTTGCAGTACGGCGTGGCCTTGGGCACCTTGCTGGCCATAACCGGGCAGACCGGAAAGCCAGGGGCGGGCATCGGGGCCACTGCCTACGACTTCCCGATGAACGCGATGTGGCTCTTTCCCACCTTCACCTTCACCAATTCCATCTCGGTACTTGATGTGGCCGAGGTCATCCGCACGGGGAAGTACGCCGGCAACCCCTATCCGCCCATCAAATCCATCTTCGTGCATGGGGGCGGCCTGGTCGGCGGCATCGTCAATATGAACAGCATGATAGAGGACGTGTTCAAGAAACAGGACTTCATCGTTTGTGTCGATGTCGCGTTCTCTGACACCGCCCAATGGGCGGACATCCTGTTGCCAGGCACTTTGTGCTTCGAGGCGGAAGACGTCTATATCAGCCCCATGAACTATGTCGTCCAGCATTATGGCAAGCTCATCGACCCGCTTTACGAATGCAAGACGCAAAGCGAGATATCACGGCTCGTTGGCACGGCAATGGGCTTCGGCGATCTTTTCGCCTTCAGCGACGAAGAGGCATTGAGCGAGCTTTTGGCCGCAGAGCCCCTGGTCTCTTTGGGCATCGACCTTGCAGCCCTTCGCAAACAGGGCGATATCCGCTATGCGCCGCCCTCGCTTGCGGGCGCTGCGGGCAGCTTCCCGACACCCAGCGGCAAGGCGGAGTTCTACATCGAGAACCTGAGCCCTCGCATCATGAACGGCGTTGCGGCGACAACAGCCCAAAGCTCTCCCGACAAGAACCACCTGGCATACTTCTATGAGCCCTTGGAGGCCTGGCCGGGCAGTGCCGCTCTCAAGGAATACCCCTTCATCCTGACATCGGTGCGCGCCCGCAATCGTTGGCATTCTTCCAACTTCAACGTGCCCTGGCTGAACGAGCTCGAGCCCGAGCCCACCTTGTTCATCAACCCCGATGACGCGGCATCGCTCGGATTGAAGGACGGCGACTACGCGGAGGCGTATAACGCCAGGGGAAGCGCGGTGGCCAAGCTCTGTGTCAGCGCGGGTATGCGCCCTGGGGTGCTCTCTTATCCGAAAGGCTGGCAAAGCCACCAGTACAAGAGCGGGAACTTCTCCACGTTGACCCATTCGATGTACGACCCCTTGGCAATGAACAGCTCGTTTTTCGATTGCGCAGTAGGCCTGCGCAAGTGGGAGGTGTGAGGCAATGGCCAAACGATACGGAATCGCCATCGACACCAGGCTCTGCTGTGGCTGCAACAGCTGCGTGGTAGCCTGCAAGATGGAGAACAACCTGCCGGAAGGGAACTTCTGGAATCGCGCCCTGACCGAGGGGGGCGAAAGCATCGACACTTATGCCGGCACGTACGGGACCGGCTCGAAGCGTTACCTCACGGTGTCTTGCCAGCATTGCGAGAACCCGGCATGTACACGGGTCTGCCCTGTCTCGGCCACCTACAAGGATGCCGAGACCGGTGTCGTCCATCAGGACTACGACAAATGCATCGGTTGCCGCATGTGCATGGCTGCCTGCCCTTACACGGGTGTGCGCCAGTTCAATTGGGAAGAGCCGCATTACCCCTTGGGCATATCGACGGGCGCAGCCGAGGTCGTGCCTCATCAGAAGCATGTCGTCGAGAAATGCACCATGTGCGACCATCGCCTTGCTGTCGGCGAGGACCCGCTGTGCGTGGCGACCTGCCCTGCCTATGCCCGTTTCTTCGGCGATCTGAACGACCCCTCTTCCGAGATAGCCCGCCTGATAGCGAGCCGCCGCTACAAGCAGCTGCTCCCCGAGAGGGGCACCCGTCCTTCTGTCTATTACCTTGTCTGAAGGATGGCGTGATGCAAAAGACCGGTATCAAGATAATCAAGAGCGTTTCACCTGACACACCCATGCCGTATCGAAACGGCAGAATGGAGGACGAACAATGACTGAGACAACCATGGGCGCAACGGGCAGCCCAGAAGCGCTACCCGCTTTGGTGCCCGATGCCCAAAAGGATCTTGCCGACAAGCCAAAGGATGCACAACAGGTCTTCGGAAGGGGCTTTTCCCTTGCCCTTGTCATAGCTGCGGTAATCGCGGCAGCAGGGCTGGTGCTTTGGGGCGTCCAGCTCACCCAGGGGCTCGTGCTTTCCAATATGCGGAACTTGACCTCATGGGGCTTCTATATCACGAACTTCATGTTCTTGGTGGGGCTTTCTGCCGGCGGCCTTATCATAAGCTCGGCCCCGAAGGTGTTCGGTATCAAGGGCTTCGGCGGCATAGCGAAGATTGCCATATGGACGTCGGTCTGTGCCACGGTGCTTGCCATAGCATTCGTGGTGGTGGATCTGGGCCAGCCCCTGCGCCTCTGGGAGCTTTTCGCCTATTCAAACCTCAGCTCGCCTTTGATGTGGGACATCATTGTACTCACCGTGTACCTGATAGTCTCTGTCGTGTACCTGTGGGCGACCTTGCGCACCGAGGCCGGCAAAGGATCGCCTTTGGCCTTGCGGGCGCTTTCCGTCATAGCCCTGATAGCGGCTATACTGGTGCATAGCGTCACTGCCTGGATATTCGGGCTCCAAATAGGACATGATCTTTGGTATACCGCCCTGTTGGCCCCCTGGTTCGTGTCGAGTGCCCTGGTCTGTGGCTTGGCCTTGGTGTTGGTGGTGGTGATGGGGCTTAAGAAGGCTGGATATCTTGTGCTTGCACAAGAGAACATCATCAAGATGGTAAAGCTCTTAGGCATATTCGTCATGGTAGATCTCTATTTCTTCGGCTGCGACCTTCTGACGGCAGGCTTCCCTGGCGCAGAAGGCGCAGCTGTGGTAGCCATGCTGACGACCGGCGCCCTTGCCCCTTTCTTCTGGATAGAGCTTGTCTCGTGTGCGGCTGTGGCCATCATAGCCTTTGTGCCCAGCCTGCGGACGAATACCCTGGTGGTGATAGCGTCTGCACTTGCCATCCTGGCCATCTTCTGCAAACGTGTGCAGCTTTTGGTGGGAGGCTTCCAGCTGCCCAACATCGACCTGGCAGGGCCTGCGACCGGGCCCGGGCTGACCGATATGGGCGCTGCGACCCAAGCCATGGGGGGAGCTATGGTATACTTCCCCTCGCCTTTGGAGTTCGGGCTTACCCTGGGAGTGTTCGGCCTTGGGGCGCTCATGCTGTTGGCGGGGCTGCGGTTCTTGCCCCTGAAGCCTGTCGATAAGGATTGAAGGCGCCTGCGGATCGAAGGCGCCCGCAGATCGAAGGCGCCTGCGGATCGAAGGTGCCCGCAGATTGAAGGCGCCTGCGGATCGAAGGGATCTTGATGAAGGAAGGCCATAAGGTTTACCCGTGTTGAAAAGACTGCTTATAAGTTTGGCTGTGTTCTTGCTGGTGGGGCTTATGGCCTACGGGGCGGCCGCATGGGCTGCCCCAGGAGAAGTCGTAGCCCCGACTGCCATCACGCCGGACGTCCCTTGCCCGGTGGCAGGTTGCACCCAGCCGGACGGCGCCTGCCACGCGGCTTCCGCGGCACCTTCACCCGATGGCAGCTTCGCGATGGCCTGCCCCAAGGTGAAGGCGTGCTCGGACACTGCCTGCCATGCCTGGGACCGGTTGACCACGCATTACAGCAAGCCCAGCGATTCCAGCCTGAACCTGTGGATCTTGGCCCCCGTCCTGTTCACGGTGGGGCTGGTGCTCATAGTGAGAAAGATGAGGTAGCCGGTGAGGATCGCGCAATGCCTGATGGTCGATTGTATCGCTGCGGTGATATATCTCGCTTCTGCCAACCCGGGCATAACAGGCCTGGCAGTCCATGAATGGGTGAGCATCGGAGTGTTCCTGGTCTTCGTCGTCCATACGGCACAGCATTACGATTGGGTCATCGACACCTTCAAGAAGCTTCGCCAGAAGCCGCCGCTGTCGTCGGTGGGCAACCTGGTGCTCGATGCAGCCACGGTGGTCGTGTTCATGGTGGTCACCGTGTCGGGCATCATGGTGTCACGCCACATACTGCCCCTTCTAGGCCTGGTGGCACCGGGGTACTTCTTCTGGAGCCCCCTGCATTCGATATCGGCAAAGGTCTTGCTTGCCCTGTTGGTGGTGCACGTGGTGGCCCATGCACGATGGCTCTGGGCCCACATCCGTGCCAAGCGGCACTGACGCCCATGATTGCCTTGCCGGTACGGTTATGGAGAATCTGGGCTGCCTTTTACCTGAGGGCATCTTGGCTGAGGCGCTTTGAAAGAAGTGCCCTATACTGATGACATACTGTTTCCACGAAACCAAGAAGGGGATACCTGATGACTGAAGAAGGAATACCGAACACGACCGATGACGAAGCGAAAGCCACCGAAACCCTCGTACAGGACACCGGGACGGCAGCGGCCACCGCAGCCGCACAAGCCCGAGGCGTTGACCCGGATGAGGCAGCCGCACAAGCCCGAGGCGTTGACCTGGATGAGGCAGCCTTCTTCTGGCAGGCAAAGGCAAGCGCCTATGAGCTTTTGGCGTTCTCGTTCAGGTACCCAGGAAACGAGCTTGTCGAGGCACTGATGTCGGGGGAATATGCCGAAGCAGCCGAAGAGATAGCAGAGGCATTAGGCATCGAAGCGCCCGCAGGCTTGGCACAAGCCCTTGAAGGCTATGCCAAAGCGGATGCCGAAGAGCTTTTCCATACGCTTCGCGCAGAGGCTACCCGGCTGTTCGTGGGTGCGCCTGAGCCGGCCGTCTCGCCTTACGAGGGCGTATGGCGGGCAATCGATGAAGGCGTACAGCCCCTCTTGTTCGTGAACCCCCATTCGATGGCGGTGGAACGGGCGATGAAAGCGATAGGGTTGGGAAGGCCTGAGGGCACCAACGAGCCTCTTGACCACGTGTCGGCTGAACTCGAGTTCCTCTTGTACCTTTCGCTCCTCGAGGCCGGGACCATCGAACCCCAGGAACACGTCGAAGCCCCCGAAGCAGGCTGGGCGGCAAGTCTGGAAGCCTTCAATACGGATCACGTGTTGGTATGGCTGCCCCGTTTCGCCGATGCAGTCATCGAAAAGGCCCGTGAGCCGTTCTATCGCGAGGCAGCCGCCTTGTTGAAGGCCATCATCACCGCATAGGGGCACCAGGCCTGGCCTTTGGCTTGTCCTTTGTTACGTGCAGCCGGCTGCCCCGCGCCCTCCAGCCTTGTGCGCCATGCAGCCGGCTGCCCCGCGCCCAGCCTTGTGCGCCATGCAGCCGGTTGCCCCGCGCCCTCCAGCCTTGTGCCCCGCTCAGCCGGCTGCCCTCAAACCGCCCCTTGCACCCGCTGCCCGTGCGTTACTCCGAGAACAGGTTCAGCTCACGGGCACGAAGGACTATCTCTATGCGGTTTCGGCAGTTCAGCTTACGCATGATTGCCTTCAAGTGGGCTTTTATGGTGTTGAGAGAGACCCGCAGCTCTTCGGCTATCTCGTTGTTGGTCAGGCCTTGGCATAACAGCGAAAGCACCTGCAGCTCTTTAGGGCTGAGCAGTGCGAATATCTGCCCTGAGTGATGGATGTTCTGTTCGAGGGTAGAAGTGCGCCGGTCGAAGACCGTGCCCCCGTGCGCCACGGTCTTGATGGCCGAGACGATATCCAGGTCCTCTGTTTCCTTCAGCAGATAGCCCCGGGCGCCAGAGGCAAGGCAGCTCCGGAGCAGTTGTGGGTTGAGGAAGGCCGACAAGACCAGAATGGCGCTTTCGGGGCTTACGGTTGCTATGCGTCGGCACAGGTCTGCTCCCGTGACCCCCGGCATCTGCAGGTCCAAGACAACGACACAAGGACGTTCCTCGCTTATCATCTCCAACGCTGCCTGGGGGGTCTCTGCCTCACCGACCACGATGATGTCGGGCGATTTCTCCACCATTGCGCGGATGCCCTTACGGACAAACATGTGGTCGTCAACCAGGACTGTGGTGATGCATTCGTCCTCGCTCATCCATCCCGATATGTTCACGGGCGCTCCTTCGTGTGTCGTTGCTTCCGAAAAAAGCCTTTCAGCTTCACCGGAAGGTGCTGGAGGGCAAGGTGCCTGCCTTCCCTGTTCCTTGTCTTTCCTTGCCGCATACCCGCTTCGGCCTATTCCTTGGTGCTCAAGGGGATGTCGATAGAGATAGTTGCGAAGCTTGCCGATGTGGTCAGCATTATCTATTCCTTGGTGCTCAAGGGGATGCGGATATAGATGGACGTCCCGTGCGCCCCTTCGCCTTCGCCGCTCGATTCGATGGTAAGGTTCCCGTCCACCTCTTTCACCAGGCGACGCAGGTTGGCCAGTCCGAAGTGGAAGCCCTGCTGGGTGTCGGTCGTCGTTTCACCGGCCATCCCGATGCCGTCATCCTGTATCGAGAGGTAGGCAAGGTCGTTTCGGAGGGAGAACATGATGGTGGCTGCCTGTGCCTGGGAATGCTTGCGGATGTTTGCCAAGGTCTCCTTCACGGCTATGTGCAGTACCCGCGTGACTTGGGCACTCAAGCCTTCGGTCGATTCAAGGTAGCCGTCTATCCGTATATCGCTCTGTTGACGGTGCAGGTCCAGCTCGTTCTCTATCATGCTTTGTAGGTCCAGCACGGTGTTCTTGGCGGGAGAATCATACACGATGTTCCTCAGGTTGTTTTTGAGCTGGGAAAGCATGGTCTTCAGTTCGAAGAGGTCACGCTTGATGCCCCTGCCGCAACTGGCATCCTCGGCAATCTTATCCACCTTCATGCTGGCCGAGAAGATGTTCTGCGCCACGGTATCGTGCAGGCTTTGCGCTATCCGTTCCTGTTCGATTATCTGCGCCCGGGAAAGCATATGGATATGCTTGAGCGAGTTGTGGTAGGCGCCCCAGAACGATTTTGCGATGACCTCCGCCAAGAAGATGTTCTGCGCGTCGAGGCCTTCCCCGTAATTGAAGTCCATCACAATGGTACCGACGACCTCGTCATGCTCACCGAAAATGGGCACACCCAGGTAATAGGGGGAGATGAGCCAATCTGCACGGGAACCCTTCCCATCGAACTTCCAAATGGCCGGCCTTCCCGTTCGGGCGATCGATGAGGTCAAGGAATAATCAGGCACGGCAGTATTGGTATAGGGGAGCAGCTCGTGGTAGTCGTGGTCGCGATGGGCGATGGCCACTATCTTGTACTGCCCCTTTTCCCTCAAGGAAATGGTGGCTGTCTCCGAGTCAAGGAAATCGCGGGTGTTCTGCACCGTCCTGCCCAATATCTCATCGGGGGTGAAGGCAGAGAAGATGTCTTGGAGGACTGCCGCGAAATGAAGCGCGAGGTTCGAGAACTCAAGCGTCTCACGGTGTCTATCCAAGAAATTGTTTTCGGTTTCAATTGGCATCACAGCACTCGCTATCCCTTTGTTGCGATTGTTTGCTCGGAGATTCGGTCCTTTTTGCCGTTCTTGGCATTAATGAACAGGCTGGATAATTATAGCGAATAAGGCTGGTGCCCGCTATCACCCGAAGGGGTGATTACCGCGTTCACTTTAGGGTGGTGTGGGTCTTGTCCCCTTGCTGAATAATGGTGGAAACCACGGGCAAGCCGTTAATTGGAGGAAAGCACTCGATGTTCAGTATGTATGACATGCTTTGTATCAACGAGAAGAAGATGCCGGACAAGCTGGCGCTTGTCTTCGAGACGCAGCGCTGCACCTATCGAGACCTGAGGGAAAGGGTCGAGTCGTTCGCTGAGCGGCTGGCCCAAGCAGGAATAGGGCGGGGGATGACGGTCGTCCTGATGCGTGCGAACACGCTTGAATGGGTCGTCACCTTCTATGCCCTCTTGAAGCTGGAAGCCCGGATCGCCCCTTTGAGCGGATGCCTGACCACCGACGAGATGGCAAAGGCATTGGGCGTCGTCAGATGCCAAGCCCTGGTGTATGACAAGGCTTACCAGCCAGCGGCATCCAAGCTCGAAGCAACTGACCTTGAAGGCTTGGACATCCTGTTCGTCTGCGCACAGGATCTCCCCAGTTCGACAGGGGCGCCAAGCAAAGCCACAAACGGGCAGGCCTTGAACGAGGGTCTTTTCGACAAGGCTGCAGTGCCGGACGACGCCATGCAGCGTGCGGCATCCGTGCCGGGCATTGCAAGAAGGGATCCAAGGCCCGAAAGCCCCGGCACACAAAGTCGGGACGACATGAGCAAAGAACTGCCCGACTTGGACGAGACTGTGCTCTACATATTCACGGGGGGAAGCACCGGGGCGTTGCGGGCGGCGAAGCACAGCCACTTCTCGCTCATGATGCAGTTCATGAGCGGCCTGCGAAACCCCGTCAACCAGATTGCCGACAGCATATTCCTGATCTATGCGCCTTTGTTCCATCTGGGCGGCCTCAGCGCCCTGCTGCAGACGCTTGCACGGGGAAACACCGTGGTGTTGACCCAACGCTTCGATGCAGCCCAAATCCTTGGCCTGATAGAGGCTGAAAAGGTGACGCATCTGCTGCTCATACCCCCCAGTATCGTATCCCGCCTCTGGGATGTGCCAGAGCGGACCTACGACCTTTCTTCGTTGGAGGTCGTCTTCCTTACCGGAGGCAGCGCCAATGAGGACACGGTGCGCACGGTGTTCGACCTCTGCCCCCAAGCACAGCTCTTCAACGGATACGGGCAGACCGAACAGGCTGCCCGTATGACAAGCCTTTTCAGCAAGGCAGAATTCGATGCAGACCCCGGCATCGTCGAAACGGTGGGCTATCCGGACGACTTCTTCGAAGTCCGCCTGCTCGATGAGGCCGGGGAAGAGGTTGGAACAGGCGCCTGTGGCGAGCTATGGGGAAAGAGCCCTTGCATGTTCACGGGCTACGAGCCCTGCACCCCTGTATCGCTGGATGGCGTTGGCCAGGGGCCACGCGCCAAAAGCCCCCAGGAAGGTGCGGACAAGCTGGCCGGCTGGTTCGCAACGGGGGACATCTTCTGCAAGGATGCCCTGGGACGCTACTATTTCCGCGGACGGAAGAAGAACATGATCAAGTCAGGCGGCGAGAACGTGTATGCCGTCGAGGTAGAACGTGCCCTGACAAGCTACCCCTTGGTCAAGGAGTGCGTGGTCTTGGGGCTTCCCCATCAGCTTCTCGGCGAAATGGTGGTCGCAGCGGTCATCCTTGCCGACAGTGGGCCGTGGGGCCTAGGTCCCGTAATGCCAAGCCTTGAAGCCGAATTGATCGGCTTCTGTGCGGCCACTATTGCTGGCTATAAGAAGCCCAAAAGGCTGTTCTTTCTGACAGACTTCCCTCGCACCCCATCGGGGAAGGTCGATCTGTCAGCATTGCGTGCGCACTTGCGCAGGCTTCATGAGGAATTCCCGCATCACGACCAAGGCAAGCCCGGCGCAAAGGAGGGGAAAAACAAGGGCGAAGCAAACATCCCATTGCAATCCAAGAACCAAGTAAAGGAGTGTGAAACATGATTGACGAGATACTCATCAGCAAACAGGAGGGAGGGGTGGCCACCATCACCCTGAACCGCCCCGAGAAGAAGAACGCACTGACCGTGCCCATGTGGCTCGAGCTTTCGCGGGCATTTCACGAATGCAACCTGGATGACGAGGTGCGCTGCATCGTCATAAGGGGGGCAGGCGGCAACTTCTCCGCAGGGGGCGACTTAAGCGCAGCGGTGGATCCCGATGCGAAGAAGCCCGAGCCGGGCGAGGTGCTCGAGCTTTCCCGGGCTGCCTTCTACCGGTGCAGCGAGGTAGCGCGCACCATGCAGCGCATCGAAAAGCCGATCATCGCACTGGTCGAAGGCTGGGCTATCGGTGGTGCCTTCAGCATAGCCCTATCGGCAGACCTCATCTACTGTTCCGAGACCGCCAAGTTCCGGGGCAACTTCCTGCATCTGGGAAGGACTCCTGAACTCGGAGCCTTCGTGTACCTGCCCTTGGCAATCGGGGCCTACAAGGCAAAGGAGCTGTGGTTCGCCGGCAAGGACATCACGGGGGCACAGGCACAAGAGCTCGGCTTTGTGAACCACGTGCTTCCCGAAGGAGAAGCTGAAAAGGAGGCCTATGCCATGGCAGCCACCATAGCCGAGCTTCCTGCCGTGTGCGTGCGGGTCACCAAAAGAATGGTGAACAGCAGCTACTTCGACAAGCTGGACATGGTTCTCAGCGCCGAGACGCAGAACCAGCCCTTCGTGGGCAACTGCGAGGAAAGCCGGCAGTTCCTGATGAAGAACTTCCGCAAGAAGAGCTAGGTTCTTGCAACGCGTACCGGACACGAAGAGGAACAAAAGGAAGTGACAACCACATGGATTTCAAACTGACTGACGAACAAGAGCTTTTATTGGAAAGCCTGCGCGAGGTGATAGCGCGGTCGGCCTCCGAGGATTACATCCGCGAATGCGAGGAAAAGCACGAGCCGCCGACCAAGACCTACGAGGCTTTCCGCGAGGCAGGCTTCAACCTGCTCGGTGCACCCGAGGAATACGGTGGGACACCCTGCGACATCGTGACCCAGATGATATTCAATATAGAGCTGAACCGATTGACAAGCGCGGGGTATGTCTTGGGATGTGCCACTATCCAGCTTGACGACATGCTCTCGTTCGGAAGCGCCGATCAGTTGGCCAAGACCGTCGAATCAATCGAGCGCGGTGGCAACCCCTTCTGCATGGGCTTCACCGAGCCAGATGCCGGTTCCGACAACAACAACATCCAGGCAACCTTCGAGCGTCGCAACGGAAAGGTGTACCTCAACGGGTACAAGGCGTTCATCACCGGGGCGAACACTGCCGAACATTGCATATTCATGGCAAAGGACCCCAACCAGCCCGATCCCAAGAAGCAGTTCTCGACCTGGTGGGTGGACATGAAGAAGCCAGGCATCAAGATAGAGCCCATCAAGAAGATAGGCTGGTTCATGATCCCCACCTTCAATGTGAGCTTCGACGATGTCGAGGTCGAGGAAAGCGACATCGTGGGCATCGAAGGCCGCGGCTTCATCAATGTCATGAAGAACTTCGAGGTCGAGCGCCTGCAGTTGGCGGCCAATGCGGCAGGGCAGGCATGGCTTGCCTTCGATGACGCCCTGGAATATGCGAAGCAGAGGGTGCAGTTCGGCAAGACCATCGGCTCTTTCCAGCTCATTCAGCAAAAACTCACCGAGATGGCCATCCGCGTGCAGAACTGCAAGAGCATGGTGCTGCAGGCAGCCTGGAAGAAGGACCAAGGCATGTCCATCAACACCGATGCCGCCCTGGCAAAATACTACTGCTCGCAGGCAGCTTGGCAGAATGTCGATGACGCTGTGCAGATATTCGGCGGCCTGGGCTATTGCGAAGAGGTCCGCATCGCCCGCATGCTGCGCAACTGCCGCGTGGGGCGTATCGGCGGCGGAACCGAGCAGATCATGATCCACATAGCCGGTCGTGCCCTTCAACGCGACGCGAAGTGCCTCGAATGGTAACCCCAAGGCACTGCGGGTAAGAAACTAGTCAGCTCTTAAAAAGTCCAGCAAGAAAAAGGAGGAACTATGAAAAGAAACGAGATTCCCGATTTCGGGCCTTTGCAAGGGGTCAATGTGGTCCATCTGACCAATTCCTTGGCCGGGCCGTATTGCGCCTTGCGCCTGGCAGAATTCGGGGCGAAGGTGACCTGGATAGAGAACCCCAAGGTGATAGACCTGGCTCGAACCAGCAGATGGTCGGCTGAAGCCGAACGCCGCAACCAGCGCAGCATCTGCCTTGATGCCGTGAGCTCCCCAGAAGGGCGCGAGGTCTTGACCCGTCTTCTGGCAGGGGCAGACATCATGGTGGATTCGTTCCCGGGCGGGAAGATGGCAGAATGGGGCTTCTCGGATGAAAGGCTCTGGGAGATAAACCCGCGGCTTGTCATCGTGCATATCTCGGGATACGGCCAGACCGGCTTGCCCGAGTTCGTCAAGCGGCCTGCCTATGACCCGGTCATGCAGGGCTTCGGCTGTTATTCCTTCCAAAACGGCGAGCCTACCGGCAAGCCTTCCCCGGCAACCCCGGGCGTCTGTGACTATATCACCGGCCTGACCGGTGCCTACGGTGCGCTTGCTGCCCTGACCCGTGCCCGCGAGACCGGCGTTGGCGAAAGCGTCGACGTCTCGCAGTTCGAATCCCTGATTGCCATGCAAGGGCAGTACCTGACCAGCTACATCCATGGCGGATCGAAGATGCCGCGCCGCGGCGGGAGCCACCATTACGCAGGTGCAGGATATGGGACCTATACCTGCAAGGACGGCAAGGACCTGTACTGGATCATGCTGGGCGTCAAAGTGGTCAGGCAGGCGTGTGAGTTCCTGGGCATAACGGACCAGGTCACGCTGACCGAGCGCTCGGCCATCATTCCCTTGGGGACGCCGGATGGCGATGTCGTCGAGAAGGCTTTGACTGAAAAGGCAGCCTCGATGACGGCAGAGGAATTCGAGCAGGCCTCTCTTGCAGCCGGGGTGCCCTGTGGCCAGATATACGATTACGATGACGCCCTGGCAGACCCTCATTATGCGGCGCGTGAGGTGTTCATCGAATGGAACAACGATGCGGGCGACACCATAAAAGGAATCAACATCTTCCCCCGTTTCACCAAGAACCCCAACAAGGTCTGGCGCGGCCTCATGCCGATAGGCGGCGATGCCCCCGACATCCTCGAAGAGCTGGGTTATACGCCCGAAGAGGCAAAAGCCCTGTTCGAAGCAAAAGTAGTCAAGCCGGTCGAGTAAGCGTTCATCGAAAGGTGGACAAAGGCGCAAACCGCCAAGGGAAAGGGGCAGGCAGGCCGGACCGGTTGGCTTCACAAGCCGTGCCGGCCAGGCTTGAGGCAGCAACGCCCGATACTTGCCCCCTTGGATCGCGCCCTGTTCGTTAACCATCAGATACTAGGAGGAAAACAGTCATGACAACTGAACAAAAAGAAAAAGTAAAGAAGGGGATCCATTATGCATGGTGGATCCTGGTCGCGGTGGTCATATTCTTCGGCATCACCCGCGGCGGCGTGCAAAAGGCACTGGGACAGCTCTATCCCGCTGCAGCCCTCACCTATGGCGTCGATGCCTCGGTCACCTCTCTTGCCTATACTATATCCGGCATCGTCGGCATCTTCTGGGCGCCTATAGCGGGCAGGCTGCTTGCAAAATACAACCTGCGCTACCTTCTCTCGATAGGGGCAGTCGCCTACTGTGGAGCCTTTGCCGCATTCTATCTGGCGGCAAACGTGCCCCTGTTCTATGTGATATTCGTGGTGGTGGGCATGGGGTCGGCCATCATGACCATACAGGCAGGGCCGGTGCTCATCAACCGCTGGTTCAAAGAGAAGAAAGGCCTGGCAACCGGCATCATGATGGCTGCAGTCGGCTTGATAGGAGGCCTCATCCAAGGCTTCCTCGGCCAACTGATCGCCACGTATGGGTGGCAGTCCGGTTCGGCCATCATCGGTATCGCTTCGCTCGTCATCTGCCTGCCCGTCATCTTCCTTATGGTGCGCAACGCGCCTTCCGACAAGAAGCTCTTGATGTATGGCGACAAGGGCGATGCACCATCTGCAACAGAGAGCGGGCAGAAGCAGGCATCTGCTGGTGCGGGCTTTACTCCCGGAGTTCCCGTCAATGTGGCCATCAAGAAGCCGGCATTTTATTGCATGCTGCTCTGTGGCTTCTTTATCACCGCTGTCGCTGCGTTCAGCTCGCTCATTCCCACGATGGCGCGTTTCCTCAACTTCGCTGATGTCGATGTTGCGGTCATCGGTGGCAACGGCACTATGTTCTTCATGTTCGGCACGGTGGTGGGCGCCCTTTGCTTCGGCAGCCTGACCGACCGTATCGGTGCCCGTAACTCGGGCATCATCGCAGTCGTCGTGGGTATCATTGCCACCGCGGTGCTCATCTTTGGCGCCCGCGTGGACTTGAACATCTTCTATGGCGGACTGTTCCTTTATGGCATCATGGCCACCTGCTCGGGCACGATGACCCCGCTTCTGACCATCGGTGTCTTCGGGCCTCGTGAGTTCCCCAAGATCTACGGCTTTGTGCAGTCTGCCGTGGCCATTGGCGGCATGGTCACCATTCCGGTATTCACCTTCATCCTCACGCAGACGAAGGACATCATGATGGTGCTGTACGCGGTAGCGGGCATCATGGTGCTCATCATCATCTCAATCGTCCTGGCCTTCGCAAGCAGCAAGGGGCTTCAGGAGTACATGGTGCCACCCGCCACCCCGGCAGGCACCGACAAGGAATAGGGTTCGCAAAGGAGATAAGCACAGGCGCAGCCGGGTGCGGCCTCAGCGGCTGCGCCCGGTTGCAACAGGAGGCGCCAAGAGGCTGCCGATAAGGCCTGTTGCATCGATCAAGGCCTTTTGAGGCCATAAAAGGACAACCACGAAAGGAAGTGAGGAACATGCTGTTAGAAGGAGTAAAGATCCTGGACCTGAGCCGGTTGGCTCCCGGGCCTTACTGCACGATGACCTTGGGCGACATGGGTGCCGATGTCTTGAAGGTAGAGGATCCGGGCGTCGGCGACTACCTGCGCGTGAGCGGGCTGCCTGCTCAGAAGGGGAGCGAATCGCTCTTGAAGAACACAGCGTCTTTCCTGATGTTCAATCGCAACAAGCGCTCGATCACCCTGAACCTCAAGACCGAGGAAGGCAAAGAGGTCCTGAAGGCCCTGGTCAAGGAATACGATGTCGTGGTAGAGCAGTTCCGTCCCGGCGTCATGGCAAAGATGGGCTTGGGTTACGAGGACCTGAAGGCCATCAACCCCCAGGTCATCTACTGCTCAATCACCGGCTACGGTCAGACGGGGCCTTATGCGCAAGCAGCCGGCCATGACATCAACTACCTGGCTTTGTCCGGCGTCCTTGATGCCAATTGCAAGCCGGGGGAATCGCCCACCGTTCCCAACGTCTATCTGGGCGACCTGGTGGGCGGCGGCCTTTGGGCAACCATCGGCATCCTGGGCGCCCTGTACCATCGCCAACAGACCGGCAAAGGCCAATACCTTGACGTGTCCATGTGCGATGGCTTGGTATCTGCGCTCAACCTGTACACCACCATGTACTTCACCATGGGAAGACTGGTGCCGCCCGTGTGGCGCGCCTGCTACAACGTGTACGAGACCAAGGACGGCCGCTTCATCACCGTGGCTGCCTCAGAGGGGAAGTTCTGGAAGCACCTGTGCGAGGTATTGGGCAAACCGGAGTTCATTCCTCGTGCCATGGAGCCCGTGGAAGGGCAGCGCGAGATGTATGCGGCGTTCGCTGAGATTTTCAAGGGCAAGACACGTGACGAATGGGATGCCATCATGGACGAGGAAACGACGTACGCACCCGTCCTGAACCTGGAAGAGGTCTTTGCCAGCGAGAACTGCAAGGCGCGCGACATGTACTGGGAACTCGACCATCCGGAAGGCCCCGTCAAGACCATTGCCACGCCCGTTAAGTTCAATGACGACCCGGTTTCAGCCCGCAGCCTTCCGCCCCTTATGGGACAGCACACCGAAGAGGTTTTGGCAGCACTCGGTTATGACGAGGCCAAGATAGCCTCCCTCAAGGAAAAGGGTGTCATCTAAGGCAGGCAAAGGCTGTCGGCCTGCTCGGGGCTGCCAGCCTGCCAAGTGCGGCTTAAGACTGCTCGGGGCTGCCAGCCTGCCAAGGGCGGCTTAAGCCTGCCAAGGGCGGCTTACAACCGCAGATTCTCGCAATAACAAGCTCAAAGGGCTGGCATGCGCGATGCCTTGCCAGCCCCTGAAAGAACGGAGAGACGGATACCATGAACATCGTGGCATGCTACAAGGTGGTCCCCGAAGGCCAAGACATCATTACCAGGCCTGATGGAACCCTTGATTTCAGCCGGGCAGTTTCGGTGCTTGGCGAATACGACCTATGCGCCATCGAAGAAGGCGTCAGGCTTGCACAAGCGTCAGGAGAAGGAAGCAAGGTCTGCCTGTTGAGTGCAGGCGCTCCTGCCATAGACGAGTCGAAGCTTGTCAAGGCTGCGCTATCGCGAGGCCCAGAAGAGCTGTGCCTGGTACTTGACGATCGGATCGGCGCCTTCGATGCGTACCAGACAGCCTGTACCCTGGCTGCTGCCCTGCAACAGACCGGATATGACCTTGTCTTGTGCGGCGAGGGTTCCTCGGATCTCTATGGGCAGCAGGTCGGTTCATTGTTGGGGCAGATCCTGGGCGTGCCCACCGTGAACGCGGTGAGCAACATCACGCTCCAGGGCGCTACCCTGCTGGTGGAACGCAGCCTTGAGACCGAAGTCGAAGTCCTCGAGCTTACCCTGCCCGCTGTGCTGTCGGTGACCAGCGACATAAACCAGCCGCGTGTCCCTCAGCTCAAAGATATCCTTGCCGCAGGCAAGAAGCCGGTTACCCGCCTGTACTGGGAAGACTTGTCGTTCGATAGCGAGACCGGGCCTGCCGACGCCCTAGAGGTCTGTAGCACCCTTGCCCCCACGAACGTGGATCGTAAGCAGATAGTCTTCGAAGATGCCTCAGAGGCAAGCATCAAAGGCTTTGTTGCGGCTTTGAGAAAAGAACTGTAAAGGAGCAATCACATGAGCAAAGTGCAAAAAGTGCTGGTCATCAGCGAAAGCCCCCAAAAATTCACGGCTCTTGGCACCTTGGCGTCAACAGTGGGCGAAGAAGTTCTCGCTCTCTTTCCTGAAA
>JAIRPR010000036.1 GCA_031256895.1 Coriobacteriaceae bacterium
CACCCGCGATGCTGCTTCCGCAGTTCAGATCCTGCACGAGATCGAGGCACAATCGGGGCTTGCGGCTACAGGCCTTGTCAACAACTCCCATCTGCAGGGCGAGACCAGTCTGGCTGCTATCGAGGCGAGCTTCCCCTTCGCCGAAGAGGCAGCCCGCCTTTTGAGGCTGCCCCTGGTGTGCACCACCTTCCCCGCAGGGCTGTTCGAGACCGAAGCCAGGGAAGGCCACCATGAAGGGGGGGGTACCCCGGGCAGGGAAGGCCACCATGAAGGGGAAGGCTTCCCGGACAAGAAGGGCTTCCTCAAAAGGGAAGGCTTCCCGGCTGATGGCTGCAACCCCCGCACCCGAGGCGCATACGGCGGCTCTGTACCGGAAAAAACAGTGCGTTTATCGAAGTATGCCGCGCAGAAGCCTTATCTTGTGCGAATATATGTCCGAACCCCTTGGGAATAAGCGTGAGGAACGGCATTGCTCCTGTGCCGGCCTTGCCTCCATAACGTTTCTCTCCGGCCCTTGCGATGGCAGGGAGCGACCGGCCAAAGCCCTAAGGGAAAGACTTGACGAGAGGTGTGACCATGCCACGTATCATAGTGGATGATGTATATTGCAAGGGATGCGGCATCTGTGTCGATGCCTGTCCTTTGGGCATCATCGAGCTTGACCAGAAGAAGATAACCGACAAGGGCTATCATCCTGCGTCCCTTGTCGATGGGGGCGCCTGTACCGGCTGCATGTCGTGTGCGCTCATGTGCCCCGATGTCGCTATCACGGTAATGAGGTAAGCCATGAGCGAGAAAGTCCTGATGAAAGGAAACGAAGCACTCGCCGAAGCCGCCTTGCGGGCGGGTTGCCGCTTCTTTTTCGGATACCCTATCACACCCCAGACAGAGCTGGCGGCATATATGTCCAAGCAACTCCCCAAGATGGGCGGTTGCTTCCTGCAGGCGGAAAGCGAGATAGCAGCCATCAACATGGTGTATGGGGCGGCTGCCGCGGGCGCGCGCGTCATGACCTCGTCTTCGTCCCCCGGCATCTCGCTCAAGGGGGAAGGCATCTCGTACATGGCCGGAGCCGACCTGCCTGCCCTTATCATCAACATCCAGCGCGGAGGCCCTGGGTTGGGCAGCATTCAGCCTTCCCAAGCCGATTACTGGCAGGCAACACGTGCCCTGGGCCACGGCGATCTGCGGGTGGTCGTGTTCGCGCCTTCCACGGTGCAGGAGATGGCCGATTACGCCTATCAGGCCTTCGATGTGGCGGATGCCTATCGGATGCCTGTCATGATCCTAGCTGACGGCGTCCTCGGCCAGATGATGGAGCCAGTCCTGCTGCCCGAGCCGAAGGAGGGGCTGCCCGAGAAGCCTTGGGCTACCACGGGGCATCGCAACAAGCGGCCCCATAACATAGTGAACTCCCTGCACCTGACCTCAGATGAGCTGGAACGGATCATCAATGAGCGCTTTGAGCGCTACGCGAAGGTCACCGAAGAACAACAACGCAGCGAATCGTTCCTGTGCGACGATGCCGAAGTGGTGGTCGTTGCCTTCGGGGCAAGCTCGCGCGTCGCACGTTCGGCAGTGGCTGCGGCACGAGAGAAGGGCATCAAGGCAGGGTTGCTGCGTCCTATCAGCCTTTGGCCCTTCCCGGGGCGCGCCCTGGACGCCCTTGCAGGCAAGGCCAAGGCATTCCTGAGCGTCGAGATGAACAAAGGCCAGATGGTCGATGATATCCGCCTGGTGGTCGCCGGTCGTGTCCCGGTTGTCCATTATGGGCGCACGGGGGGCAACATTCCCACCCCCGATGAGGTCTTGTGCGCAATAGAGAAGCTGAATGAAGGAGGTGCATGATGGCCCCCCATGCTGTTCCCGAGGATATGACGCCCCTCCAGGCCGACCTGCTGGAAAGTGAAGTGCTTGCACAGGGTGCAGCAGGCGCTGCGGGCGGGGCATCAGCAGGCGCTGCGGGCGAGGCACCCGCAAGTGCAGGCACACCCGCTGCCACAGGCACACCCGCAACTGCAGGCGCTGCGGGCGAGGCACCCGCTGCCACAGGTGCTGTGGGCGGGACACCCGCTGACGGAAGGGAGCCCGACACCGGTGAAAAGGTGGTCTTCGGGCGTCCACATGCGCTTTTGCCGGTGCCC
Source organism: Coriobacteriaceae bacterium (assembly GCA_031256895.1). Lineage (GTDB taxonomy): Bacteria > Actinomycetota > Coriobacteriia > Coriobacteriales > Eggerthellaceae > WRIS01. The sequence goes on from JAIRPR010000036.1 coordinate 2,145, forward strand.
TTCTCCTATTGCCCAGGATGCCCCCATGGCATCGTCCACCGTATAATCGCCGAGGTCATCGATGAGATGGGCATCGAAGGCGATACCGTCGCCATCGTGCCGGTCGGCTGCTCGGTGACCGGTTACAATTTCTTCGCAACCGATGTCATCCAGGCGGCGCACGGCAGGGCGCCTGCCGTCGCGACTGCGGTCAAGCGCGTCTGTCCAGAGAACTTGGTGTTCGCCTATCAGGGCGATGGCGACCTTGCCTCCATCGGCATGGCAGAGACCATCCATGCCGCGGCCCGCGGCGAAAAGGTCACGGTGATCTTCATCAACAACGCCATCTATGGCATGACAGGCGGCCAGATGGCTCCAACCAGCCTGCCGGACCAGGTCACCCAGACTTCCCCCTACGGGCGCGACGTGGCAACAACCGGTTATCCCATCAGGGTGATGGAGCTGCTCTCAAGCCTCGAGGGCGTCGCCTATGCCGAACGGGTCACGGTCGATAGCCCCCGCCATGTGCGCGCCGCGAAGAAGGCTGTCCGAAAGGCTTTCGAATACCAGAAGGAAGGCGTCGGCTATACCATAGTCGAAGTGGTCTCGACCTGCCCGACCAACTGGGGGATGGGTCCCAAGGAAGCCTTTGCCTGGATGAACGACAACATGTTGCCCACCTTCCCCTTGGGTGTGTACCGCGATGTGAAGGCGCAGGGCTTCGCCACGGTCATCGAGGCCGCGCAAGCCGCCCGGGAACTCCGGAAAACGGAGGCAGTTTCCAAAACAGGAAAAGCCGGAAGATCCGAACATGCTGGTCAGGAGGTCGCGCAATGAGACAGCCCTTGAACCTTGTCCTTGCAGGCTTTGGCGGCCAAGGCCTCCTTTTCGCAGGCAAGCTCATCGCCTATGCGGGACTCATCGAAGGGCGCGAGGTCTCTTGGCTGCCCTCTTACGGGCCGGAGATGCGCGGCGGCACGGCGAACTGCAGCGTGTGCCTTTCGGACGGGCTTATCGGATCGCCCCTGGTGCTGGCCCCTGATGCCATCATTGCTATGAACCAGCCTTCTTTCGACAAGTTCGCGGCAGCCATCAAGCCGGGCGGCATCGCTGTGGTGGATTCCACCATGGTAGCGCGCATCCCCCCAAGGGAAGGCGTGAGGTTCTGCACCGTTGCGGCGACACAGCTGGCAGAAGAAGGCGGCCTCAAAGGCCTTGCCAACGTCATCTGTGTGGGCAGGCTCTTTGCACAGACAGCCTTCTGCGAGGAGGCGTCCCTTTTCGCTGCAGTCGATAAATGCGTCTCGGCCAGCAAGAAGGACCTGATAGGCCTGAACAAGGAAGCACTTCGGATAGGCATCGCCTCGGCCGAGGATTAATGGCTGTGCTTGTGCGGGGTGATGCAACGATCCGCACAAGCGGATGCATCGGCAAGTGTCGCGGAGGTCTGCCACAAACGGCTGCATCCGCAAGCCGCTGCCCTTACAGGGCACCGCAACGATCTGCACAAGCAGTTGCATCCGCTCAGCAGGGGAATGAGAGGCCGGCTCAAGCTGCCTTCCGGGTATTCCTCGAAGCAGCAGTGAGGACAGGGCAAAGCGGATGCAACGGTGAAAGCGAAAGAGAGCGAACGGACACGACCAAAAGGAAAGGCACGACATGGTAACGGAATTTGCAGAGATAGGTATGCGCATCAAAGGGTTGCGCGAGGCCTGCGACGTCTCAAGGGAGGAAATGGCGGCCGAGCTTGACGTCTCGCTTGAGACCTATGCCTCATGGGAAGAGACAGGGGCAGACGTCCCCATCTCTGCCATATACCACCTGGGCCATAAGTTCGGCGTGGAGTTCACCGAGATACTGACGGGAACCGCTGCGAAGCTCAATACCTACCATGTGGTAAGGGCAGGCCAAGGGCGCGAGGTAGATCGCTACCCGGGATACCATTATGAGGATTTGGCCTGGCGCTACAGCGGGAAGATCATGCAGCCTCTGTTGGTCACCTTGAACCCCAGTGACGAACCGGCCAAACCGGTGGTGCATACCGGGCAGGAATTCAACCTGGTTCTGGAAGGAACGGTGCTAGTCACCTGGGAAGACAAGGAATTCGAGCTTGGCCGGGGCGATAGCATCTACTTCGATGCGCACCATCCCCATGCCCAACGCTGCGGCGGCGCGACCCCGGCCACTTTTGTGACCGTCATCGCGGAATAGCCCCGCTACGGCCTTGTCCTCGGCTTTCGACACAACCAACAGCAAGACCGTGCCGAAAGCCGGCATCCGCCCGCTGACATCCGCCCGCCGAAACCCGACAGCCGACATCCATAAGCCGACATCTGCCCGCCGATACCCGACAGCCGACACAGAAGAGGAAGAACTGCCTTGGACCACATCCTGAAGAAATACTGCCCCCGCATAGACTTCGATTCCTACGAGGACTTCTATGAGAACTTCCGTATCACCGTGCCTGAAGACTTCAACTTCGCCTACGATGTCGTGGACGAATGGGCGCGGGTCGAGCCCCAGAAGCGCGCACTGGTTTGGTGCGACGACAAAGGAGGCGAAGAGGCGTTCACCTTTGCCGACCTATCCGGCCTTTCCGACAAGGCAGCACTGGCATTCAGCGCACTGGGCATCACCAAGGGCGACAAGGTCTTGGTCATCCTGCGCCGCCGCTGGGAATACTGGGTCTGCGCTCTGGCGCTCTGCAAGGTAGGCGCCACCATCATTCCAGCATCGCTCCAGCTCACGGCAAAGGATATCGCCTATCGTGCCCAGAGCGCCGACATAAAGGCCGTCATCGCCGTAGACGACAGCTATGTCTGCACCCAGATAGAGCTGGCGATGCAGGATGGTTGCGGGATAGGGCGGCGCATCATCGTGGCGGGGCAGCGCGAGGGCTGGCTCTCGTTCGACGACCTGATAGCACAGGCAACAGGCACGTGGACAAAGCCCCAAGGCGCGGCGGCGACGCACAGCGCCGACATCATGCTGATCTATTTCACCAGCGGGACGACCGGTCTTGCGAAGGCGGTCATGCATAACTTCGCCCATCCCCTCGGCCATATCATCACAGCCCGCTACTGGCAGCAGGTGCGCGAGAACGAGCTCCACATGAGTGTGACCGACAGCGGCTGGGCAAAGTTCGGTTGGGGCAAGATCTACGGTCAATGGATAGCCGGCGCCTGTATCTTCGCATACGATATGGATTCCTTCGTGCCCACGAAGCTGCTCCAGAAGATACAGGACTTTCGCCTGACCACCTTTTGCGCCCCTCCCACCATGTACCGCTTCATGTTGCAAGAGGATGTGGCCGCTTACGACCTTTCCTCGGTACAGAACTTCGCGACGGCCGGTGAGCCCCTGAATGCCGAGGTCACCTTGGCCTGGGAACGTCTGACGGGGAAGAAGATACGCGAGGGCTTCGGCCAGAGCGAAGGCCCTGTGCTGCTTGCTACCTTCCCCTGGCTCGACCCCAAGCCCGGCTCAATGGGCAAGCCATCGCCGCTCTTGGGCATCAAGCTGCTCGACGAGTCAGGCTGCGTGCTGCCCGACGGCGAAGAGGGCGCCATCTGCATCACGGGCCTGAAGGAGAACTACCCCCCCGGCCTGTTCGTGGGCTATTACCACGATGATGAGCGCAGCCACGAAGCAGTGGGCGGGAACTATTACAATCTGCACGACATGGCCTGGCGCGACAGTGACGGGTACTACTTCTTCGTCGGGCGCGACGACGACGTCATCAAGTGCAGCGGCTACCGTATAGGCCCCTTCGAGGTCGAGAGCGCCCTCATAGAACACGAGGCGGTGGTCGAATGTGCGGTGACGGCAGCACCCGACCCTATCCGTGGCATGGTGGTGAAGGCCACCATTGTGTTGGCACGCGGCTTCAGCCCCAGTGAAGCGCTGGTCAAAGAGCTGCAGGAGCACGTCAAGAAGACGACCGCACCCTACAAGTACCCTCGCATCGTCGAGTTCACCGATGAGCTGCCCAAGACCATCGGCGGAAAGATAAAGCGCAAGCTCATCCGCAACGCCGACGGCGTAGAGGGTTGAGAACTGCGTGAAGGACGCGGCATCACAGGCACGGTGTCGGAGATCCGCAACGCCGACGGCGTAGAGGGTTGATGGCTGTCTGAATCAACTTTGGGTTTTTGACGAACTGCTGGGCTTATCTTGCTTGGGTCCTTGTGCTTTGGTACAATGACCCCTTGCGTATTATCACAGAAAGACCTTCCAGCAGACAGCCCGTCCGCTGAGAAAAAGGAGTTGTCATGGCAGTACCTAAGCGTAAGACCGGCAGGGCTCGCACCCATTCCCGCCGGAGTGCAAACGAGACAATAGCCTCGCCAGCACGGTCCGTGTGCCCCCAGTGCGGCGAGGTCAAGCTTCCTCACCGGGTGTGCCCCAATTGCGGCTATTACCGCAACCGCGAAGTCATCGAGACCGAATAGCGGGCTTACCGCATACGTTTGCAATGAAGCTCCTTGGCTTGCCTTTGTACAAGGCATTCACGGGGGCTTTCTTTTATCCGTCTTATCCCAAACGCCCAGAACGCCCCGTTGCGTCCGTCAAGGCGTCACTGTTGCGTTCTCTTTGCAAAGCCTGGCAGGAACTCCACGGTGCCTTGTGGGATGATTCATAAGAAGGTGTGGAACTCGTGGAAAAAGTGATACTGGCGATCGATGCCCTGGGGGGCGATCGCGCTCCTGAAGTCGTCTTGGAAGGCCTTGAGGCCGCGCTCCGTGAGGACGAAGACCTCGAAGCCGTCCTCTGTGGCCCGGCTGAGGTGGTCGAGGGCTTTGCGGCTTCCCATTCCCGATGCCAGGCACATCCGACCACCGAATCAATCGCCATGGGAGAACACCCCGCTGAGGCGGTGCGGCGCAAAAAGGACTCGTCCTTGGTGGTGGGTTGCCGGCTGGTGAAGGAAGGTCTTGCCCAAGGCTTCTTCTCTGCCGGGTCCACCGGGGCCTGCCTTGCCGCGGCCACCTTGTTGATGGGACGCGTCAAAGGGGTCTCACGGCCGGCCTTGTGCACCGTCATCCCCTCGCCGAAAGGCCCTGTCGTCATGGCGGATGTGGGTGCCAATGCCGATTGCAAGCCTGAATACCTGTTGCAGTTCGCCCAGATGGCGGTCATTTACGCCGAAGAGGTCCTGGGCAAGGCAAGCCCTCGGGTCGCCTTGTTGAATATCGGGGAGGAAGAAACAAAGGGATCTGCCTTTGCCCAAGAAGCCTTCTCTTGCCTGAAGGCGGGCCTGCCGGGCTTTTCCGGCAACGGGGAGGGAAGCGACATCCTGGCCGCGAACTACGATGTCTTCGTCACTGATGGCTTTACCGGCAATGTGTGCCTCAAGACCATCGAAGGCACCTCGAAGGCCCTTTTCGGTGCATTGAAAGCCCTATTCTCTGCCACTGCCCTCACGAAACTCGGCGCCCTTGCGGTCAAGGGGGGGCTTGGGGCTTTGAAGGAGCAGGTCAGCGCCGATACCTATGGCGGCGCCCCCCTGTTGGGGGTGAAAGGCGCCTGTGTGGTCGGGCATGGCTCGTCGAATGCGTTGGCCATCAAGAACGGCATCCATACCACGGCATCCGTCGTGCGCCGTGATCTTTCTGGATTAATCGCCAACGCCGTTTCAAAGCCGCAGGACATGCAGTAGAATGCTGGAGAACGCACTGGATCGCACGAGGCCGCGCAAGGCATTGGGCTGCACGTGGCCGCGTACTGCACTGGATCCGAGGAAGACTGCCCGGCACGAAGGCTTGCATACATGACATCAAACGAAGAACAAAAGGCACGGCTCGAACGCGCACAAGAGATAATCGGCTACCATTTCGTCCAAGAGGACCTTCTGCTTGCCGCCATAACCCATCCTTCGGCGACAGAAGGAAGGTCGGTCGCCTTCTCCTATGAGCGTTTCGAGTTCTTGGGGGATTCCATCCTGGGCGCCCTGGTTGCCGTGGTCGCCTTCCAGCGTTTCCCCGACCTCGATGAAGGGGGCCTCACGCGTATCAAGGTGGCGCTGGTTTCGGGGTCGAACCTCTCAGAGCTTGCTGCCGACCTGGGTTTTGCCGATATCATCGTGTTCGGCTCATCAGAGACCGGCACCGGCAAACGGGGGCTTCATTCCGCGCTCGAGAACGTGTATGAGGCCATGGTGGCCGCGCTCTACCTCGATGGCGGCATACAGGCTGCCTCTGCCTTCGTCGAACGGACCTTGATTCCCCGGATGTCCCTTGATATGGCCAATGAGCCGGAGAACCCCAAGAGCGTCCTTCAGGAAAAGCTCCAAGAGGATGGCATCACGCCCACTTATCGGCTGGTCGAGACACAAGGACCACCTCACGACCGCACCTTTGTGGCGCAGGTCTTCGCCGGCGTCCAGAGCCTGGCCCGAGGGGTCGGCAGGACGAAGAAGGAAGCCGAGAGCCAGGCGGCGAAGAGCGCCTTGGCCTCGCTGGGCGATATGTTCGCTTCTGGCGACAGGTCCGAAAAGGCCGATAAGGCAGCGGTGCGGGCAGAAAAGGCAGCCGCCAAGGCTGAAGAGAAAGCCCGCCGCAAGAACGAGAAAGAAACCACCAGGCAAACGAAACAGAAAAAACAGGGGTAAATGGCGTGCATCTGAAGTCACTCAACCTGAAAGGGTTCAAGTCCTTCGCGGATCGCAGCGTTCTTGGCTTTGAGCCGGGGATAACGGCGATCGTAGGGCCGAACGGCTCCGGCAAATCGAACATATCCGACTCAGTGCTTTGGGTGCTGGGCGAGCGCAACGCCAAGAACCTGCGCGGCCAGGCTATGGAAGACGTCGTCTTCGCAGGATCCTCGGCCAGGAAGCCTGTCGGCCTGGCCGAAGTCGACCTGGTTTTGGACAACAGCGACAAGACCCTTCCGATAGAGTTCGACGAGGTGGCCATCACGCGGCGCATGTACCGAAGCGGGGAAAGCGAATACCTCATCAACGGTGCCTTGGCACGCCGCATGGACGTGCTTGACATCCTGCACGACACCGGTCTGGGCACCGGCACCCACTCCATCATCTCCCAGGGGAGCCTGGATACCATCCTGCAATCGCGCCCCGAGGACCGCCGCGCCCTCATCGAAGAGGCGGCAGGCGTGTTGAAGCACAAGCAGCGCAAGCTCAAGAGCGAACGCAAGCTGGAGCAGATGGACATGCACCTGGCACGCGTAAAGGATGTGGTCGCCGAGGTCGAGCGGCAGCTCAAGCCCTTGGAACGCAAGGCGAAACGTGCCATGGCATACCAAGGCCTGGCAGCCGAGCTTGCCCAGATAACCCTTCTTCTTGCGGTCGACGACCTGCGGAACCTTCAAGCTGCCTGGGAAAAGGCAAAAGCGCAGGAATCATCCTTCGAGGGCGGCCTTGAAGCCATGCGGGCAAGGATAAATGAAGCGGAAGCCCAGATGCAGGCCTTGCAGGAACAGATACAGGAGCGGGGCGTGAACGCGGGCGACATCGCACGCAAGTACCGTCGCGCACAATCGGTCATCGAGCGCATGGAAGCGACCACCCTGCTTCTGCAGGAGAAGAAGCGCAGCTTGGTGGCCTACGAGGCCGAGATGCGCCTTGCCCTTGAATCGAACCATGTCAAGCAGCGGCAGGCACAGGAAAGCCATCGTCAGGCATCCCTGCAGCTGCAATCCACCGAGGGCGAGCGCCAGGCAGCAGAGGAACGGGTATCCGCCCTGGAAGCCGAATTGGCAGGCAAGGCTGCCCAGCGCGGCGTGCTTGAGAAGGCTTTGGAGGAGAGCGACCTTGCCGAACGGGAGCTTGCCCGAAGCATAGAAGCGACCCGTATGGCACAGGCTGAGAACCAGGAGGTCCTCTCCCACAACAAGGCTTCCGAGAAGCTGATAGAAGGCCGTCGCCGTGAGGTTCTTGCCCAGCTTGAGGCTGTAAAGTCGGATGCCGCCGATGTCGAGGCCCAGGTTGCCGGACAGCTTGAGCAGCTTGCAGCCACAAAAGAGCAAGAGCAACAGGCCCGCGAAGCGGTGGCATCGGCCTTCGCCGCACGGGAAGAGGCCCGTGAGGCCATAGACGACCTACGTGAGAGGCAGGCCATCCTGCAAGCAGAGATAAAGGGGCTTGAGGAACGCGAACGGGCGCGCACGGGCGAAAGCCCCGCGCTTGCCTGGGTGCTTGAGAACCAGGATGCCCTGGGTGCTGGGGCAGAGCCTCTGGCACAGCTCATCACCGCTCCCCCTGAACTCGAGGGGTTGATAGAATGCCTGCTCGGGGCCGATCTTTCTGCCCTGTTCGTGCCTGACCTTGCGCATGCGGAGGCCTTGGTGCGTTCCTTGGAGGAACAAGGCGAGCCAGGCGAGGTCATCCTGCTCCCGCGTGATGACATGCGCATCACTGCCGGTGGGCCGTCTGAGTCACGTGACCCTGCTGCCGCATCCAAGGCTGCTGCCGCTTCACCCGGAGCCGCCGGAGCCGCCGTACCCGCCGGAGCCGCTTCACCCGGAGCTGACGTACCCGCCGCGCCCGCCGGAGCCGCCGGTGATCCTGTACCTATCGTCTCTCTCATCGATTGCCCCGAGGCTTACCGACCCGCCCTTCACGCCCTGATCGGAGGCGTGTACCTGTGCGCAGGCATCGACGAGGCCCTTGCCGCCCATAGGTCGGCATCTGCCGCGGAAAGCTTTGTCACGGCCGATGGCTTCTTGATAGGGGGCAATGCCAGGATACAGTTGGGCATGCGCTCATCCTTCGGCGAAGAGGAAGGCGAAGAAGAGTTGGGGGTCTTGGCACGGCACCGTCGCCTGGAAGCGGCACGTCTGCGCTATGCCGAATGCTCATCCATGCTTGAGGAGATGCTCTCCCAGAAGGAACAAGCCGAACAAGCCCTTCAAAGATCCCAGAGCGAAAGCCTTCTCCTGACCCAAGGACTTGCGCAGCTCCAAGGCGCCACCGTGGCTGCCCAGGAAGAACGCAAACGCATCCAGGAGAAGCTGGCCATGCTCGACCGGGAATACACGGACCTCGAGCGCCAGTTGCGGGATGCCCGAGCGGTCCTTGACACCGCACAGCCCCAGACCGCCGAATTGGAGTTCGACCTGAAAGGGCTACAGGAAAGACGCGAACAGGAAAAGGCGAAGAAGGAAGAGCTGAACGCACAGCTTGCCCCGCTGCGCGAAGAATCGAAGGCCATGACCGAGCTGCTTGGCCAAGCCCGCCTGCAGAAGGCCACCTTGATAGAGCGCGAGACCTATGCGCGCCGCATGCGGGACTCCAGCGCCTCAGAGATGACGACCCTCGCCCGCGAACGTCAGGCTGCGCGCGAGGGCTTGGCGAAGAAGACCATCGCGAAGGGCCGTGTCATCCCTCTGCTTGCCTGCTTCGAGGAGCTGGGCAATACGGCCAGGGCTTGGACCTTGGCCTTGGAGGAACAGACCGCCGAGGTTCAAAGCCTCTCATCCGGGCTCCATGCACAGACCACAGCCGCCCGTGAGAACGCGCAGAAAGCCCATGCCGAGTTCGATGCCCTGAACGACCGCCTTTCCGAGGCCCGTGTCGAGAAAGGACGCTTGGAGGTCCAGGTCGAGTCCGCCATAGCGACCATCGTCCACGACTGCAAGACGCCCCTTGAGACCGCTATCGCGCTTGGGCCCCTTCAGGATAGGGCGCAGACCGAGGACGCAGCCTTCCGCCTGCGCCGCCGCATTGCCAACATGGGCACTATCAACCCCGATGCGGCGGTAGAGTACGAGGACTTGAAGTCGCGCTACGATTATATGGCGACCCAGCTTGAGGACATGGCAAGCGCCCGCCGCGCCTTGTCGCGCATCGTGCGCGTCATAGACGCACGCATGAAAGAGGATTTCGTGGTCACCTTCGATGCGGTCAACAAGAACTTCAAGGAGATATTCGAGGTCTTGTTCCCCGGTGGCAGCGCCGAGCTCTTGCTGGTTGACCCTGCCGACCCCGAGAACACCGGCGTCGAGGTCACAGCCCAGCCACGCGGCAAGCGCATAACCAAGATGATGCTCATGAGCGGCGGCGAGAAATCCCTCACCGCATTGGCTCTTCTCTTCGCGGTCTACCGAATCCGCTCGACGCCCTTCTACATCCTCGACGAGGTCGAGGCCGCACTCGACGACACCAATCTGCGCCGCCTGTGCGCCTATTTCGATTCTTTGCGAAAGGACACCCAGCTCATCTTGATCACCCATCAGCGGCGCACCATGGAGCTGGCCGATGTCCTTTATGGCATCTCCATGCAGGCAGACGGCGTGACACGTGTGGTCAGCCAGAAGCTCGACCAAGCCCAAAGGCAGGTAGAAGAAGAGGTTCCCGCCCGTTCGGCAGAGGGTTAGGCCAGGGAATGGGTGAAGCCATCAGTGAACGGAGTGTGAGGCCATGGGCCTTTTCGACAAGATAAGCGAAGGCCTCAGCCGCTCGCGCGACCGCCTCAAAGAGCAGATGAACGTGTTGCTCGACCGCGGCCCCGAGCTGGACTATGGCTTTTGGGAAGGCTTGGAAGAAGCCTTGATCCTCAGCGACATCGGAGCTGGGGCGGCAACAGGCATCGTGGACGGCCTCCGTGAGAGCGCGACGCGCAAAGCCCTGCCCGACGCGGCCGCGGTGCTCAGCCTCTTGCATACGCGCATGGCGGATGCCTTCACCCTTGCCGAAGAGGACATCTTCGCCTTGGATCAGGTGCTGGTGCTGTTCGTGGGTGTGAACGGGTCGGGAAAGACCACCACGGTAGGGAAGATCGCCCATGAAGCAGCCATTGCTGGCAAGAAGGTGCTGCTTGGCAGCGCAGACACCTTCCGCGCAGCAGCCATCGAGCAATTGGCAGCCTGGGCCTTCCGTGCCGGGGTCGAGGTCGTGACCCGCGAGCGGGGGAGCGACCCCGCAAGCGTGTGCTACGACACGATAGCCGCTGCCGAGGAAAGCGGGGCGGGATATGTCCTCATCGACACCGCAGGGCGCCTGCACACCTCTGACGATTTGATGCGCGAGCTGGGCAAGGTGGTGTCGGTGGTACGGAAAAGGTCTGCCCTGCCGGTCAAGACCGTATTGGTCATCGATGCGACCACCGGCCAGAACGGCCTTCAACAGGCACGGGAATTCAACCGTTCCCTTGCGCTTGACGGCCTTATCATAACGAAGCTCGATGGCACCGCCAAGGGCGGCATCGCCTTGGCCGTCTCGCACGAGCTTGCCTTGCCGATCTACAAGCTGGGGGTCGGCGAGGGGATAGACGACCTCAAGGACTTCGACCCCCATGCCTTCGCGAAGGCCTTGGTGGGCGATTTCGGAAAGTAAAGCTGCGCC
>JAIRPR010000059.1 GCA_031256895.1 Coriobacteriaceae bacterium
ACCGACCCTGACTTCACCGGTTTTGAGCGCAGCCGCTGGCCACAGGTAGGCTTCGTGTGCCTGACCGAGTATGACCCCGATATCCCGGCGCCTATCGCATACCCCAAGGAGTTCCCCGCCATGGTGTTGGCCGATGTGCTTGCCGAAGCAGGCCTTCGCCAGTACCACATAGCCGAGACCGAGAAGTACGCCCACGTCACCTTCTTCCTGAATGGGGGGATCGAGACGGCTAAACCAGGGGAACAGCGGGTGCTCGTGCCCAGCCCCAAGGTGGCCACTTACGACCTCATGCCCGAGATGAGCTGTCCACAGGTCGCTGCGACCCTGGCTGCTGCCATCGAGGCCGACCAGGCCGACGTGTACATCGTGAACTTCGCGAACTGCGACATGGTGGGCCATACCGGCTCTATCCCCGCCGCCATCCAGGCGGTACAGGCGGTCGATGCCGGGGTAGGGCTGGTCCTTGAAGCGCTTGAACACAAGGGCGGCATAGCCCTGCTCACCGCCGACCACGGCAACGCCGACAAGATGCTCGACGAGCAAGGCGGCCCCCACACCGCCCACACCACAGCGCCCGTGCCCTGCGTATTGATAGATTATTCAGGCCAAGGCCTGACCCTGGCGCAAGGCAGTACGGAAGGGGAAGATGGCGAAGGCACGCAAGGGGAAGGTGGCGAAGGCACGCAAGGGGCGCTCTGCAACCTGGCGCCCACCCTGCTGGAAGCCATAGGGATAACGCCCCCTTCTCAGATGACCGCAAAGAGCCTTCTGGTGAAACGACCCTCTGAACAGGCATGAGTCTGCTAAAAGGCATGAGCTTCCCAAGTCGGTGAACCTCCCAAGGTCGTGGACTTCACGAGGCCATGATCCTCCCACGTATGTGGGCCTCCCCATAGTCCCCCGAACCGGCATGAACAGGTATAACATTTCCACAAGCTGACCAGGCAGGTATGAACCTGCCTGGATAAGGCGTGGCTGTGGGCTGTCCTTCACGATCGGTTTACATCTTCCCATCGTGGCCGTTCGCTTCCCCAAAGCCCAAGATGTACACGAAGGGCAGCAAAGGGATCCGGAAGATGGGCACCCGTGTCTTGTGCCTGCTCATTCCGCATTCAGAAAGGCTTTTTGTTACCACAAAGGAATGAGACACGCCGATGCCTTCCTCTCGTGAAAGTCCCACTATTGCATCCGTCTCGGGTAGGAAAGCATCGTTTCTGTATTTTATCTCAAAGATCAGCTTCTCTCTCGGAAGTTCCACGACCACATCTACTTCCTTCTGGTTTTCCTTTGCCTTTCGATAATATCCGACGTTTGCTGTGCCAGAGTTCTGATAGAAAGAAGCGATATGCTTGTACGCAACGGTTTCTGCGACGATGCCCATTTCTGTTTCATTGGAAAGGATGTCATCAATCATCAGCACTGCATTACGGATCGCAGGATCGGCAACATAGATCTTAGGTCTGCCTTTCAAAGCTGCCGTGCCGCCAAGGCCAACCGGGTGAGAGACATATATCAGGTTGGACATCTCTAGGAAGCGGATATAGTCTTCAATTGTGGAAGTACTGATGTTTTCCAGGACGTTTGAAGCGGTCTGCTTGTTGAAGATAGCGGAAGAATTCATGCAGAGGTACAAGAACAGTTTTTCCATTGAAAGGGGGTTTCGAACATTGAACAGCGTGAGTACATCACGTTTTATCACCTTGTCAACAACATCTTCCCTGAGGATTTTTTGGGCGAAGCCGTCGTCATCGGCAAGAGCCAGTTCTGGGAAACCCCCAATCTGAAGGTAGCGGTTGAAGTGCTGTCTCAGTGGCTCGAACTGATTCATCAAGTCAGCCAGCTCGCTTTTCCCCATTGCTGAAAGCCCGGTCAACCGGAGCCCCTCAGGCAGTTTCGGACGGCTCGGGATGGCAAGCAATTCGCAATATTCGTAAAACGACAAGGTGGGAACCTTGAGGACACACCATCGGCCAGCACCGCTGTCTGAGGCACCTTTCTCCAGAACCGGGCTTGCAGAGCCTGTGGCAACAAGCGACACGTTCTGGCGTGTGTCGTAAATGACCTTCATCCAGAGTTCCCAGTTCTCGGTGTACTGTACCTCGTCAAAGAAAAGATAACGCAGCCCTGTTATCGGGTACAAGGACTCGAAGACATCAATCACATCGTTTATATTCACCAGCTTGAGGATGGGGTTGTCAAAGGACACGTACAGGATGTTCTTGGGGTTTAAGCCTTCGGCTAAAAGCTCTTCAATCATCTGGAACAGGATAGTGGTCTTCCCAACACGTCGTGGGCCTGATAGCACGACAAAACGTCTGATGCTCGTGTGTGAGATCACCTTGGATGCTTCTTGGTAAGCAACACGTTTTTGTGGTTTTGACCTTTGCTTTATATCAAAAGGGTTGCGCCACCATGGGTTATTCTGCTGTAAGGCCTTGATTATCTGTGTATCATCAATAAGAGCCATAAGAATCGTATACCTCCTACATTAATATAATATGATAGTAGAAAATCTCTAACAAACGAGTATTATAACAGTAAAATTGAAGAAAACCAAGTTCTTTCGGGGATTCCCCTCATTTGCACATGAGGGGTTGCGGTACGAGATTCAACTTACCGAGGCAATAGTTCACACCCCAGTCGGAATAGAGGTTTCTATTCCTTATATCCAAACGTTTGTCTTGCGCTGGGATGTAAGGGACAAGCCCGAAATGACGATTGTATTCATGGTCGATTCATCTTATTGTTCGGGACTGATCAGTTGCCATGAGGGGGCAGGGAAGTGTGAAAGCAGCATATCTCGCAGGGTGACGACCCTGCTTTCATACCTTGTTCTTGCCGCTGCAGGGCTGCGGGATGAAGCTAGAGATGTATGAATGGGCATGGGAAAAGAATCGCAAAGTTCGACAAATGGTAAAGTGTGGATTATGAAATTCACTATTATGAAGAAGATGGGCTTCAAAAAGGCAGATAACCAGCCACTTAAAAGTGATTCAAGAAATTTTGAACCTTAGAAATATTCAGTAATTAAGATAGTTGTGTAGAGAAACGGGCAGAAGTGGTGCGCAAAGGCCGGCTCAGGGCTAATATGCAAGCGTTTTGGAAACAGTTGGGCACAGTGAGTCGCTGTCCGGCTGAGCTAGGAACTCGAGACATCAGTAAAGGAACCCGCCATGAAACAGACCAAGAAAGCCCTCTGCTGGGTTATAGCTATCATATTGCTCATGACATCAGTGAACGCCTTCGCGCAGGAGGCCCCGGCAGACCCTGCCGCAGGCGCAGCCCAAGCGCGTCCCCAGCAGGGCACCGATACCGCAGGAAGCGATGTCCAAGGCGGCAGCAGCCAGGGCTCTGGGGCGATTGCTGGCGGCAGCAACGGGGGCGGCACGTCGATTGGCGAAGTGCTGGATGTGACAGGCGTTCCTGGTGCCCCCGGCGCCCCCGGTACTTCCGGCATTGGAGTTGGCGTTCCTGGCACTGGGGTTGGCAGCGGGGATCCCGGGGCAGGTGTCGTGACACCTGGAACACCCGGACAGCAAGGCACCGGAAGCGCCGATGGCACCCAGGGCCCCCAGGGCGCATCGAGCGGTCAAGGCCAAGCTTGCACAGGGGGCAGCCCGGATGCAGCTGCCGTGCCTGACGCCCAGGATGCGGAAGCAGCCGTCGATTCCCCCGACGGGGAAGCCCTCGAAGCCGGCACCCTTGGCCTGGCGATAGCGCCTTACGACCAGTCCGGTGCCACCGGAGCCGTCATGCGCCCCGCCACCACCGAACAGTTCCAGTTGGAGTTGACCAAGACAAGCAATGGCCTGGAAGGCTTCACAATCAAAACCGACGGTGGACTGAACCCGAGTGGCGGGGCCCCGCTCTACGGGAAGCACTATGAGTGGTGGATAGACTGGGGCGACGGCACTCCTGCCGGCATCTACACCGACACCAGCAGCCCCGACGGGAACGTATCACCGAACGGCGGAAATGCAAGCGGTATCAGTCACAACTACAGTGGCACGCCTGGCGATGTCTATATCCTTACCATCATGCCAGCCGGATCCACGGATGCCTGGCTCGGATCGTTCGGTGGGTTCCGTTGCGCAGGGGGGATGAGTATCGACATACTGAGCACACTGACACCCCTCATGACGCGCAGCGCCTACCAGATAGCAAACCCTGGCTCTGTCCAACCGAGCTATGAGTGGTATCAGACCTTCGCAAGTATGTTTACCCTTGTCTCTACGGGGCCAGGGTTCGACCCTGCCTGGTCATCCGTCACCAAAACGGGGGATTGCTTCGCTGCGGGTATGTTTCTCTCCTGTAGTGGCGATGCCTTTACCATGAACAATGCATTTAATATGCCTGCAGGAATTACCACTGTAGGTGACGAGTTCGCCTTTATGATGTTCGCCTACTGCGATGGGCAATCATTCACCATGAACGACGTTTTCAATCTGCCTATGGGCATTATCACCGTAGGTGATGGTTTTGCGACCGACATGTTCTGTAGCGATCGGGGTCAAGCCTTCACTATGAACGGTGTGTTCAACCTGCCCCAAGGCATCCTCTCGGTTGGTGATCATTTTGCACGAGGCATGTTCCAATGCTGCGACGGGGCAACCTTCGCCATGAACGACGTGTTCAACCTACCTGCGAACACTGTAGCTGTTGGAAGTTACTTTGCAGTTGGCCTCTTCGCATCGGATAATAGCTCTTCCTTCACCATGAACGACGTCTTCAACCTGCCCCAGGGCATCACCACGGTTGGCAATGGGTTCGCGGAAGGCATGTTCTACGGCTGCAATGGCGCCTCTTTCACCATGAACGACGTGTTCAACCTGCCCCAGGGCATCACCTCGGCTGGAAATTATTTTGGATATGGTTTGTTTGAAGACTGCTCAGGAGCACTTTTCACCATGAACGATGTGTTCAATATGCCTCAAGCTATCAACAAGGTGATTGACAAATTCGCGGGTAGAATGTTTAAAAACTGCAATGGCACCTCCTTCACCATGAACGATGTGTTCACTCTGCCCCAAGGCATCACCTCAGTGGGGGATTTCTTTGTTGAGGAAATGTTCTACAGGTGCTCCGGGGATGGCTTCACTATGAACAACGTATTCAACATGCCCCAGGGCATCACCTCAGTGGGGGATTGGTTCGCATGTTACATGTTTGCCAATTGCAGCGGTTCCGCCTTCGCCATGAACGATGTGTTCAATCTGCCCCAGGGCATCACCTCAGTGGGGGATTGTTTTGTATATTGCATGTTCCAGTATTGCGACGGCGATGCCTTCACCATGAACGACGTGTTCAACCTACCCCAGGGCATCACTGCAGTGGGGGACGACTTCGCGAGCGGCATGTTCATGTTATGCAGGGGCGCTTCCTTCACCATGAACGACGTGTTCAACCTGCCCCAGGGCATCACCAGGGTCGATGACTATTTCGTTTTTGCCATGTTCTCAGGCTGTTCTGGGGCAGCCTTCCAAGTGAACGACGTGTTCACCTTCCCCCGGCTTGCTCAAACTGAACTTGATAAATACGGTGTTTTCCATGGGACCTTCAAAGGCCTCAATACCGCGGTGAAGCAGAAGCGCAGCGCCATTTCCATCATCAACAACCCCAACGGCAACCCCATGACGGCGCCTTATTACACTTTGTTCCCTGGAGGCAACCGCGACACCTTCGACGCGGCCTTCGTAGACCAGCCCCTCATCCACCCGAACTGGGGCGGGCTGGGGCAGCCAGGCGACTGCTTGGTGAGCTTCGATGCAAACGGCTTCGCTGGCATAAGCTTCCCCTATGGGGCTGATGTCTTCTGCCAACAGGGAGGGCTTGTTTCCACCCCTGCCATGCAGGTGGCCGCCGATCAACGTGTGTTGGGATGGTACCGCGACGCGGCCTGCACGCAGCCCTGGGACCTGGGCACTGACGTCATACCGGTGGGCTCAACGACCATGACGCTCTATGCGAAGGGGGTATCGCCCCTGGTGTTCGTCAACCTGGGCTTTGGCGTGCCGGCCTCCACGATGGGCACGGCCATTGCGCCCATTAGCACCGCACCTGGCGTTTCGGGCGGCCTGCAGCCCTATGCGTTCAGCGCATCGGGGCTCCCGGCAGGGCTTGCGATAGACCCGGTGACCGGCGAGATAGCGGGCACGCCGACGGCCGAGGCACCGGCCGGCACGGCCACCATAACGGTGACGGACGCCCTGGGGCAGACGGCCTCGATAAGCATAAGCACTGGCGAGGTCAGGAAAGTTTCCGGCAGTGGTGGCGGAAACGGAAACGGCAACGGCAACGGTGGAGGCAACGGTGGAGGCAACGGCGGCGGCAACGGAAATGGCAACGGCAACAGGGGCAACGGCGGCAACACCGGTGGCTCGAACGGGGGCACCCCCAGCGGTGGCTCTGGCAATGGCGCTGTCCCGGGCAAGGGCTACCCAACGGGCGGCGGCATGGTGAAGACGGGCGACGGCCTGGGTTTCGTTGCCACGGGCGCTGCGGCGAGCGGCCTGGCAGCCCTCCTTGCCCTGCTGGCGTTTTCCCGGGTGGCCATGCGCCGGCGCAAGCTCGGCATCACCCCTGATGGGCTTGTCACCGACACCAGCGCCGCCACGGGTGCCTCCCTCGGCGTTATGCAGGCGAGCGACAGGATGTAGCGGGGCATCTGACCGACAAGCCCAGAAACGGCCTTTCGACGAAGGCGCCGTAGCTCCTTGCGGCGGCGCCCTCCTTGACAGGGCATGGCGCTATCCGCTTCGCAGCCGTCTGCGTGGTTGTCGTTGAGGCACTTGTCCATCGCCGCTACCTGCCTTCTGCTTCAAACGTTCACGTTCTCCGCAGTGTGGCACCAGACGGACCGTGTTGCCGCCATGGCTTGTGCTGTCTTCATAAATCTATCATGTCCCAAGGTCACCGTACGAATGTTATAAGAGTCAGTGCAAATGTGGCATCGAATACTCGCAGGATGAAAGCTTCAGTCAGCATGTTGGTTGATTCGATGCCAAGCCTCGGCATGACAAAGGCTTATTCGATGCAGGATGCCATATAGATCGGCAGATAGCTCACTTCACCACAAACGTTGACATTGCTGTCGCAGAGAACCAATGCGTCGTCAAACGAGTAGCCAGGCACATCAAGCAGTTTTGTCAAGGTCTTGTGCCTGTTGAATCCTGTGCCCGATTTCACCTCGATCAGCGTGATACTTCCTGATGCCGCGTCAAGGACAAAATCCACTTCGCCGAACTTATTCTTGCTGTAGTAATAAAGCTTGGCGCCGTGTGCAGTGAGCTCTTGGGCTACAAGGTTCTCGTAGGTAGACCCATAGTTCACTGTGCCTGGGCTGTGCAGCATATCCAACAGGTCGCGTTTGCCAAAAGTGCCGGTCAATAATCCGACATCGTTGAGGTACAGCTTGAACTTGCTCGATGATTTGGCCAATAAGAGCGGGTACCTGGGTTCGCCGACCCGATAGCAGGGCAACGCCACACCGGCATCTATCAGCCACAGGAAACGGTTCTCATATCGCCGCAAACGCGCATGTTCGCCCAAGGATCTCACTTCGAAGCTTTTATTTTCCTTGTTCAGCTGGCTTGGCATCTGATCGTAGATGTCCTTGATGGTCAATGCGCTCGAATCGGCATATTGCGAGATGTCCCCGCGGTTCAGCTTGCGGATGTCGTTCTGGATCTTGCGCACAATCTGCATGTTATGGCTCTGCACGTATTCCGAAACAGGAGCGGGCATGCCCCCGACCAGCAGGTATTCGCGAAACTTGCCCATGAAGTGCTCGAGCATGTATTCCGGCAAAGGCCTTTTAGCACGGAATGCCTCCTGGATATGGGAAAAGTCATCTTCGCTAACACCATTGGCCCAGCAGTATTCCTCGAAATCCAGCGGGAACATCTCCAGTACGCCCAAATACCCGACTGGGATAGAGCGCACATCCCGCATCTCAACGCCCAATAGCGAACCAGACAGGATGAAATCATAGTCTCCCTGTTCTACCAGGAACTTGATGGCAGTCACTATTTCCTTACATTTTTGTACCTCGTCAAGGAAAACCAAGGTCCGTCCTGGCACCATGGGTGCATCGGCAATGATTGAGAGCCGGGTCATGAGGTCTTTCGTGCTGGCGGCATCCTCGATGACCTTTGCCGCTATGCGGTTTGAGATGAGGTTTATCTCGATGAAGTTTTCATAGTTGTTCCGTGCGAATTCACGTATCAGATAGGTCTTACCGACCTGCCGGGCACCGGTGACCAGCAAGGCACGCCTACCGACCTCGCTCTTCCACTGTTCCATGACGCGATATGCTTTGCGTTTGAGCATGAACTTGCCTTTACTGATAGAATGCTGCGGTTTGTCACGAATATCATACCAGGAATTCTAGATAATGTCACAAAAACCGCCACACAAATAGGGAATGATGTCACATAAGGGAATATGCCAGGGCCTCCCTGGTACTCTATGGTTGATTATCGCCATTGTGGCCTCCTATCGCTTCCTCTTCATGACA
>JAIRPR010000115.1 GCA_031256895.1 Coriobacteriaceae bacterium
CCAGGTGAACTCGGACGGCACCATCACGGTGACCGACTGGAAGGACTACCCCGAGGGAGTGCCCAAGCCGGAAAGCCCACTGAGGCTTGTAGAGGGCGAAGAGTATGCGGCTGCAAGAAACGTTGCAGACACGGCAAACAAAAGGATTCATATCAACAACCCACAATTAAAGGGCTTGCACCTGCACGAAATTCAGCCTGTGAAATTTGGCGGAAGCCCGACTGACCCTGCGAACAAGATTCCGCTGTCGCCAACTGACCACTATAGGATGAACACTTGGTGGGGAATTTTCCAAACAGCTGTTGAATCTGCTCGATAAGAAGGTGAGGGAAACAATTTTGAATGCACAAATGAGAAAGCTGATTGAATTGATGGAGACTAACCCTCCGGCGACCGACGAAGCCATCAAGGAAGCCGAAGATGAGTTGGGCATGGCCTTCCCGAGGGAGTATAGGGAGTTCATGCTCGAGTCGAACGGCGCGGAGGGGCGCATCGGGCAAAACTCTTATCTGGCTATCTGGCCGGTTGAAGAGGTAGCACCTTTAAACAAGGTGGCAAAAGTAGAGGAATTCACCCCTGGGCTCGTGTATTTCGGTTCGGACGGTGGAGGTATAGCTTATGCCTTTGACAAACGAGTCGTGAGTCTTCCAATCGTGAAGTTCCACGATGAATTGATCCACATCGAGGAAGCGGTGAAGATAGCCGACACCTTCACGGGCTTCCTGCAGTACCTCTACGACTACGAGGACTAGGAGGACACATCCGGGGCACGGCCGCAAGCCAAAACAAGCCTCCCCGGCCTGCACGGGCAATGGAAGCTCCTTACCGTTCGGAGCAGAAGAGATGCTGTTCGCAGCAGGATGCAGCTTCTGGTATGGTGAGTTCGTGGAGGCGCGTTTTGCCCTGTGACGGCGCAGCCGGGCCGGTGCTAGACTATGCGCAGGGCGCCATTTCCTGCGGCATGTGGAGGGAAGGCGGCCCGAAGGACTGCCCGGAGGCACCCAGTGGGGCGCGTGCGGGGCAGCGTGCGATACCGTGTGGCCATGACAGTAGTCGCCCGCAGGGCGGGCAGGCACTTGGGCTTGGGCACAGACAACAAGAAGGCCGGGCATGCGATGCCCGGGAAGGACGAATGGGATACACCAGGTGCGAAGGAGGTCTGGCGTGGACTACGAGTACTACTACAACAGCGCAAGAAGCCGCTATTACGAGGCTTGTTCCGAAATGAATGCCTGTGAGGGCAGGGGTATTGATTTACGGAACAGGCGCCAACAGGTCATGAGCAGGATAAATCAGATAAACATCGACATAGGGAAGGCAGAGGAAACACTCGAAACCTTGGATCAGACCCTCAAGGAAAGCGAGGGCCTGGATCAATCGATCCTGGCAGTGACCGACAAACTAGGAAAAGCTTCCACAGACTTCATTGCCATGGTTACTTTGAGCGGCGTGTCCAACAGGAGCATGAGCGATGCCAGTGCTGCCAGCGATCTGGCTGCACGGCGCGGCTTGGATGGCGTGTTGGGGGACATCAAGGCAAAGAGGGCTGCCCAGGTTGCGAAGGTGACAGACCTCAAGACACGTTTGCGTCAGGCCGAGGCCGAACTGCAAGACATCGAGGCTGGCATACGAGCTGCCGATTCCGATCAGCAGTACTGGCGGCAACGCAAGGCGTGCGCCTCCTACGACATCGAGTATTACCGAAGGAAGATGAACGATGCTGCCTAGGAAGCCCATGTTGCCCACGGCGCCGAGCAGCAAGAGAAACGAGGAATGCTCATGACGGGCACATCGAAGATAAACCAACTGATTTCCGGTTCGCGGCTTGCATTCCTGAACCAGCAGAATGAAACGGCGCTCAACTTGGCGAAGCAGGCGATAGCGCTTGAGCCGAAGCATCCCGATGCCCACAAATGTGCAGCAGATGCCTGCATGTCGCTTGCACGCTATGACGAAGCAATAAAAAGCTATGAAGTTGCTGTCAAGTGCGACCCTCTTAGTGGCGACAGGCACTATGAACTGGGTTATGCGCTGACCACTGCAGGGAAGCAATCGGCTGCGATTTCCACCTTCGCGAAGGCCGAGGAATTGGGCTGTTCAACTGAGAACCTCACCCGGGTCTACTTCTTGATGGGCGCCATCTGTTTCGACATCGGCAGGTACGAAGACGCACTGGCAAACCTGGCCAAGGCGGAAGCGGTCGGCAGTCCAAACCCGGAAATACTCCAGCGCAAGGCTGTCATCCACGGAATTCTGAACGAGATTCCCAAAGGGATACAGGCCGCCAACCAGATAAAGATGCTTTCCCCTGCGGATTACCGAGGCTACCAGATAGCCTACAAGCTGCTGGTCCAGGCAGGCCGAATCGAAGACGCAGCCAAGGAACTGGAAAAGGCAGGCAGGTATGTGAGCCCGGTGATGGCATATTACGAAGACCGTGCAGATTTCGAACTTCAACGGTTCAAGAGGGATGAAGTAAAGGAGCATCTCGATGTTGCCCTGGCACTCATCGAGGAAGGCTTCAAAGCGGCGAAGCCGACCCTTGCCGAGGTAATCAATGGCTACAGGCTGGCAGCAACGATATATATTCAGCTTGAGAATCCCGACCGTGCCATCGATTGTCTGAATGCGGCACAGAACCCTATTTGGTCCTACAACAACGGCTTTGCTGTTGTGGCAAGCTCGGAAGGCCTTGCAACCTTGACCGAGTACGATGTCGAGGACATGATTGCGGCAGATCGCGAAAGGATAGCGGAAGAACTGGGTGAACACGGCCTAGAAGAGCTGGTGGAAAGCACCGAGATGAACGAAGATGGCAGCAGGGACTACCTTACCGAGTACCTTCCCAACGAAGAAGGCGCATCGCAAGAAGATGCCGAGTCTTACCGGCTTGACGAAGCTGCTCAAATTCCCCTCACGACAGACGACATCGATGAGATGCACGGGATCTACATGGATGCATACCTTATGAAGAAGGACTTCAAGAAGGTTATCGACCACGCAAGGCAGCTTCAAGAAAGCAACAACCCTTCGAGCAATTATTTAGGAAGGCTTAACGAAGCATTGGCTCTCTTGGCGTTTGGATCGCCGGATGCCGAAAGGAAATGCGAAGAGGCCAAGAGATTCTTCCGCAACGCCATGATCAAGGATGCGACAGACCTTTTGGCGATAACCTTCAGAATTCAGCTTTGTCTGGAGACCGGTGGCTACGATGAGGCCGAAGAGATCTGCGGCCTCTTAGCAAAGGAAGTAAGGGAGCCCTTGCTCAAGCAAATCGAGGAATTGAAGTCAGGGGGTGATTAAGATTGGCGTTGTCACATGACATATGCCTGAGCGAGACCGCTTTCACCAGCGCGTCTTCGGGTATGACGGCCTTGAGGAACAGGGCTGAGCAACTCAAGACAAAGCTTGAGGCGATGTATAAGGAACTGACGACCGCATTGGACACCCCCGCAGGAAAGGCGGTGGAATTGACAGCCGGGGAGGTCCTTATCAAACCGATAGATGACCTTCTGAAGGTTATCCAGTATGTGTCAGAGACCTTATCCGAGATAATCGGGACCGGATATTACAAGGATGTGTTCATCGAGTTTGTAGAAGTCAACGAAAGCGTAAAATTAAACTAAGGAAACGGAGGAACTACGAATGTCTATGGGAAGCACCGACACAGTGAACATCACACCGGACATGATGAGAAATGCGCTGAATGTGGTCAGCGATTACAGCACAGCAACAAACAACCTGTTCACGCAGCTAAGCGATACGGTGAATGGGCTGATACCCGGCAGTTTCAGCGGTTCGGCAGCTGAAGGGTTCAAGTTTTTTTTCGACAACACCATAACAAAGGCAGCAAGTGAAGACCTGGCCAAACTGCTGAAAGCCCTTCAGGATATTCTGGAAGAGACCCTGAGGGCAATCCCCGATACCGGTGGCCTTGACGACGAGCTTGGCGACGGCAACAGGCAATAGGATAAGGAGAGAATAAAATGGCAGGTTGTAGAATTGTCAACCAAAACGTGAGCAATGCGGTTGATACGATAAAGGGCATCTCAGACAGTTATCGTACGGCTGGTGAGAATTTCGTTTCTGATTTGAATGCAGCCATCAGCGAAATGGAGGGCAACACCAAAGACGCGCTCAAGGCATTCATCGACAACGACATCAATGCCTTTGTTTCTGAGCAGCTTCCGGGTGCCATAGCGGGCATGTCTGAGCTGCTTGAAGGCAACAGGTCGAACTTCGAGAAGACCGACTCAGACCTCGCTGCAAGCATCGGCGGCGGCCAAGGCTGAGCCTTACGCAAGCTTGTGTTCCAAAGACCCCTGGCCGTGCATGGAAAGCGCGGCCAGGGCAGCATATGGGCTGTGTTGGGGAAGCCGGGGTGCAGCTGGCAGGTACTTGTCGAGGGAGCCGGATTGCTGCCGGTATGCACTGTTAGGGGCAGTGCCCCAGGCCAGGCTGCTGTCGCTGGCAAGATAACTGCCCCAGGCCAGACTGTTCTTGCTGGCAAGATGGCTGCCCCAGGCCAGGCTGCTGTCGCTGGCAAGATAACTGCCCCAGGTCAGGCTGTTGCCTGCGCAACATGGATGCCCCAGGCCAGGCTGTTGCCTGCGCAAGACATTGGAGGCTTTCGATTGAGGAAGGGATTGTATGGCGTTCAAGGTACTGAATGATAGAGAGCTACTGGCTCTGAACGACGCACAGCGTGCATATTATGAGGCGGATCTTGCCTTGTATCAAGAAAGGGTTGCCTTCGTCGAATGGAACCAGTCGCATAAATTGATGCAGCCAATGCCGGCAGAGCCGAAGATTGCCCCCATTGCCGTTATCGGCAGGATTGAACAGAAGGCCTTCGTCAAACCAGATTATGAAAGGGTCGTTTGTGAGCCGGTTAAAAAACCGATAGCCCCGGAACTGCCGTTCGCAAAGCCAGCAGTTACAAGCCCTGTATTGCCGAAGCCTCCAAGACGGCCTATCCTCAAACTGGAACAAAGGCCGATCAAGACACGTGCGAAACCGGTATTACCGGTATGTAACAGACCGCAAGCACCCGAAATCCGCTTAGGGAAATTCGAGATGCGAAGCCCCGAACTACCGAAAGTCGCGAAGCCAGTTGCCGCTTTCAAGGAATACCAGCCACCGCAGAAAGAGCCTTTAGCCCTGCCGGTGGTACCAAAGGCGACAAGACCGTTAACAGGCCTTGTGAAGCCTGCAAACAAAGACACCAAGAGCATCGTGGCGAATCTGCCAAAGCCACCCAAGCCCCACATTACGCGAAACGCTTTCGTGCCACCGAAAAAGCAGAAGCCAGAACTGCCGAAGGTTTCAATAAAGCAGGCTACTATCAAGCCCTATTGCAAACCGGAACGGTCATACCGGGAACTTCCGATCGTAGCAAAGGCAAGCCCGTCTATCCCTTTGCTTAAGGGGCTGCGCCAGACCTCTCAGGATTCAGCAGCACCAGGCCTCTCAGCACCGAACCCGGCAACAGGGGAGGGTCTGCCCCACGCGACAAGAAGTGAGACACCGGCTCAAAGGGTCGCACCCGTCTTGCCGGCGGTTCTCTTGCCGAAGGCAAAACAGAAGCCGTACCTGCCCCCGAGCCTCGAGAGCCCCCGACTCGTCTGTGTCGAGGTCCCGCAATTCAAGGCAAAGCCCTTTCTGGGATTCAAGGCCAAGGTAGCCGCGCTTCCCCGTGTGCCCCCCTTGGTGGTTCCCGATGCCTATGAGAAGTTGAAGGACTTGCTCCCCCAAGCAAAAGGCTCCAAACCGGTTGAGGCAAGCGACCAGAAGGACGCTGCCAGCAGGAACGCAAAGCCATAGAGGCGACAATAAACACAGGTAGACGATGCATCGGAATGGAGGAAGAACATGTCAGAAGACGCGTTTGTCTCAGCAGACATTGATAAGATAGTCAAGTTCGAAAATGATAGTACAACGGCGATAACCGAATTCAACGCCATAAAGACCGGATTCGAGGACATAAATACGACGCTCTTGAGCAAATGGATAGGTGAAGGCGCTGATTCATACAAGGCAGACACCGGCCACATCCTTGAGAAGATCCAGGACATCCAAGGTATCTTGGACGAGATAAACAACGGAGTGGTAAAGGACATCAAGGAAGCCTACCTCAGCCTTGACGAAGCGCTGGACGAGTTCAACAGGAACCCCCAGGCCGAAGAAGGCGCCACGGAATAGGCGGGGCTTCGTCCAGGGCGGCACCGAAGGGAAGGAAGGGGCAAGCCCCCCAAAGCCGAGGCAAGGGGCAAGCCCCTTGAATCTAAGGCAGGGGCAAGCCCCCGAAGGGAAGGAGGCAACATGGCGGACATCATGATACGCGCAGACAAGGTGAGCTCGACCATACAGAGGATAAGGGAGGCCCAGGAGGCGGCCCTCGCCTTCCGTTCGGAGCTCGCCACGGTCAAGCGCAGTCTGCTCTTCGCGGAGGGCGACCTCTGCGGCGTCGAGGGCACCCTGGCTGCGCTGCGGGCGATGGCCGACGCCCAGGAGCGCAGGGCGGAGGACCTGGGTGCCCAGGCCGACAGGATAGAGGCCTTCG
>JAIRPR010000221.1 GCA_031256895.1 Coriobacteriaceae bacterium
ATGATGATGATGATGAAGGCTTCCTCATACTTTCCCTTGGCGTTGTCGTTCTACCCCCGGCAATAAGACGAAGCGCCCCTTGATCGCATCGTCATTTGGGCTTGTCACGGCATCCCAACACAAGACTACATTCGGATGCAAGGCGTAGAGCCTTACCTGTTGGCGGGGATTCGAGCAGTCACCTTGGCGTTGACGTTCTACCCCGTCGCCGGGGTAGAACGTCAACGCCTGAGACGCTTGGAAACAAAGCGTATAATTCCCGGCTATTGCAGATCCATGCGGGGCCGTCCGTTTCGGACGGTCTTGGTTCCCAGCCGTTTCGGGTGGCCGCGACCCCCTGCCGTTTCGGATGGCCCTAGTCCCCAGCCGTTTCGGGTGCCTTTATTCGCTGGCTTGCAGCTCCTCGGGCATGTTGAAGCTCTCAAAGCGCATATCGGCAGCATACTTCGTATGCGGTTTGATGAGCAGCGAAGGGCTGGTCTGCCCGGCATCGGGCAGAGGAGCCACCTGGGCTACGGCATCGGGATGCGCAGCCTTGAGTTCGTCCAAAGTGCCGTATTCGATGGCCTGCATGCTGCAGGCGGCTACACAGGCAGGCATCTCATCCTTTGCGAGAAGGTCCTTGCAGAAATTGCATTTGCCGCTCGTCTGCGTTACCTTGTCCACCGATGGCGCATCGTAGGGGCAAGCAGCAGCACAGCTCCCGCACCCTATGCAGACGTCCTTGTCCACATCGACGATGCCGTTGTCGGGGTCCTTCTGCATCGCCCCGGTGGGGCATACGGCCACACAGGCAGGTGCCGCACAGTGGTTGCACGAGATGGAGAGCGAATAGGAGAACACCTTCTTAGGCAGGTATGTCCCATCTGTCCCCTTTGCCCAGCTCCCGGTGCTGAGGGAATGTATCCGCCGGAACTTCCTTCCCGGCATCAAGTCGTTCTTGTCCTTGCAGGCCATGCCGCAGGCTTTGCAGGTTATGCAGTCGTCTGAGTTGACGTAAAACGCGTATTGGCTCACTGGTGCCTCCTTCTAGTCTAAGCCCGGCGTATCGAGTTCCCACCGGTAGTTGGGTAATAAGGGCTCGCCTGACCACTTCTCCATCTTCACGATGACCGTGTTGAAGGCCTGATGGCCTTGCCCCACCAGATAGGAAGCGCACAGGGTATTGGCGTTGCCGCCGTAATCGATGACCTTGTCCCAATCAGTGGCGCCCGAGGACCTCTCGTTGTCAAGCAGGCGGTTCGTGGCACCATGGGTGCCCACGATGACACCGGGCATCACGGTGGACTTCACTGCCGCCCGGCGCAGGATCTTACCGGCGTTGCTGGTCAAAAGAACGGTGTCGCCATGGCGGATGTCCTGCGCCTCGGCATCCAAGGGGTTGATGAACAGCACATCGTCGAAATACTCCAATACGTTCTGGTTGTCGGTACGGGTCGAATGCGAGCGATGATGCGGCTGCACGTTGATGAACTGGTAGGGGTATTCGCCCAACGACGCCTCTTCATACCCGCTCGGGCCAACGACGTACTCGGCACGCGGGCCCACCTTGCCCTCCAAGCCGAACACCTGGTAGTAGTTGGCCAGGTTCATACTGTAGATCTCAAGCCGGCCTGTCTGCGTGGTCAGGAGCTTCGAGG
Source organism: Coriobacteriaceae bacterium (assembly GCA_031256895.1). Taxonomy (GTDB): domain Bacteria; phylum Actinomycetota; class Coriobacteriia; order Coriobacteriales; family Eggerthellaceae; genus WRIS01. The sequence goes on from JAIRPR010000221.1 coordinate 1,641, forward strand.
GGTCAGCATGGTCCTCGTCGGCAATGTAATCCACTATGGCACCGGAGTACTTGATGGTCCGGTCGTCGAGCTCTACCTGATAGAAGCCCCTCTTCTTGAACTCCTGGTAGCTTATGCGCCCTTCCTTGAGCCGTGAGGCATCGGCAGTGACCCCTATCTCTGCCAGGTCTTCCTCGGTGAAGCTTATCAACGGCTCCTTCCCCTTGCCGTCAGGGGTGACGACCCAGGCATTCGCGAACCCGGTGAACACGTTGTGCTTGATGGACTGGCCGTTGGGATACGCAGCCGAGGGGTCTCCACCGAAGCGCTTGCACAGCTCGGCATCGACCCAGAGCGAATCACGCGCTTCGAACAAGGGATCGATGACCCTGTTGGGATTGCCGATGAACACCTCGCGGTTCTGCATGTTGTAGTGGCCGTCCTCTTCCCAATACGTGGTACAGGGCACCACGATGTCGGCATAGCGGGTGGTGGTGTTCATGTAGATGTCCATGGCGAACACGAACTCGACGGCACGGTGTGCCTGTATGGCCTTGTTGGCGTTCACCGTCTGGCTGCTGGTGTTCGATGAGTGCAGCTTTATCATCCCTTTGATGTTGACGTCCTTCATGCCATGCACGAAGTCGTGGTGCTTGCCGGTCAGAACGGCATCCCAGGCTTCGGCGAAACATGTCCCATAATAGCGGTGCTCCTCGTAGTTGTCCTGGATGTCCCAGGGGTACCCTATCGCGCCATAGGGAAGGTCAGCCTTGGGGTTGCCCGGTTGCCGGGTGAAGCCTGCGGGGGCAAAGCTGTCCACGCGGCTCTCCTCGCCGCTATAGAGGCCGAGGTAGGGGCCGCCGCCTGCGTAGAAGCTCGTGTTCTGCGAACCCGAGTACGATCCATTCGGGAATCCGGTGTTGGCCACCATGGCACCCGGGCGCCCGACGTTGCCGGTCATCCATCCCATGGCATAGAAAGCCTGCACCATGCTGGCCCCGTGGTAATGGCGCCCGTTCGCCTGTCGTGCGATGAGCGTCATCGGCTTGATGGTTCCCATGTCCTTTGCAAGCGAGCGTATCATCTCGACCGGGGTGCCGCATATCGGAGACGCCCATTCGGCTGACTTCTCCACACCGTCATAGGTGCCCAGCACGTAGTCCTTGAAGTTGTCCTTCGCGAACCGGTGCCGCTCTTGCCCCTCCACCATCTCGATGACGGACTCCTCATCCCAGACCACCTTGCCGTCGGGGCCGTATTCAGGCTTGCCTGCGGCATCCTTGCGCAAGGTGCGCCGCATGATGGGCTTCCCTTCCTTGTCGCGCAGGCCATGCCGGTGCAGGCTCTCCTCATCGAAGCCCACGGTGTGCTTGTCCAGGAAGTCCTGATCCACCAGGCCTTGGCGTATCAGCTCGTTTGCCACGGCAAGCATGAGCACGATGTCCGTCCCCGGGCGGCAGGGCACCCATTCGGTCACGAAGCCGTTGTTGCCAGGGTTGAACCAGGGATCGACCGAGATGATCTTCACGCCCCGCTCCTTCAGGCCGCGCATGGTGACCTGTGTATCCCCATAATCGGACCAGACCTGGTTGCATCCCCAGAGCACGACCAGCTCGGCATGTTCCATGATGAGCATCCGGTCGTTGTTGTCGGCACCATTGCCCAGCATCTTGTTGGTCACCACCGGCCAGCCGCCGGTAGAGTTCTGCCCCCAGATGGGCAATGTGCCATAGCCGGCCACGTTCAGGAAGCGTGGCTCAAGGGAATAGACCAGGTTCAGGATAGGAAGGCCGTTGCCGTAGTCGTCCGCACCGGTGCCATAGGTCTCAGCGATGCGCTTGAACTCGGCAGCGGTGATGTCAAGCGCTTCGTCCCAGGTGATGCGTTCCCATTCATCCTTGCCGCGCAGATGGCCGTTCACGTTGGCGCCGCCGCCCGGCTGCCAGCTCTTGCGTTTCATCGGGTACTTCAAGCGGGCGGGGCTCAAGAACGACCAACGGGCGGCACGCCCCCTTATGCAAGCCCGCCAGTTCGGGTATTCCAAGCTGTAGGGGTGTGAGTCGTCGGTCTTTTGCCTGATGGGCACCCCATCCACCATATATGCGCGGTTGACGCACCTGAACTGCGCACACATGGTGCAAGGCACCGTGACCCATTCACCGCCCGTCAAAGGGTCTTCCGGGGCCTTTTGGTCGGGCGTGCCCGCAACCTGGTTGCTCGGCGCACAGGCTGCCAGGCTGCCCCCCGAGATGACCGCGGCGGCCGCGCCCCACTTGACGAGGTCGCGCCGCGATAGCTGCAACGACCGTGATAACAAATCGCCGTATTCCTTGCTCATGCCTTCTCTCTCCTTTTCTCGTCGGAACTGCCGAGGTCAAGTATCAGGCAATATGCCGCAGACGGGTAGTCGTCAGCATTCTTCCTTGGTTCATGCTTCTGGGAACAATCAGGCTTTTCGCGCACAGTACGGGTACTTTTCCCCCTCTTGTTCCCCACCTGATCCACAAGGCACGGCTTTGCCTTATAATCATCCCTACCTCCCAATCGCTGAGATTGGTGCTGCACGGCCTCATAGGCCTTTGCAGCCGAACCATTCACAACGGTGGCGTAAGCGTGGCGCAGCATCGTGGGGGCAGACCGGATGTCCGTGCGATGACCAGCAGACCCCATGACGCGCAAGCGCAGGGATGCAGAGGTCGGCCTTCGTGGCTCCCTGTGCGGGAGCCCCGGTTCGGCCGCCCGAGAAGACCGTTCGCGGGGAGGCGAAGACGACCATGAGACAAGGAGGCTGAATGCCTGTGGAGACGAGTGAGGCGATTAAGGCAGCTTTTCGGGAACTGTTGCGGAAGACCCCCTACGACCGGATAACGATAGCGGACATATGCCAAGCCGCAACCATTGCCAAAAGGACACTGTACAAGTATTTCGAGAGCAAGGCAGACCTGGTAAACGCAATCTGCTATGACGACTTCATATCCCCTTTGGTCGAGGTGCGCAAGATACTGCCCATCGATGAGATCAGGTCGTCGCAGACCCACCTGACCGAACGTGACCTGGTCACCCTGAAGGACAACCGCGATGTTTACGGGAACCTGTTGCGGAACTTCGGCAGGATGGAGCTTATCGACCTCTTCATCACGAACACAGCGGCCTTCAACCGCAAGGTCTATAGCGCCCAAGGCTTCCCTATCGAGAACATCGAGTTCGCCGCTTATTTCGTGGCTGCCGCTACCACGATGTCCAAGATATACTGGATGGAGAACGGCTTCAAGGAATCGCCCCAACAGATGGCCAGGCTCATCAACGACTTCTCCTTGGCTCACCTGCTTGATCTGCGGGACTGTGCGCCCGCTTCCGGGCAGGCCTGACAATCAGGCTCTTGCAGCATAAGTCCTTTGAGCTGCGGGATTGTGCACCGGGATTGTGCTGCGGGGTTGTGCACCGGGATTGTGCACCGGGTTTGTCCGCCGGGTTTGTCCGCCGGGTTTGTCCGCCCGTTCCCCGACAGGCTTAAGGGGGAAATCGGCCTGAGGGCTTGCCGCGGGTGCTTGACCCGTTGCACGCGCCGTTCCCGGGCAGGCTCAAGGAGAAATTGGGTCTTGTCAAATAGTAGATATAGTCTTATAATAGCATCGGTCTGAAGCACGCGAGCCGCTACCCACCCCCCAGCGGCTCGCTCTTCTTTTTGTCTTCATCATGTGAACCCTGAGCAATAACCGGTTTATCAGCTGGGTTTTCCCTGGTGTCTCAGCAGTGCTATGCCCATGGCTTTGACTCTGGGCGTTACCCGAAACCTTGTCTTATTGTCTACGGTGTCCCGGCTGGGCTTTTCCTGGCATTTCATCTGGGCAATAACCGGTGTCTCGATTGAGCTTCACCCGCTTCCTCGTTCCCGGGAAGAAGCCCTAAGGGATGATGCCGCTCTTTGGCGATTCATTATTGCTCGGGCGTGCCCGACGGCAGGGTGACGGTCGCCCCCCCCCAGGCAATTCGGTCGCCCCCCCCCAGGCAACTTTGGCGATT
>JAIRPR010000223.1 GCA_031256895.1 Coriobacteriaceae bacterium
GACAACACGCCCAGATGAACCACCCTTCACGTGCCCTCACGCTGAAAGTGGAAAATCAACCACGCTGAAAGTGGAAAAGGGGTACGCTCTTTTTGGAAAAAAATACTTGACGAAACACAACACGGGGCGCAGGGGCAGGTAGCGCAGCCCCACCAGCAGCAGGCAGATGCCGAGCGCCAGCACGCCAACAACGATGCCAAGTTCCAAAGGCGCGGGCACATAGACCAAGGCGGGGCTCAGTGCTGCGGTGCCCGCCCCCACATCGGTGAGGCCAGGGCCGGTCGCAACGGCAGGATAGCTTATGTTGGCGGCCTGGAATCCCCCTACCAGCAACTGGACGCGCTTGCACAGGATGCCCAGCACACTCAGCACCGCAGCCGTAGCCACGAGGGGCACCGTGCGCAGGCTCGGCGTGAAGGCCACCAGCAATGTGAAGGCGCCGGCTGCAACCTCGACCCAGAAGAAGGGCGCCAAGGCACCGGTGGCCAAGATGCCCACCATGTCTGCCCCGGAAGCCCCGGGAAAGCCCAAGGTCAGCAGATCGCAGGCGAGAAAATAGAGGTCCACTGCGGTGAACACACCCAGAAGCCTGGCCATCTTTGCTATATCTTCCTGCTTGGGCTCCAAATAGCCCGCCTTGCGCAAAGCGATAACGATGACAAGCACCAGGGCAAGGCCGCTCACCAAGGCCGAGCTCACGAACCACGGCCCCAAAAGGGCGGTATGCCAGAACTCGTGCGCCTGCAAAAGCCCGAAGATCCAGGCGGTGACCGTATGCACCATGACGGCACAGACAAGGGCTATGACAGAAAGCACCCGCAAGGCTTTGGGCGATCCTTTGCCCGCTTGGACACGCAAGGTAGCCCACAGGTAGACAACCGACACGACCAGATAGGCAGCAAGCACGATGATATCCCACATCAGGGGCGATGTCATGTTGGCATAGACGAACAGGTGCCACACCCTGGCCGGGCCGCCCAAATCTACCAGCACGAAGGCTACAGCAAGCACCGTGCAACAGATGGAGACCCACACCGCCACCTTCGCAATGCCCCCGAAGCCCTTGATGCCGAAGACCTGAGGGGCAGACGAGATGATGAGGCCCCCGGCTGAAAGCCCCACGAACCACATGAAACAGATGATGTAGAGGCCCCAGCTGTCCAGGTTCCTCATATTGGTGTTCACGAAGCCAGCCGTGCCCTGGAAGACCCAAAGGCCGATGCCTGCCACCGCCACGACAGCGGCAATGATGATGGCTGCCATCTGGGCTTTTGAACGGACGGCCGCCTTGTTGTTGTTTGTGTTGCCAGTCATTTCTCTTCCCCCCTTACACCAGGTAGTAGACGGATGGTTTGGTGCCCTCTTCGGGCAGGAGCTGATGCCATTTGCGCGAGGCGATGAGCCGCGAAACCTCGCTTGTGGGGTCATCGAGATCGCCATAATGCCGAGCCCGCGCTGGACAGACCTTAATACAGGCAGGTTCTTCTCCCCGCGCCAAGCGGTGCGCACAAAAGGTGCATTTCTCTACCGTGTGCTTCTGGTGTCGTGCGATATCAAGATCGCCCACCGCGAAATCGATGACATAGCTCGGTTCATCCCAATTGAAGGAACGCACCCCTGTATAAGGGCAGGCAGCGATGCACATGCGACAGCCTATGCATTTGTCGTAATCTTGGAAGACCACGCCATCTTCCGCCCTCTTGTACGTTGCCCCTACCGGACATACCCGTGTGCAGGCGGGGTTCTTGCAGTGCTGACAGGCAATCGTCAGGTAGTGCATGGTCACCAGGGGGAAAGTTCCCGCAGGGGTGTCCATTTGTGGGCCGCCATCGGTAGCAACACGGTTCCACCAGGCATTCTTTGGCAGGTTGTTCTCAACGCGGCACGCGACAGCACAAGTGTGGCAGCCAATGCAGGTCTGTTGATCTATAGCCATTCCGTATTGCATGATCAAACCTCCTTGTATTTACGGAAATCAACCAGGGAATCATAATAAGAGAACGCCGAGGCATAGGGATCCATCTCAGGATTGGTCAACTCCTGGAAGCACCCGTCTATGAACTGCTCTCTCTGCCAGCCCTTGGGTATGGAAAGGATTCCCGGGGCAATCGATTCATCAATGAGACATTTGAGCACTGCGTGGCCCCGGTCGTTGAACACCTCCACTATATCGCCGTCTGCCACACCCCTGGCCTTCGCGTCGATGCTGTTGACCTTTGCCAGAGGCTCTGGATCCAGCTCTTTGAGCATGGGGGTGTTGAACCATTGGGTGTGCACCCGGAAACGTGAATGTTCCTGCAGGAAGACCAGCGGATACTTTTGGTATAAGGGGTTGTCCTTTGAAGCCTCATGCGGCGCTCGATAGTAGACAAGGTGCTCATGGGGGAAACGTGCGGAAAGATCCTGCCCGTAATTCAGGCGCGGGGTCGGATTCTCGGTGTAGAGCTGCACTTTGCCCGATTCCGAGGGGAAGGGGGCACTCAGCCCGCGAATCCAGCTCACCCCCGGCTCGCCCGTGGTCTGTATGACCTTCTCGGACTTGAAACGTTCAAGCGTTATACCCTTGGACTTCGAGACAGCATCGGTGAACAAGAGGTTTGCCCATTCATCGAAGCCAAAGCCTTCTGGGAACGATTCTTGGAACCCCATCGCCCTTCCCAGAAGGCCTGCTATCTCGGAATCCGGCTTGCTCTCATAGAGCGGTTCTATGGCCTTTTCTTGATATATGGAATATGGGTTGTTGTACGACACCCGGATGTCCTCGCTTTCGTACCAGGAAGAGACCGGAAGCACCAGATCGGCATATCGGGCAGAATCGGTCAGCTCCATATCGAGGTAGACCCAATAATCCAGATTGGGCAGTATCTTGTCGAAAAAGTTGTTCTGTCCAGCATAGTTGCTGATGGGGTTTGAGCTATAGCTGATGATGGCCTTCATCGGGTATGGCTTCCCCTCCAACTCCTGCTTGTCGAAGATAGTATGCAGAAGACCGCTGGGGACCTGTGAGTTCAAGGCCTTGAATTCCGGAGAACCCGCCCAGATGGCCGTGATGTTGGGACTGTAAGCCGTGGTGAATACCCCAGTGAATCCAGCTCCTGGTTTGGCCAGGTTGCCGGTGAGTGCCAGAAGTATCGCTATCGCCCAGGTGGTAAGGTAGCCATTGACATAATGGTCAAGCCCATAGGTGATATTGACTGAGACTGCTTTCTGGGAGGCAAGCTCTTCTGCGAATGACCGTATCTTTTCTTCAGAGATTCCACACAAGGTGCTTGCTTCAGCAATCGTGTACTGCTGCAACTGCCGTTTCAAAAGGGTGTACGATGTGTCCACCTTTATCCCCTGGTATTCGAAGCTGCCTTCCATGGATGGCTTTTGCGCATCTTCTAACAGGACTGCGGTTCCCTGTTGCTCGTCCCAAACGTAGAAGCGGTCTTTTTCCACTGGCTTGCCGCTCTCGTCAAGCGCAAGTGGGCTGAAGGTGCTCTTACGCAGCAGAAGGCCGTCCTCCTGCTTCACGAGAAATGCCCCGGTCGACTTCTCCGCTAAGAAGTCATGGTCTATGAGGTCCTTGCCGATGAGGTAGTTGGCCATTGCTAAGGCCAAATAGCCATCGTTACCAGGTGTTATTTGGATATATTCATCAGATTTGTGAGCAGTAGCCGATTTGATGGGGTCTATCGTGACCACTTTCGTGCCCTGGCTCTTCGCACGTTGGATCCAGCGCCAATTATGGGGTGCCGTGAATACCGGGTTTGTGCCCCATACGATGACCATCGATGAATCGAGCACGCTGCTCGGCTCATTGCAATATGCCCAATCTCCCGTTCCCAGGACGCGGTTTATCCCATGTCCTGCCGCATAGTCGTAACATACCGCCGGCTTTGTCGCCCCCAGGACTCCCGACAGGCGCCCCAGAGGGTTGTAGATGCCGTTGATATACCCATAACAGCCTGAACAGGAATCGAATACAATTGCCTTGGGCCCATGCTTTTCGGCAATCTCCTTCAACCTGTCTGCTGCTTCAGCGATGGCCTCTTCCCAGCTTATCTGCTCCCATTGACCAGCGCCTCTATCACCAACCCTACGCAAGGGGTGCTTGATGCGCGTAGGGGAATAAATACGCTCAAGATAGGAGAGCCCTTTAAGGCAACTGCTCGTATAACCTGGCTCGGGATAATCGGCGACCTCCAATTTGAAGAGCCTTCCCTCACGTACAAAACCCGTGTAGCGGCAAGAGAACATGCAGTTCGATCGACAGATGCAGTTATAGGTTTCAATCTGTCCGCCCATCTGCCCCGTTTGGCTTTGTGGCACCACGCTGCATCCGATGCTGCCACCTGCTGCCGCAACGCCTGCGGCAGCGGCAGTGACCTTAAGGAAGCCCCGCCTGGACAGCCGCCTCTCCACAGCTGCTGTTCCCGCTGGGGTTTCTTCCTTCGAAGGCAGGCGGCCTGACATCATTTGTCGTTGCCGTTGCCGTTGCCGTTGCCGTTCCTTCACACCTTCCCTTGACATCTTTCCTCCTCTCTCGCAGCCTTTTGGCTGTCTTGTTCAACACGCAGCTCGAACGATGCCCACGTGCCGCTTCCCTCTTTCCTCGCTCATTCGATCTTCGGCTTGCCCGTTAGGTCCTTCAAAAACTGGGTCTCATACACGGGGTGGCTTGTGTCCCTCGTACACATCAAGTCGTTTTTAGATTTCGGCCTCTAACGGTCCTGCCTCTAGTTTTCATATTATCATATTTAAATATGATAATCAATAAACTCTGACAGGGACCGGGTTTTGTACCAGGATTGGCGTTATTGTTACTGTTCTCGAGGTAGCCAGCCTCAATGTCATACCCGGATTGACCTCAATCGATCGGGTAGCGCTCATCGTTCGCGTCATGGAAACGTGCTCGGTGGACTCCCTTGCAGCCTGCCTCACCGCCAAACGGATTGAGCCTATCGTTCGCGTCATGGAAACATGATTGTTGACAACTGTGCAGTATTCATTTATTCTGTAACATATGTTACGGTAACTTTTACTACAAACGCATATATTACGGCAATCAACAGAGCGTACTCGAAGGATGGAGGCAATCGATGCATTTTTACGGTCGCAGCAAGGAACTACAGAGCCTGGCAAAATGGGACAAGCTGGCCGATGAGTCCGCGCAGATGACCGTCATCTTCGGGAGAAGGCGCGTAGGCAAGACCACCCTGGTAAAGCAGGCTTTTT
>JAIRPR010000042.1 GCA_031256895.1 Coriobacteriaceae bacterium
GCCCAGGATATCGCGGGGTCACGCGCTCACGCCCGCATGCTTGCAGCCCAGGGCATCATCCCTGCGGCCGATGCCGAGGCCATCCTTGCCGGCCTTGATGCGATAGAGGCACGAATCCAGGCGGGTGAATTCGTGTTCGATGCCGCCGTGGACGAGGATATCCACATGGCCATAGAGCGCGTGCTCATCGAAGACATCGGTGATGCGGGGGCACGCCTGCATACCGGGCGAAGCCGCAACGATCAGGCGGCCACCGACACCCACCTTTACGCGAAAGCCTTATGCGAAGGGCTCATGGAAGCCAACCTTGGCCTGCGGCGTACCATCGTGGAGCAGGCGGAACATCACCTTGGGATAATCCTGCCCGGCTACACCCATCTCCAGCATGCCCAGCCTGTCCTGTTCTCACATCATCTTCTGGCTTACTTCTGGATGTTCACGCGCGATAGCGATCGGCTGGCTGCCGCACGGGCAGCCGCCGATGTCAGCCCTTTGGGGGCTGCCGCCCTTGCGGGGACGACCTATCCCCTCGACCGAAGCTGTACGGCAGAGCTGCTGGGCTTTGCGGGAGTGGTGCCCAATTCGCTCGATGCGGTCTCCGATAGGGATTACCTGCTCGACCTCGACTATGCCTGCAGCGTGTCGATGGTTCACCTCTCACGCTTATGCGAAGAGCTCATCCTGTGGTCAAGCTCTGAGTTCGGCTTCATCACCTTGTCTGACACCTACTCGACCGGCTCTTCAATCATGCCCCAGAAGAAGAACCCCGATTTCGCAGAACTTATCAGAGGAAAAACCGGTAGGGTCGTAGGCGATCTGGTGGCCTTGCTCATGACGGTGAAAGCCCTCCCTTTGGCCTACAACAAAGACCTGCAGGAAGACAAAGAAGTGAGCTTCGACGCTGCCAAGACCTTGGCCGATTCATACCGTTGTATGGAGGGCATGATAGCCACCATGGCGATAAACGGGGAAGCTATGCGCGCCCAAGCCGAGAAAGGCTTCCTTGCGGCCACCGATGTGGCTGATTACCTGGCAAAGAAGGGCATGCCCTTCCGACAGGCCCACGAGGTGGTGGGGCGACTGGTCCTTTTGTGCGAGAAGCGCGGATGCGGCCTCGAGCACCTCTCGCTAGACGACTTCAAGCAGGCAAGCAGCCTTTTCGAGGCCGATATAACCCAAGCACTCGATGTCGATGCCATCGTTGCGGCGCGCAACAGCTTCGGCGGCACGGGGCATGAGGCAGTCAAGGCACAGTTGGTGCAAGCCCGTTCCCTGCTCTAGGAAAGCCGTTGTTCGGGCTTTCCGAGCCTGTCCAAGACCTTGCAACTGCTTCGGATAGAAGACCAGCCCTTTCGCCAGCCTGTGGCCTGCCTGTTGGAAACGTCTTCCTGCTTGAAAGCCGCAGGCACCCGTTTGGGTGATGCGCGATCCCAAGAGGCCTGAACGCAAGGTTTTGTCGTTTCTCCTTGAAGAAAAGCTTACGGCGGGTCAACGCCGTTCCCTTGGGGAGTGCCGATGTGGTACAGTACGGTTTCAACCAAACCGGCTTGGATCTTGATTTGAGCATGATAGCAAAACAGAAGAGGTCTCTATGAACAAGACAGGAAATCGGCTCATTCGCTCTTGCGTTCTTGCAGGCTTTGCGACGGCGTTGCTCCTTGCCCTTGTCGCTTGCGTTCCCCTGTCAACGGCTGCAAATGATGCAGCCTCGGCGAACCGAAAATACATGTCCCAGGTCAGTGTGACCATGGACGACTTGGGGGCAAGCTTGGAATCATTCAGCGATGCCGCTGCCCGAAACGACCTTGCCGCTATGGAGGCACAAAGCGAGAACGCCGGGCGCCTGATCGACGCCTTCGGCAAGCTTGTACCCCCCGATGCCTTGAAGGACATCCACACCGAATACCTTGCCGGATGCAGGGACCTGCTAGAAGCGCTCGAAGGGTATATAGGGCTCTATGCCGATATGAAGGCCGCGCAAACGTTAGCGCTTGCACAAGACCAGGTAAAAGCCCAAGAACTCGCCCAACAGCAAGGGCAGGAAGCAAACCAGGGGGGTTCTGATGCCGATACGGCTACGGCAACCACAGATGGAGGCACGGGGGCTGTGGGTAGCGGCACGAACGGCACGGGCTCAGGTATCGGCCAGCAATCAGGCCAGGATTCAGGATCAGGCTCTGCATCCGGTTCAGAAGGCAGTGCCGACAAGACAGATGCACCGGATTACCGCAAGCGTCTGGTCGAGCTCAAGGAGCTCTACGATAGCGGCATAGCGCATCTGGAAGCTGCCGACAAGAAGGCAGCAGGCCTGGAATAGGGGAGTCACGGGAACAAGAAGGGATTGCAGCGCAAGTCCAAGCGGCAACTGGCCGAGGCTCCCTCGAAGGGGGATCTGCAAGACGATCCAAGTATGATGGATCCAAGGCTCGGTGCACCGAAGGACTTCCAGGGCTCAAGAAGCCCACAAAGCCCACAAAGCCCACAAAGCCTAGAAAGCCTACAAAGCCTACAAAGCCTACAAAGCTTACAAAGCCTACAAAGCTTACAAAGCTTACAAAGCTTACAAAGGAACGCCCCCCACGAAATGCCGTGGGGGGCGTTCCTTTGCGACGGCTTGTCAAGGCCCTCCGGTGCCTCCTGTGCCTCCGGTGCCACCCGTGCCTCCGGTCCCTCCGGTGCCCCCGCCAGGGTCGGTGCCGGGGTTAGTGCCCGGGTTCGAGGGGTCCGTCGGCGGGGCGGGGTTCGGCCCTTTCGATACGTGTATCCGCACCTTGTCGCCAACCACTTCCTGGCTGATGACCACGCCTGCTGGCACGGTATTGGAATATTCCTCGACCATTTCAGCCTCATAGCCGTCCAAAGCAGTCCTTGCCTGGTCAAGCGTCATGCCGACTACGCTGGGTGCCTTGGTCGGATCCTTCTTGCCCAGTGCGTTCTGTTGGTCAACGTTGAACCTGTTTCCATAGGGTGGATCCGGCTCGTTGGGGAAGGCCGTGATGGGCTGCCCTTCCAAAGCCATGGTCATGAAGTTGCGCCATACGTTCGAGCAATCGAGCGATTCGGGCATCCTGCGCTCTTCCTTGGGGGATCCTATCCATGTCGCGCAGGTCAGTTGCGGCGTGTAGCCGCAAAGCCAGCTGTCGCGCCAATCTTCCGAGGTTCCTGTCTTTCCTGCTGTGGGCTGGCCGCTTGAAAGGCGGGCAGCCATAGCGGTGCCCTGGGTGAACACCGTCTGCAGGACCTTGGTCGTGGCGCAGGCCACTTCCTTGGTCAGGACGCGCTTCGGCGAGTCCACGTGCTCATAGATGGTCTCGCCGTCCTTGCCGAGTATCTTGGTGATAGCCACAGGGCTGTGCCTTACCCCTCCTGCTGCCAAGACCGAATAGGCGCTAGCCATCTCCAGGGTGCTCACGCCCACGGCGCCGAGGGTCATGGAGGGGAGCGGTTGGAGGTCGGGGGAGGTGATGCCCATGCGTCGGGCAGTCTCGACGGCAGCAGCGGGCGTCACCTGGTTTATGAGGCGGACATACCCGGTGTTGGAGGATATGGCTGTCGCCACCTGTATGGTGCGTACGCCGTAGCTCGCGCCGCCGTAGTTCTCGACACGCCAGCCATCGGTGATGACGGGTGATGAGCAGTCTATCAGGGTACTGGGGCTGATGCCCTGTTCGATGGCGGTGACCAGGGTGAAGGGCTTGAATGACGATCCCGCATGCCGCAGCCCCTGCACTGCCAGGTTGAACTGCTCGGTGTAGTAGTCCTTGCCGCCTATCATAGCCTTGATGTAGCCGGTGTTGGGGTCGATGGCGGTCAGCGACACCTCAAGGTCTTCCGCCATGGCGGCGTACTGGGTCTCAGCTGCCGATTGAGCCATGTTCTGAATGTTGGGATCGATGGAGGTGTAGATGGTCCAGCCGCCCTTGAAGACCTCGTCCTGCGTGAAGCCCCTCATGCCTTCCTGGCTGTACTCACCCAGGAGCAGCTCACGAACATAGCTGGTGAAATAAGGGTAGGCATAGATGCCGTCTGTGGCGCCAGGGGGTGCGGGGTTCAGGTTCAGGGGCTCGGCCTTGGCTGCCTCATATTCCTCTTGGGTGATGGTCTTGTATTTCAGCATACGGCTCAACACCAGGTTGCGCCGCTCGTAGCAGGCTTCTGGGTTGGTCTTGGGGTTCAGGTAGGTGGGCGATTGGGGGATGCCGACCAGGGTGGCTGCCTCAGCAATGGTCAGATCCAGCGAGGTCTTCTGGAAATAATTGCGTGCGGCCGCCTCAATGCCATAGCAGCCGTCCCCGTAGTTGATGGTGTTGAGGTACATCATGAGTATCTCGTTCTTGGAATAGACCTTCTCAAGGTCTATTGCCAGCTGTGCCTCGCGCACCTTGCGCTCGAGGGTTATTTCGGTTGCTTCCTTCGAGAGCAGGGTTCCGCGGATGAACTGCTGGGTTATGGTCGATGCGCCTTCGAGTTCCCCGCCTTGCATGTTGACGAACAGGGCACGGGCGATGCCTTGGGGGTCGATTCCGTTGTGCTGGTAGAAGCGTTCATCCTCGGTCGCTACGGTGCCTTCGAGCACGTAGCGGCTCACCTGGTCGATGGTGACCGGTTCGCGGTTCTCGAGGTAGAACTCCGCTAACAGGGTGGTACCGTCGGCGGCATACACGCGGCTCTTGCGGGCATAGCTGAACGCATCGGAGTCTTCGACGCTGGGAAGGTCCTCGAGCCAGGAATTGACAACGGCAAAGGCTGCCTGCACGGTGCCATAGACCAGCACTCCGCAGACGATCAGGGTTACCATCAAGGCCCACACGATGCCGAAGCTTCGTTTGTGGCGCATTTTTCGGCGAATCTTCATATAACCTCCGAACTTCGGAACGAACTTAACACTATACTGGATGCTGTCTCGATTTCAAGCAAGTTCGCAATACGAACGTGCTAATGTTATGTGATGTCCACAATTCTGGGAGGAATGCATGCCAAGAGAAGGAATGCCCGAGCTGTTGGCCCCCGCAGGCGATGCCTCATGTCTCCGCGCTGCGGTCAGCGCAGGTGCCGATGCTGTCTACCTGGGGCTCGAAGGGTTCAATGCCCGCCGAGGTGCGGCGAACTTCACTCTGGAGGCCTTTCAGGATGCCTGCGACTACGCCCACCTGCGGGGCGTGTCGGTGTATCTTGCCCTGAACACAGTGGTGCTTCCCTCTGAAATGGCCCAAGCCCTTGAACTGGCACGACAAGCCTATCGCAGGGGCGCTGACGCCTTCATCGTGCAAGACCTCGGTCTGGCAGGCGAACTGCGCCGTGTCCTTCCCCAGGCCCGTCTCCATTTCTCCACTCAGATGAACATCTTAAGCCGCACCGGGCTTGAGGCAGCCGTCGCTTTGGGGGCTGCACGTGTCACCTTGGCGCGTGAGCTTTCGCTTGCCGAGATGGGTGACCTTGCGGCTTTTGCCCACGAGGCAGGCTTAGAGCTGGAGGCCTTCGTCCACGGAGCCCTCTGCGTCTGCTATTCGGGGCAATGCCTCATGTCTTCCCTGATCGGCGGTCGCTCGGCGAACCGAGGCATGTGCGCCCAGGCCTGCCGCCTTCCCTATACGCTGCACAACAAGGCCTTGCGCAAAACGCTTGCCGCGCCGGGCGACTACCTGCTCTCGCCGAAGGACCTCTGCGGCATCGATCTTCTGCCCGGCCTGGCGGCGGCAGGGCTTGATTCCCTGAAGATCGAGGGAAGGATGAAGTCGCCCGACTACGTGTACACGACGACTGCGGTATACCGTAAAGCCCTCGACCGCCTGTTCTGCGTACCGGGGCAGGCCGGAGTGCTGTCGAAGGAACCGGCCGAAGGGCAGTCGAAGGAACAGGCCGGAGTGCTGTCGAAGGAACCGACAGAAGGGCTGGCGAAGGAACAGGCATCCGTCGAGACAAGGCCACAAGTGCTGCGGAAGTCATCCGAACGGGCTGAAGGGCAAGAGGGACAAGAAGAGGCGGGGCGGCTTGCCCTTGCCGAGGTGTTCTCGCGCGGCTTCACAGCAGCCTACCTCGAGGGACAACGCGGGAACCAGATGATGGCCTACTCGCGGCCGAACAACCGCGGCGTCTTTGTCGGCAGGGTGGTATCGGTGCGCGATCGCCTGGTAGAAGTCGAGTTCGAGCGCGACATCAGCCCTGGCGACCTCTTGGAGTTCTGGACGAACAAAGGCCATTTCACCCATGAGGTCTCCCCGCATGAAGCATGTCCGCAAGTGGCCTCCCCCCATGAAGCATGCCCTCAGGTGGCCTCTCCTCAAAGAACCTTGCGTCACGAAGGGCTTCCCGAAACGGCATCGGGCTGCGGCTCGCGGCCGCTCCGTTGTCGCTTCTCCCTTGAGAAGCCGGTCGGGAAAGGCGACCGGGTCTTCCGTGTGCGCAATGCCCATACTGCCTTCGTGGACAGCCTTTACGCGCCCCTTGTCCCGGTAAGTGCCCGCATAAGCCTTACACGAGGCCAAAAGCTGCGTATGGATGTATGGTCAGGTGCCAGGGCGGGCGTTGGGCAAAAAGCCTCTGGCCATCCCGTCAGCCAAAAGGCAAGGTCCCAGCCATCCGACTTGGCGGGATCGTCCTGTACCGTTGCCGGACAGGCCTCGCAAAGCACTTCTGCAGCGCCCGCGAAGCAGGATCTGTCAGCGTCGTCGGCGCAGCAGGACCTGTCAGCGTCGCCGGCACAACAAAGCCCGCCCAACACGCCGATCGAAAAACGTGGGGAAACAGCCACGACTGTCGTCACGGTCTTGGGCCCTGTGGTCGAAGCCGCAAGGACAAAGGCCATAAAAGCCGAAGAGGTTCACGAACACATCTGCCGCACCGGGAACACGCCCTTTGTGTTCCAGGATATCGAGCTTGTTCTTGACGAAGGGGTGGGCATCGGCTTCTCAGCATTGCATCAGATACGTTCCGAAGCACTCCTTCGCCTGGAGGAAGCCCTGTTGGCACCCTATAGGGATCGCAGGCTCATGCGCGTGGCAGACCGTGCTATCAGGTTGCCCGCAACAAGGAAGGGTTGTGCTGTGGCCGCATGGGCGACCAACCCAGCCTGCGCACGGGCGGCAAGGCAGGCAGGGGCAGACCTCATCTATGTGCCATCACTGAACCTCCAACCAGGCAATGCCCTCATAGCAGGCCAGGTCTCACCAACTGCTGAAACCGCAGCCTACCCTCAAAACAGCATCATGGCACTTCCGGTGGTCGATGGCCCAGGCATACGGGGAGACGGGGGAACAAGCCTGGTCAAGGCTGGGACACCTGTGCTTGTGGAGAACATCGGGCAGTTGCTCTTTGCACAGGGATCGGATGCCCTTCCCGAAGCGGGGCCGCATATTCCCCTGACCAACAGGGAATCCCTGTATGTGGCAGCCGACCTGGGGGCGCGGCGAATATGGCTTTCTCCCGAGCTCACCTTAGAGCAGATAGCCTTGTTGGGCGAAGCAAGCCCGGTTCCGCTCGGTCTTACCGTGGCTGGCTACCAAGAGCTCATGACCACCCGGCACTGCCTCTTGATGAGCCAAGGGCCCTGCACCGAGGACTGCCGCCGTTGCCCTCGGCGTAAAAGCCCTCATTACCTGAAAGATCGCAAAGGCTACGAGTTTGCGGTGGTCACCGACGAATGCGGCCGAAGCCACCTTTACAACGGGGTCGAATACGATGTGCTGCATGCCGCGCCTGAGCTGATCTCTGCGGGCGTCACCGCATTCATGGTCGATACCACGATGATGAATGTAGCTGAGACCACCCGATCGGTCGAACGTGCGGTTCGTGCCCGCGACATCGCCCTTAAAAGCGCCGACCACGTCTCCAAGAAGGAAGGCGCCACCACCGGTCACCTCTTCCGCGGCATCAGCTGACAGCGCAGCCATGAAGGCAAGCCGTTCTATCGCGCTGCTGGGCTGAGCCGTTCTATCAAGTTGCGAGGTCGAGCCGTTCTATCGAGTTGCCAGGCCGATCCGTTCTATCAAGTTGCGAGGCCGAGCCGTTCGATTGCGCTGTTGGGCCGATCCGCTGCTTACTGCCACATCCCAAGCTATAAGGCTAAGCCCCCTACATCCAATCGTCATTTTGGGCTTGTCCCTTGAATCCAAGTACAAGTCAGACGCTTGGATGCAAGGCATAAAGCCTTACATTCCAGATTGGGGTGTGAACAGCTCCCTCTGTTGATCAAGCGGGGGTTTTTGGTGCAATTCAGCCTTCCTGGCCTGCAAGCCTGTGGTATGATATGCATCAGAGT
Organism: Coriobacteriaceae bacterium; assembly: GCA_031256895.1. Taxonomy (GTDB): domain Bacteria; phylum Actinomycetota; class Coriobacteriia; order Coriobacteriales; family Eggerthellaceae; genus WRIS01. The sequence goes on from JAIRPR010000042.1 coordinate 8,258, forward strand.
GAGGCTTGTGCGGTTTCGGTATGCGGTTGGAAAGCAAGCCTTCACCATGTGAAGAGGGCAAGGCGGCTGTTCTTTTCAATCCTGATCCAGCCGTCATAGTGGAGAGGAGTTTCAGATGAAGAAGCGTGTCATGCTGGTGGTATTGGGCATCTGCCTGGCGATGTCGTCGCTGTTCGTGCTTACTGCCTGCGAAAAAGAAGCGGAAGCCATACGCAAGACAATAGAATCGGACCTGGAGAAGCTCAAGTCAGGCGATATCGACGCTTTAGGCGATATGTCCGATACCTATTCAGCCCTCGAGGCTGAGGGCATCGATTCCGATCGGTTTTTCGATGTCTGGTTGGACGGCTTCGATTATGCCGTAGGACCCATAACGGTCAAAGGCAAAACGGCCACCATAGAGCTCAGCATCACCATCAAGCAGATGGGGCCAGCGGTGAGTGACTTTGTGGAAGAGGCTACCGCACTGAGCGAGGAAGGCGCGTTCGACGATCTGACGGAAGACGAGGCCAATGCCCTGTTCAATGAGCTGTTGCTTGCGGCAATGGAGAAGCAAACCCCAACAACGGAATCGGTCGTCTTGACATACAACCGAGAAGGCGCTTCCTGGGTGGCCGCAGCAGGCAATGATGCGAAGTTGAATCAGGCCTTCCTTGGGGAAGCTTCGAATCTCGGTCAGATCTAGGCAGAATCGCAGAGTGAAGGGTAGGGGCCTGTTTTCGCTCGGAGCTTCGCGAGCGGCCATGCCGTGCCCCGTTTGCCCTCAGTCAATGGGAACACAGCGGCTCTCGGGCGACCCGCCCGTTGCTGGCTGCCCTGCGAACGGGAGCAAACCCTGTTCAAGGCTTTCCGATCGTATCCCGATTGCCTCTGTCGTCGAACCGCGATCTATGGTATCATGCTTGCCGAAGCGGAGGCCTGTTCGAGTTCGCTCTGTGGCTCGAGGCGGGTCTTCGCAGTGCGGGTTGGGCAGGGCAACTTGTCGTCTCTGCCTGTTTCTTGTTGTCATACCAGTGAGGAGTTTAAAATGAAGAAGCGTATAGTTTTAGCAGTGCTGGGCATCTGCTTGGCGATGTCGTCGATGTTCGCGCTTTCTGCCTGTGGCAAGAGCGACGAAGACCTCATCCGTGATGCCCTGAAGTCCGATTTTGACAGAATGAAGGCGGCGGATATCGAGGGCATGCCCGAGTTGGCCTCAGGGATCTCAGGATTGGAAGCCTACGGCATCGATGCCAATGAGTTCCTCAAGGCATGGTTGGGAGGCATGGATTATACCCTCGGAGCCGTTAAGATAGACGACAAGAAGGCAACCGTCGAAGCAAGCATCACCGCCAAGCAATTGGGGCCTGCAATGAATTCCCTCATGGAAGGCGATATTGATGCGAGCGAGTTCAGCGGACTATCGCTGTCAGAGCAAGAGGAGAAGTTCTCCGAGCTCATCTATGCGGCGTTGGACAAGCAGACCCCCTCGACCCATTCAGTCACCTTGAGCTTTACCCTCGTTGGCAATACGTGGGAAGCTGACGCCATCAACACCGAGATTTACATAGACGTGTTCATCGGCGAACTCGGTCAATAAAGAAGCTGTTCTTGTGCCGGATGCCGGTATCGGTTCGGCAGTAAGGCTTGAGATCCAATGACTGCTGCTGGATTACGCCTTTATCGGGATAACCCAGCAGCAATGCCTCGTTACTGGTTCATGACGGCACGGTCATGAACCAGTAACTATAATCTGGGTTTTTTGGGTTGTCGTTCTCAGCCTGCGCGGATGACCTCCGCTTATGGTAGAATGCACAATCCTATGAGCGGTAATATGAAACAGGAAAGATGAATGCCCATGAGTGAATTCGTTAATGCCGTCGATGCCTTCGGTGTGCGCAACCCCGATGTGTGCGCTTTCAGGAACAGCCGGGGGGAATCCATCACCTATGGGGAATTGAAGGCATATTCCGACAGCCTGGCGGCATGGGTTTCGGGCATCGACGCGACACGCGAGCCATTGGTCGTGTATGGGCATAAAACACCTTTCATGCTTGTTGCCTTTCTGGCCTGCGTAAAAAGCGGCCATGCCTATGTGCCCATCGACACGAACCTCCCCAAGTCACGAGCTATCGACATCCTTGGGCAATTGGGAAAACCGCTCATGCTGAACACGTTGGACGAAGGCATCCCCGATTTCGATGATTTCGTTTCGCTGCAAATCGATTTGAACGAGCTGCGCAGACAGGCTCAGGCCGCCTCCCGGGCTGACCTTGCGGCAGTGGCGGGTGACGAGTGCTTCTATATCATGTTCACGTCAGGATCGACCGGGGCCCCCAAGGGTGTTGAGATAACGGCTTCATGCCTCGATAACTTCTGGAAATGGATGGTGGCGGAGTTCCCCCAGCCCCAGCCCCAGCCCCCCGCGCAGCCCCAGGTGTTCTTCGACCGTGCCCCCTTTTCCTTTGACCTTTCATTGACCGACATCGCACTGGGTTTGGGCACGGGCAACACTATGTTCTCCCTTGAAAGCGAAGACGAAGCTGACCTGGCACGAAGCTTCGATGCCCTCGAAAAGGCAAACCCGCACTTCTGGGTCTCGACGGCGTCTTTCGCCGATATGTGCCTACGTGACCCGCGGTTCTCATCGCGGCTCCTTCCCCGGGTAAAGACCTTCTTCTTCGTGGGGGAGACACTCAAGAACGAAACGGCCGGGGCATTGCTCGAACGTTTCAGAGGCTGTGAGGTCGTGAACGGTTATGGCCCCACCGAATCGACCGACCTGGTGACCAGTGTGCGCATCACGCCCCAGATGGTGGCTTCCGTCGAACCTTTGCCTGTGGGGAAGGCAAGGCCAGGCACCGATCTGGTCATACTTGACCCCGACACGATGCAGCTGCAGCCAACCGGGCAGGCAGGCGAGCTCTTCATCATCGGCGATACGGTGGCAAAGGGCTATTTTCGCAGGCCTGACCTGACTGAAGCTGCATTTTGCTCGTGCCCCGCCCATCTGTGCCAAGGGCGTCGGTCCTATCGGACGGGCGATAGCGCCACCTTGGACACTGAAGGGATGCTCCATTTCCATGGGCGCCTCGATTTCCAGATCAAACTCCATGGCTACCGCATCGAGCTGGGGGATATCGAATCGAACCTCCGCAGGCTCGATCTGGTGGCCGATGCCTGCGTGCTTCCGGTATGGCGCAAGGGAGCCATCACCCATATGGCTGCCTATGTGGTCCTTGCCGAAGGTGCGGCAGGTCAGGCCTTCGACCTTGCACAACAGATAAAAGCGGGGCTCCGCGGGCTTGTCCCTGAATACATGGTGCCGCGCAAGGTGGTGTGCATAGGGGCATTTCCCCTGAACACGAACGGCAAGATCGATCGCGACCGGCTGCGGGGCATGGGCTAGATGGCCGTTTACACCTTGGGGCATACCTGGTATGTGCGAAGTGCTGACAAGCCTCTGATGCGGGTTTCCCGCTGCGGAGTGCGCCCTGGTTGCTGTGGGGAGCTGTTCGGATGACCTTCTTCACCGATCCCGCCTTCTTTGTCCTGCTTGTCCTTGCCGCCATCCCCGCGGCAATTCTGGGCTTCTTGGGTCGGTCGCAACGCTTCTATCTCTTGGGGGTATCGTTGCTCTTCTTGGCCTTCCTCTTCAGCAAGACGCCTTTGGCAGGCCTTGCGTTCGTCTTTTACCTGGCCTTGTCCTTTTCTGTGTCGCGCTTGTTCCTGTACCTGCGAAGCTCGCGTCCATCACAAAGCCTCCAAGCGCCCCCAAGCCTCCCTGGCCGCGCCGATCTGGGCAGTGACACGCCAGGGCGCTACGGGGACGATCGCCCCCAAGCCTCTCCAAACCTCCTGGGCCCCTCCTACCCCGCAGGGTCAAAGCCCCCGGCGATCCCCGGGATTGCAAAGAGCTCCCGTACCCGCAACGGCTTCAGTCCCTCAGAGCCCGCAGGGTCAAAGCCCCCGGCGATCCCCGAGATGGCGCTCTTCTTGGTAGTTGTCGGCATCTTGCTCTTGCCGCTTGTGGCATACAAGGCATCAGCCCTCTTCGATGCCTCCCTTTTAGGTTTCCTGGGCATCTCCTATATCACCTTCAAGACCGTCCAGGTGGCCATCGAGATACACGACGGCCTAATCAAAGAGTTGGGAATCGTCGATTATCTGGCCTTCCTCGTATTCTTTCCGCCCTTCACCGCTGGCCCCATCATGCGCAGCCGCGACTTCATGCATGACATCCGCACGGTGCCCCAACAAAGCGACTACCGGGAGCTGTTCACGCGTGGCCTGCTGTGGTTCTTGATAGGCGTGTTCTATAAGATGGTGTGCTCTGCGGTGTTCTCCATTGCGATATGGTATCTACCAAAGGCACTGGGGAACGCATCATGGGTGGCTATTGTGGCAGGTCAGATTGGGTCAGCCTATGCTTACGGGTTCTATCTGTTCTTTGATTTCGCAGGTTATAGCCTGATGGCCATCGGCATCGGGGCTGTCTTTGGGATAAAAGTGCCACGCAATTTCCATTACCCCTTCGCCAGCATCGATATCAAGGACTTCTGGAACCGTTGGCACATGAGCCTCTCATTCTGGTTGCGCGACTACGTGTTCATGCGGTTTGTCCGCACCGTGCGCCGCCATAGGCTCATAGGGTCGCGGGTTGCCACCAGCTGTTGCGGCTATCTCCTGAACATGGGGCTCATGGGGCTTTGGCACGGGGTCACGCTGAACTATCTTGCTTATGGGCTCTATCACGGTCTCCTGCTGGCAAGTCATGAGCTTTTTCAGAGGACTTCCTTCTTTAAGAGGCACAAAGACACAAAGCCCTATAGAATCGTTTCGTGGCTTGTCACCTTCAACTTGGTGATGCTGGGCTTCGCCATATTCTCTGGGCAGGTTTCCCTCTCAGGGCACTAGCACCGAAAGGCCCGAACCGGGAAAGCCCTGAGAAGTTGCCCAAAGGGCAGGGCATAAGCAAGGCCGAGCCCAAGGCCAAGCTCGAGCCCAAGGCCAGAGCCGAGCCCGAGGCCAGGCCGAACCCGAGCCCGAGCCCGAACCCAAGGCCAAGCTCGAGCCCGAGGCCAAGGCCGAGCCCGAGGCCAAGGTCAGGGTTCCCTGATGCCCGCATACATGCGAAAGACAAAATGCGGCGATCAGCCGTACGGACAACGAAAGACAGAGGTTTGCATGGAAGAAAGGCTGCTCGCACTCATAGCTGAGGTCTGTGATAGCGACGACATATACGAAAGGCGTGACATCGACCTGTTCGAGGCCGGCCTGCTCGATTCGATGGCGGCCATCGACCTGTTGGTCAGTATCGAAGACGAGTTCGGGGTCGTGATTGCTCCCACCGAGCTGGCGCGTGAAGAGATGAACTCCGTGAACAAGGTGCTGGCACGGGTACAGGAACGTCTGTGATCGGGAAGGCGCCTGCGTGAAGAACCTTGCTGCCATAGCCATCTCGTTCATCACCGCTTTAGCGGTCGTGTTCGGCATGGGCTGGCTGCTGCCCCCGCAGACCGCCATCGACCCTGCGCGCGTATATGGCTACCTCTGTTCGGGGGTCAAATCGGAAAGCATAGCTTTCACCCTGGCAGCCTGTACCGAGGAAACCTACTTCCTGTTCGGATCCAGCGAGCTTGCCACCATGCCTTGGATGGTGTCCACCGTTCCTGACCACGTGTTTCGCGAGAACGACTACAACATGGACCTGATGTACATCGGCGATGCCTACGACCAAAGCCTCTGGCTGGCAATAGCCGCAGGCGCCTATGCCCCGGGGATGCCCAACAAGAAGGTGGCCGTCATCGTATCGCCTCAATGGTTCTTTGATGGCGGCCTTGAGCCAGGCATATTCAAGATGCGCTTCTCTTACAACCTATACCAGGAATTCTGCAAGAACCCCGCAATCTCGCAGGAATCCAAGGATTTCGTGGCTCAGCGTCTGGCACAGGAAGGGGTCGATGCCGCACTCATCGACGCAGGCCAGCCCAAGCTTCCTCAGGATTGGGTCAATGGAGTTGCCCTCAATATCATGACTGACCTGCGCTTGCGTTTCGCCCTTGGCGAGGTGCGTGCACAGGGTTCGCCGCGAACGCCCGCAGAAGAAGCCAAGGCCATAGCGCGCTCCGAAGCCCTGTTACCGTCAGGACAGGCAGAATCGCCATCATCATCTGGATCCGTGCCCGAAATGCCTGATTTCGATGTCTTGCGCGAACAAGCCATAGCGCAAGCCCAGCAACATTCCACCAACAACCCCTACGGGGTCTTCGATGACTACTGGACCGACATCTTGGAGCCGCGCTATGAGGCGCTCGAAGGCTCCTTGGAAAACGAGACTCTGTCCCAGACGCCCGAATACGACGATTTCCGCTGCCTTCTTGATGTCTGCCGGGAAAGCGGTCTCGACCCCTATGTGGTGATCGCGCCGGTGAACGGCAAATGGTACGACTACACAGGCCTCACCCCTGACGTGCGCGCAAGCTTCTCAAGCCGCATCGTCGCGCTCTGTGCCGATGCGGAGGTCACCTGCCTCGACCTTTCGCCCCACGATTATGACACCTACTACCTGCGCGACATCATGCATCTGGGCTGGCTTGGCTGGCTCGATGTCGAGCAGGGCTTCCTCTCCTTCGTGAGAAGGGATTCCTGATGCCCGATGTCGAAAGGATATGGTCGCTTCTGCAAGAGAGGCATCCCCTCCTTCTGGCTGTGGCGTGCTTCGTGTTCGTTCTTGCCATCCTTGTTGTCCTTGGATGGTACCTTCTGTTCTCGGGGTTGGGAAGTAGTGGGGCCACTTTCATCTACAACCAGTTCTAGGGGGCCTTTGGGCGGCCAGGGCGCGCTCCAGGCCAAGCTCACGTACGTCCAGTACGCTACGCTCGGCCTTCCCGCCCCCAGCCTCCCCCAAAGCCCCCCGATAACGCAAAAGGCCATTGGGCGGCCAGGGCCCGATCCATGCCAAAAAAACCTACGTCCAGTACCCAACGCACGGCCTTCCCGCCCCCTGCCACGCCCAAACCCC
>JAIRPR010000080.1 GCA_031256895.1 Coriobacteriaceae bacterium
CGCAGCTTATTCCAGATTCCAAGCGATGAATGCCCAAGTGACCCTTCGAGGCTCATCGAGACGCAGCGGCTTTTGGGGGACACCCTTACGGTCTGGCTTTCCGACCTGGCGATTAGTGACCAAGTGGTCTTTCAGCCACCCACTCAAACGCTCTTCTAAGGGCGTTCTTGCCTCGTCTTCAACGGTGGCTCCGGCATCCTCTATCATGTGCCAGTAGATACGATATGCTTCCTCGAAGGACTCGAACGTATCGTCACGGGTGCTTTCGATATAAGAGACCTCGGGAAGGAAGCCCTTGTTGATCAGGATGTTGACGGCATATTGGTAGTCATTCCCAAAAGCGTTCTCCAGTCCCAGGGCACGCAGGGCACGCTCATCGACACGTTGGGAATAGCCGGTTGCCAAGGTGATACAGACCCGGCGCCGGGCAAGGGCGCCCAGCCGGTCGAGGGCACATCCCAGATCCTGGGTGGCAATCGATCGCGAGGCGATCGCCACATCGAAGGACTTCTCGCACAAGCCCCATGACTGCCAATCATCTTCCCAGCTCATGAGCTTCTGAGTTACCGTATCGATTCCACGGGCAGCAAGTCCTTCGCACATGACCGCAAGCATGCCTGACGAGAAGTCTGCTGCGGTGACATGATGGCCGCGCTCGGCCAAGGGGATGCTCAATGCCCCCGTGCCGCAGCCCATGTCGAACACGGTTTCGCCCAAAGCGATGCCTGCCAGATCCAGGAAGCGCTCGACGTAGGCGTTAGGGGAGTCCTTGGTCGCAAAGGTCTGCGCCCGCCTGTCCCAATAAGATGAGTCGTCAACATGGCGACGCTTCTTCTGAAGCTCTATCCATTCGGTGTTCCAATCCTTGGTGGGAAGCAGGGGTGTGAAGTTTTCGGACAGCTTTTCAGTCATAGCGTGCCTTTCGGGCGATACCGACGATAATTTGAGGTAGTATAGTACCGGTACCGGCCGCTCGGGTCGGTACCGTCGTGTCAGAATAATACCCGCGAAAGCGAAAGGTGTCCATAAGGGAATTTGCAAAAGCCGCATGAGAACTCACGAAAGGCTGCAGTCTTTGTGCAAGGCGTCATTCGCTAAGCCAAGCTGTCTCGGTGGACATTCCGGTCGGCAAGGCTTGGGTGTCAGGCAAAGAACCAGGGCGTATCGTGGCACAGAAGGACGCAAGCGCACAGCCTGCCATGATCCGAGGGACGCGAGAGTCCCATCAAGAAAAAGGAGCCGAAACGGTGCAAGTCGAACTACTCTACCATACACCCGACCCCGAACGGGCAGTCGCCACTGCGGCGCGGCTTTGCTATGCGCCTGTCGGTGCGGCTGAGCTTATAGAGACTATGCCACTCGAACAGGTGCAAGGTGTGCTTGCCACCATCATGGCAAGCGGGCATCATTCGACGCTTGAGCATGCGAGCTACACCTTCGCCATCGAAGGGGTATCACGGGCATTGACACACCAGCTGGTCCGCCATCGCATCGCAAGCTTCAACCAACAAAGCCAGCGCTATGTGCGCTTCACTCAAGGGATCGGTATGGTGAAGCCCGGGTCGGTCAAGCAGGATGCTGAAGCAGAGGCGGTATTCGACGAGGCCATTGCGTCTGCTCTGGATGCCTACCATAAGCTGCTCGAGCTCGGAGTGCCTGCCGAGGACGCGCGCTACCTGCTGCCCAATGCAGCAGAGACGAAGATCGTGGTCACCATGAACATACGGGAGCTCCTGCATTTCTTCGGGCTTCGCTGTTGCAACCGTGCCCAATGGGAGATCCGCGAGTTGGCCGATCGTATGCTTCGGCTGGTGCGCCCCACCGCCCCCGCGATCTTCTGTGATGCAGGCGCCCCCTGTGTCCGGGGAGCCTGTCCCGAAGGCGCCATGACTTGCGGGCATCCTTTCCCAAAAGCAGAAAGGGGCTGACCTATGTCCGAACAAAAGCATAAAAGTGATCTGAGCAGGGCATTTAGAGAAGATGGACCGAAAAAGACCCATGTGGGGGGTCAAGCACTCATCGAAGGCATCATGATGCGTGGCAAGCATAACTGGGCAGTTGCCGTGCGCGAGCCGCAAGGCTCGATCTATATCGAAGAACATGAGCTGAACTCGGGCAAGGCGAAGAACCAATGGATGTATTGGCCGCTCATCCGCGGTTGTCGGGCACTGGTTGAATCGCTCATCCTTGGCTATAAAGCGCTCGGCATTGCAGCCATCCATGCCTTTTCCGAAGAGGGCGAAGAGGAAGGCAAAGGCGAGGAAGGGGATGCGCCATGCCTCGGGGAAGCTGATGCGCTCGCGGCTACGGAATCCCTTGCGGCAGATGGGAGCCAAGCGCATGGGTCAAACCCCGCGAAGGCAGCTTCTGAGCAGCCCGCCTTCGGGAACAAGGAGATGGCCGTCTCAATGGTGCTCGGCCTGGTCCTGGGGGTCGCCCTCTTCATTGTTGCCCCCGCTTTCCTCACCAACCTGATAGTAGGCGAATACGACAACAACATGCTTGCCTGGAACATCGTGGACGGCCTCTTGCGGGTGGCCGTGTTCGTATTCTACCTCTGGCTGATCGGGCGCCTGAGCGATGTCAAGCGCATGTTCGGCTATCACGGAGCCGAACACAAGGCAATCCATTGCTACGAGCACGGACTCGAGCTCACTCCCGAGAACGCCCGCAGCTTTCCCCGCCTCCACGTGCGCTGCGGCACCGCCTTCCTGATCATGGTGATGATAATCGCCATCCTGGTATACACCGCAATCCCCCTGAACGCCATTATTGCAGCCTGGGGAGTGCCCGAAGGACTCCCTAAATTAGCCCTGGTCATAGCGACACGCATTGTGTTCATGCCCCTCATAGCCGGCATCTCCTACGAGATAACCGTCAAATGGGCCGGCTCACACCCCAACAACCCCCTGGTGAAGGTTATCCTATGGCCAGGCATGCAGCTTCAGTACCTCACCACCAACGAGCCCGATGACGGTCAGATCGAATGTGCGATAGAGGCTATGCGTCCCGTTCTCGCCCGCGAGCTTGAGGGGGCGCCGGCGGGCGCATAAGGCGCTGACAGGACACGGGGACGGTCAACCTATATTGGTTTTTTATTTCACTGTGCTGTCGGCTTGTTTCTTGAAAAAGGCCTTTAGTGGGTTTTTTGCCATGATCCTGGGCATGAGGAGCCAACCCTCTGATAG
>JAIRPR010000137.1 GCA_031256895.1 Coriobacteriaceae bacterium
CGACCAAGAACAGCGAGCTGGTGCTCTGTTCAAGCAGGACTGCATGGTGTTCCGCCCAGAAGGCTCCGGTGTTGACCACGATGACATCAAAGCACATCCTCAGTTGGCCGAGCAAGGCAGGTAGTTCCGGAAAGGCCAATTCCGATTGCTCAAGGCATTTCGGTGCAGCCAGCAAGGCAGGAAAAAGTCCTTGGGGCTTGAGCTGGGAAATCTTTGAAGGATCGCCAAGGAGGGCATCGATGGTCAAGGGTTTTTCAATCCCCAAGGAAAAACCCATGTCCCCGAATTGGAAGTCAGCATCAAGCAAAAGGGTATGGTGGCCAAGACCTTGTGCGAACAAAGCGCTCAAAGCAGCCACGGTGCTTTTACCCGAGCCTCCACTCGCACTCGCTATCGTCAGGACATATGCTGATGTCCGTCTTTGTCCCCTTCGATTCGGATCCATAGCGTCAAGGCATTGAAGGGAGAACATGCCTGGCCGAACGCCAGAAGGCTGTTGGACAAGCGCTGCCGAGGAGCCGCCGGAAGGCTGCTGGACAAGCGCTGCCGAGGAGCCGCCGGAAGGCTGTTGGACAAGCGCTGCCGAGGAGCCGCCGGAAGGCTGCCGGGCAAAAGATGCTGGGGAATCATCAGGGGGCTGCCGTAGAAGGATGTCTGAAGAAGCGATTGCGGCCTGTTTATGGCTGCTGTAGCGCCGGGTGAAATCGCCTTGCGTCAATACGGCATCGATGCCGGCAACATTTGCCCTGCTCTTCAGGGAGCCGGTGGTGGCAGTTGCCAGAAGGTACACGTTCTTCCCTGTAGAGTCCTTCTTGATGGCAGCGGCAAGGTTTATCGGATCGACCTCGTCACTCGAAGCAACCCACACTTCCTGGGCGGCTGCATGTTTTTGCAGGTAGCGGCGCGCCTCCAGCGCACTGCAGAACACCCGCAACCATTGCTGGGCATCGAGGCTTTCCCCCTCCAAGCCTATGAGGCCTGGGTTACGGTAGCTCTCAGAATCTATGCATAAGACGATACGGGGATCCATTTGCCAACCTCCTCTGGGTCGTGTTCCTCATGCCGGCACCACGAAATACAGGTCCGTCTTCTGTGATGCTGCGATTATTTCTTGGACGGCCTCTGGCCGCAATGCAAGCTTCACCCAACCAGCGCGGTCGAAGGCCTTCCCCTGAGCTTCTTCATGCGAGGTGCCGACCACCAACACATCATGAGCCAACAGCACCGTTGTAGTCCCGGTCGCATACACGTCTACCTTCATGCCGGCACACAGCGATCCCCCGACCGTTTGGACCTCTTTTGCGGACACGCTGAGCACGCTCAGTCCCTCGGGTGCCTCGAATCCAGAGACCTCTTTCACGAAACGCTTTTCGCAAAGCACCTCTCCGGTAAAGATGCTGGATGTCACCTGCATCCCTGCTATGTCGTTGAACGAACGGATGGCACGGCCCGGCAAGAGCTCTGCCACCCATAGGCGCATGGCCACGTTCGAGGAATCGATACGTTCGCCCGGCGCGATATCCCGCAAGGCAACGCACACCTCCAATTGCTCGCCCCCGAATCGGGCTAAGGCTTCTGCACGGGCTTGAGCGGCTTCGCCCTGCACGTTCTGCAAATAAAGGAATACCGCCAACGCGCAGAGCAGCCCGCTTGCAGCTCCCAGTAGAAGCATCTTCGATCTTTTCACCATGCGTTCCTTTCGTTGCTCGTCTTTGTTGCCGTCAATTCGTCTGTTCTCAGCATGACGAAGCCTTCTGACAGAACAGAGACAGAAGGTCCAAGCATTGTTCAAGGGGGTAAAAGGGAATCCAAAGGAAAGGTATTCGGAAATCCAACGAATCCCATACCTACACCTCTCTTGCATGTGACAGGATTCTTACAAGAACCTGAGAAGAATGCCGTCATGCCTGATAGCGGTTGAACTCTGGAACTGTTCGGACAAGAAGATGCTGTGTTCAGGACATCGTGGAAAACAGGGTACGGCAATAAGACAGACGGGCTGCACCGGGGACGCGCCGACTGCCCCATGCAGGCTTTGCTGAGATTTCCTCTGTGCGCAGGCTTCTGTCTGCTGCGCGACTGCGCAACTCAGGGCATGAGGGCAGAAGCGCTGTGCGGGCAGAGCTGCGCTGTCCCACGCCAGGCGAGACGCGGGCTATGCGATGGCGAACATCACCACGACAAAAGCGACCGTGGCCAAAAGCCCGCCGACAAGGATAGCCCAAACGGCTGGACGGGCCCAATTCACCGTCCACCCTATCCCGAAACGCTCCAACAGGAACAAGCTTGGATCGTCGGGGTTGCAATAAAAGATCCCCAGCTTCCAAAAGGCATCGTCATCGGCGAGGAGGGCATCGGATTCCTTGAGCCGCGCAAAGACCCGCGAACCACCCTGCCCATACACCACCGAGATGGCTACCGCACCCACAACGGTTATCAACGCCGCCATCAGGATGATGCCTGCTGCTTGGCCGAGGCTGAGCAAGCCCATGAATGAGAGGGGCATAGCGGTCATCAAGAAGCAGAAGAGCAAGCCGATAGCCAAGAGGAAGATGCTTTGGGCACGGGCGAACAGGCCATAGGCCAAAGCCGAGGTTGCCGGAGCGGAGGGGTCAATGGCGCGTTTCGAGTGAGTGATGGTCCAATGCGAGAACACCATACAGAGCGCCAAGAAAGCCTGGATCAGCACAGGCATCCACACCACCAGCGGCGATTTGTCCATCCAACCATCCGCCTGCCCATTGAGACCTACATGGGTGACCAAGACTTCGGGCATCCGATCATAGCCGAGATAGCCAACGCCCACCGTGAGCAGCATAAGAGGAAGATAGAGCAGGCTCCATCTCAGCGAGAGCGCTTTGGGCAGATCCTCTTCCCCGACTAATGCGATGGCTTCTTGCTGGGCGGCCGCCCAGCCTTTGCCCTGCTTATGCAAGCGTACCTTCTGACGGAAGAACAGCATGAGGGCAAAGCCAATGAGGCATATCGCCACCGTGGCGATCGTCATCGTTATAATGGCGCCGATTGCGTTCCCCGTGGCACAAAGGCTTATGTCCAACACGCTGAATGCCAGAGTGACCACCAGCATGGATATCAGGTACGCCCGTTTCAGGCTTCTCAGGTAGGGGTCGCCTGCTGCGCTTTTTGGCACTGTTACTGCGAAGCATTCATTCTTCCTCATAAGGTAGGGGGTCAAGGCTATAAGCACCCCAATGAACGGGATAAACCCTCCTGTGAGTACCACCATGAGGTCGCTGTTCATATCGGTATCCATCGTGTCGATCCCTTTCTTCCTCTTATCGCTGCTCTTCCCACTACCGTGCCCTTGCAAAGGGGCTCGTGACAGAGAGGGATTGCTCTGTCTTATGCCTGACCATTGGGTTCTGACGGGATAGTGAAAGCACTTTTTAGCTGATGACGGACGCTTTGCAGGAACTCTTCTTCGCTCCCCCCTCGGGCACGGTGCGCCAGGGCAAGCGCGTACAGCTCACCTTCCATCTTAAGGGTCTCTGTGCTGGCCTTACGGGTAGCAGCCACACTGCCTGGGTCGGCAACACGCGTCTGAGATCGGCCATGCATGACCAGATAGCCCTCATCACGGAGGAGTGCATAGGCCTTGTTCACCGTGTGTAGATTGATCCCCAGGTCGCAAGCAAGGGTGCGAACCGAAGGAAGCGGCTCCAAAGGCTTCAAGGCACCACAGGCGATGGCCGCGATTATCTGGGACCGGATCTGGAGATAAAGCGGTTCTTCACTGGTATGGTCAATGCGAACTATCATGGCATCCTCGTATGCATCCGTCTATCTGTTATGCCTATTCTATAACAGATAGAACAAGAACACAAGCACAAGCCCAGGAACAAGCCCAGGAACAAGCACGGTGACCGTCACGACAGGGGCGGGCGGCTTATCGTCGGCCGGTTGAAGGCAGTCATGGCAGATGCCCCCATAAGGGGGCATCTTGATCCTTGCTTCTTGAATCGGTTATCGGCCACATCCTGAACGGGTATCGGTCGCACCTTGTGAGCGTTTCGGCCACTTCCTGAACAGGTATCGGCCGCACACCCGGGCTTCGTCACACGTCAAGCTCCATGTAATGGTCGAACTCATCCAAGACCTCTTGTGCGGGAGGCTTGGTCAACAGGCTTACTGCCACGATGGCGATCAAGCCCACGACAAAAGCGGGAAGCAGCTCGTAAATGCCCCAGACACCCCCGAAGGGCTTGATAAGCTCATGCCAGATGAACACCATGGCACCGCCGCAGACCATGCCGGCCAAAGCCCCTGGAAGGTTGATACGGCGCCACAACAGGGACAGAAGGACCAAAGGCCCGAAGGTAGCCCCGAAGCCTGCCCAGGCATAGGAGACCACACGGAAGATGGATGAGTTCTCGTCGGCGGCAATGATGATGCCGAATATCAGGATGACCACCATGGTGATACGCGCCACCCACATGACCTGCTTGTCGGTTGCATCCTTCTTGAACAAACCCTTGAAGAGGTTCTGTGCTATCGCAGATGAGGCGATGAGCATATAGGAATCGGACGAGCTCATGGTTGCGGCCATGATGCCCGATATCATGATGCCCGCAAGGAAAGCCGGGAGCAGGAACTTCGCAAGCTCGATGAAGATGCTCTCGGCACCGGAGAGAGAAGTGAACATGCCGGGGAACAGGGCACGTCCGATAAGTCCGATAGCCACGGCCGCAGCCAAGGATATGACGCACCAGATGGTGGCGATGCGACGGGATGATTTGACTTCACCCGAAGAACGGATGGCCATGAAACGCAGCAGCACCTGGGGCATTCCGAAATAACCCAAGCCCCAGGCAAGGGTCGAAAGGATGACCAGGAAGCCATAGCCGCCGGCCTCGTCCCATTGGGGCTGTCCGCCCACCAAGACCTGGGCGCCGCCTTCATCCAAAAGCGGCACAGCGCTCTGCGTGAGCGAACCGAAGCCGGGGACCGACTGGATGAAGCCTGCCACATTATCGATGCCGCCGATGGCGATAAGCGAACCTATCAACACCACGATAAGGGCGAGTATCATGATGAAGCCCTGGATGAGGTCGCTCACGCTTTCAGCCAGGAAGCCCCCGACTGTGGTGTAGGTGAACACCAGGACCGCTCCCACGATCATCATGGTCAGATAAGGCCAACCGAACAATGAGTTCAAGAGCTTGCCGGTGGTCACGAAGCAGCTGCCGACATAGATGGCGAAGAACACCAGGATGAACAGGGCGGCCACCGTCATCAATATGCGCTTGCTGTCGTGGAACCGGTTGGAGAAATAGTCGGGCAGTGTGATGGCGTTGCCCGCCACCTGCGAATACTTACGTAGGCGCTTGGCCACTATGAGCCAGTTGAGGTAGGTGCCCGCAGCCAGGCCGATGGCAGTCCACACCGCTTCACTGGCGCCGGTGAAGTAGGCCACGCCAGGAAGCCCCATCAGCAGCCAGCCGCTCATATCAGAGGCTTCGGCGCTCATGGCCGCAACCCAAGGGCCGATCTTCCGGCCGCCCAGATAGAACTCCTCTGAAGATGATTGGGATCGTTTGGCATACATGAAGCTGACGGTCAGGATTATCGCCATATACACTATCATGGCGACAAGGATCAGGATATCGCTCGTTTGCATGGTGGTTCCTCGGTTCCTCGGAAGCGTATAAGAAGGTGATACCTCAAACCGCATCAATATACCAGAAGAGTTTCAAGCTTGAGAAGGTCATACGGGAATTTGTTCAAAAATTTCCGTGAACGTGCTATACTGCCCCCCAGGCCAAGACATGACCACGCAAACGATACCGACAACTTGCTTGTAAGGGGTGAATCCATGGACCTGCCCGGGCTTATCACCGTGAGATCAGAAGACGAAGACCTGCTGGACAGGCTGGCCCACATGATGGGAACCGCCTTCCTCGAAGAATATTGGACACGGGAATGGCTTTCAGCCCTTGATGACTTGGGCACAAGCCCGGATCGCAAATGCGCCATTGCGCAGGCCATGCTGGGCTACAACCTCAAAATGGGCGCACCCTATCATTGCGCCTATGCTTTGCCAGACCTGAGCGGTGGAGCCGGTGGCTATCTGGCAAGCGAGCTTCAGGGACACCGGTGGAACGACCTTGAGGACAAGGCGACAGCGTTGATGATGGAAGAAGTTCTTGACCAGGGTGAACAAGAGGCGCTGGCCGCAAAGGCCGAGGCAATGGAACCCATAACGGATTTCTCCTGGATGTACCGGCATACCCGGGGGCAAGACTTCATCCACTGGTTCGCGCTGGGGGTCGATCGGGCTTCAAGGGGCAGCGGGGCCTTCCGCAGGCTTTTCACACCCTTCCTTGACTTTGCCGATGCCCAGGGGCTGAACTGTTATCTGGAGTGCTACAGCGACCGCACCGAAGCCGTCTATGCACATTTCGGATTCCAGACCATCGAGGAAAGGAGCAGTCCAGCCTTTTCCCTTGTTGAACGCTGCATGCTGCGCAAGCCTACGAGCTGAGGCCGCCTTCCCCAGCGCATCCATGGCAGGGCGCTGCCGACCGCTTCCGGAGCTGAGGCTTTGAAGCACTACCGACCGCTTCTGGGACAGCAGTAGCGGTTCAGACCCCAGGGAATAAGGCGAGTCGCGCATGGATCCGATTGTCATTTCGGACTTGTCCCTTAAATCCCAGCGCAAGACAATCATTTGGTTGTAAGGCATAAAGCCTCATGTTTTCGGCTGGTGCATGGACAGCTGCGGACAGCACGCAAGGTTTTTCAGAGGTATGGGTGCGTACGCTGTTTTCTGTTCGGGAGTCTAGTACAATATGCATGAACTCCCGTTCTTCCTGCACGCATAGGGAATCGATAGGGACACGTGAACGAGCCGCCACCTGGTGCCATTCAGTCACACAAGCCCAGGAAGAAGCTGCGGCACGACTATAACGAAAGAAAGGAAACGTCCATGGACATCATGGCCACCATCAAAGACATCCTTGCCGAGAACCTCGACATCGAAGCCGACCGGGTCGAGATCGGGTCAAGCTTTGCCTCGCTGGGCATCGATTCGCTCGACATGGTAGAACTTATCTGCGAACTGGAAGAACGCTGCAACATCGAGTTCGGTGAGCCAGAGGGTTTGAACACGGTGGGCGACCTGATAGCCTACGTGGAAAGCCTTTAAGCCTGGCAGACAGCTTCCTGCCAGGCAGGAAGCTGTCTGACGGGTAAGTCAAGGAAGCTCTTGTTCAGGGCTATTGGGCTGCCCTATCCGATCGGTTGAGCGCGCTGCCTGACGGGTCAGGCAAGGAAATCCTTGTTCAGGGCAACGCCGAAGGCCTGGGCAGCTTCCAAGAGCTGTGCATCGCTTATCGAATGAGGAAGCTCGTCTTCCTGCTGTTTGTGTGCGGCACGCGCCCGCAGATAGATGGAGGATGCCTTTTCGATGGTGTGTACCAGGCCGAACGCGCCTTCTAACGAATCCGCGGCGCAACACAGCCCATGCCAAGGCCACAACACTGCGGCATGCTTTTCCATGAGCGCTGAGGTGGCTTGGGCAAGCCCACCCGATCCGGGAACCATCCAAGGAAGCACGCCGACCCCTTCGGGTATGACCAGGATGCTTTCGGTCAGGCTTTTCCATAAGATGCGTGAAACAGTGCGGGAATCCTGGGGCAACACCGCCGTAAGTGCGATGACCTGGGCGGGGTGTGCATGGTACACTGCCCGGCTTCTTCCCTGGCTTATCCTTTTGCGTGCGGCATGCACGGCTACATGGGCGGCGAATTCGCTGGTCGGCTTGCCGAAGCTCCTGCCAACGACACCTTGTCCCTCAAAGCCGCCAATCACCCGCCAGGCCTTCCCATCCCCCCTTATCTCGACAAGGCCGGTGGTTGCCGATGACTTGCGCCTTACGGTGCGGAAATGGGATCCCGCTGCCGTTACCAGGAAATATTCCCCCGCAAGCTCGGGGACGCTGCAATCGAGATCCGTCCATTTGCTCCCTCCCAGGGGTTTCTCAAGATAACGGTGATAGGCATCACGTTCTTCCTCGCGCAGGCGATAGGACAGGTTGCCGCCGTTGCTCTCGTGCCAGCCTTGCAGCCAGGCGTCATCGACGACACCCACAAAAGCCTGGGCGCATTCCTGGTTCGCGATGAACCGGGCGAACGCGAAACGGTCGAAACCGGGGCAATCATCGCTTTCCTGCCCGATTGGGCATTCCCCTTCTGCTGTCAGAGTGGCTCTTGTATCCTGCATCTGCTTCCTCGCTTCCCTCTTGGGCGATTTCTTTCAGGGAATAGCTTAGCGCATAGGAGATGTTAGCTGTAGATAACTTTTCCACTCAGGGTCAAAGAGCATGGAGTCTCAATGTATGGGCTTGGGCTTGGGCTTGGGCTTGGGCTTGGGCTTGGGCTTGGGCTTGGGCTTGGGCTTGGGCTTGGGCTTGGG
>JAIRPR010000140.1 GCA_031256895.1 Coriobacteriaceae bacterium
CCCACCCTTGCCGGCGAGACCGAGACCTACCTTGCGGCCAAGGCCGTTGAAGAAGGCTTCGTCATGGACGGGCACCCCTTGGTGCGCTTCATCGCCGAGGACAACCTGAAGCGGGGGAAGTTCGAGGTGGTCGCTGAACTGGTGGCCTCTCCTATCGTCGAGCAGCTCCGCAACGAGGAAATGGAACGCTACGGCATCGCACGGACACCAAGAGGGGCTGTCCGGGGAACGCCTTCAAGCAACAGGGCTCCCGGCCAGGGAAGCGTAGGAGCAGGATATGCTGCGGCAGGTGCAGGCAGCGGCCATGGCGCCCCTGCAAGGCAGCCTTATGCCTTCGTCCCCGAGGAAGACGAGGACTATTCCTTCGATTATGGGGAATACGCCTTCAACGACCAGGACCTTGATGACTACTACCAAGAGATGGGCGCCTATGACGATGCCCTAATGACGCCTGATTTCCCAGAGGACCGCCTGAAAGTGTCGGAGCCCTTCGAGAGCCCTCGGGCTTCTTCGGCGCCATTTGCGGGAAACGATGGCGCGAATGGAGCGATGGGCTTACCCCTGGGCGCTCCCGGCCCAGTGCCCGGAACTGGCCTCGGCGCGCTTCCCGGCGTACTGGCCGGCGCAAGCATGGGCGCGATTCCCTCCATGGTGCCAGGGTCGGTGCCGGGGGCTTTGCCAGGAAACTTGCCTGACTCGGCGTACGGAGCACCCGGCAATGCGGTGCCCAACACGGTGGTGTTCGCGGGCGGTTCCGGCAATGCGCGACCCCTTCCCCAGGTCAACCTGGCACGTGCCAGCCTTCTCTGCGTGAACGACAACCGGAGCTTCGACTTGGGGGCGCCCCGCCTGCTGATGGGCAGGGACAGCACGAGCGACATCGAGGTCGATGACATCAATGCAAGCCGCACCCATGCCGAGCTGCGCCAAGGCCAAAGCGGCGTCTGGATCATCAATGACCTGGGATCGACGAACGGCACCCTGGTCAACGGCAAGGAAGTCACCACGCAGGCCCTTCGCGACGGCGATTACCTCACCATAGGCATGACGAATTACGTGTTCATCCAGCCATGACCAGAAGACAAGGATAAGCCGTGGTAGACGCCGTATTGCTTGTAGGACGACTGCTCTTCATAGCTTTGCTCTACCTGTTCCTTTTCGCCATTATGAGGACAGGCATAGGCCTGGTCAAAGGCCAGCGCCAAAAGGGCAAGGCATGGACGCTTGCCGTCGAGCAGGGGCCCAAAGAGCTTCGGGGCGTCAAGATCTTAGTCAGGGGGCCCATCATCGTAGGCCGCAGCCCCGGTGCCGACATTGTTGTCGGGGCAGGCTATGTTTCAGGGCGGCACGCGCGCTTCTCGCTCATGGGACAGAACCTCTTCATTGAGGACCTCGGCTCGACCAACGGCACAGCGGTGAACGGCAACCCGATAAGCAGCCCCGTATCCTTGATGAGCAATGATGTGGTGAATGTGGGCGATGTCGCCATAAGGGTGAGGTATGCATGAAGGAACCTGCGTGATGGAAACGTCCCCACAAGCCCCAAGAAGACAGGCCTCCTTGGGACAGCACGTCCCCAAGGCCCGCAGCGCAAGACCGCAGGCTGGGCAACATGGTGCAACAAAAGGCACGCCTGCCCATTCAAAGCACGCGAAACCCGTTCTGAACTTCGGCAGCAGGACCGATATAGGCTGTGTCCGCAAGGACAACGAGGACAGCCTGCTTGCCGCGCCGCCGCTCTTCGTGGTTGCCGACGGCATGGGAGGGCACGCTGCTGGCGAGATCGCCTCAGAGATAGCGGTCGGCACCCTTTCAGACTTCGGCCTTGCTTATGCCGATCCTGAAGCATTGCAACAGGCAGTCCTCGAGGCCAATCGGGAAGTCATCCGTGCCTCGCGGGAAGGACGGGGCCGTGCAGGCATGGGAACAACGCTCACGGCGGCCCTTGTCGAAGGGGAAAGGCTGGTCATCGCACAGGTGGGAGATTCACGTGCCTACCTTCTCCATGGGGATGGCCTCCAGCAGATAACCCGCGACCACAGCCTGATGGCAGACATGATAGAAGCCGGGCAGCTGACAGCCGAAGAAGCGCGCTTCCATCCGAACCGATCGGTGATAACCCGGGCACTTGGCAGCGACCCCCATCTGTCGGTCGACCTCTACGAGATCAACGTGGAAACGGGCGACCGCCTTCTCCTGTGCTCGGACGGCCTTTCCGGCATGGTCACCGATGATGAGATAAGGCTTATCCTTGGACGTTCCGTCGAGCCGCAAAAATGCGCCAATATGCTGGTGAATCAGGCAATTGCGGCAGGCGGGCACGATAATGTGACGGTCATTGTGGTCGATATCACGGGCTTTTCCCCCCTCCGCGAGAAGAAATCCGCACGCAAGGCCAAGGCAACGGCTATCCTTATCCTTGCGGCCTTCCTCATTATCGTGGGTGGCGCTTTAGGCGCATTGTACCTCTTTGCCCAGAACTCTGTCTATCTGGCAAACGACAACGGCAAGGTGGCCATTTACCACGGCGTTCCCGGGTCGCTCTTCGGCCTGAGCATCTCCCGATGGGAAGAGACGACAGACATCGAGGTCTCAACGCTCCAACCGGGGCTGGCAAGCCGGTTGGACGAAGGCATCCGCGTCGATGACATGGAAGCCGCCCGCGCCCTCATCGATGAGTACCGCAAGACCGCAGCCACTGGCACGACCCCGGCAAAGGAGGGCGCAAAGACCTCCGATGCGACAGGCAAAGGGGCGGACGAAGGGACTGACGGCACAGGGGCGGACGGCGATGAGGCTAAGCTGAAGACCAGCGGGACGGCAGACGGGTCAGGGGCAAGCGGCGATACGTCGGGGTCGGGGACAAGCACAACGGCAGGCGAACCGACGGACAAAGGCACAGCAGACGGGGGTTCTATAACCTTATGACCAGGCGCAACATAGAGCTCATCTTACTCTTGATAGCGACGCCTATCGTTGTCTTGATGTTTGCGATGACCGCCATCAACCAGCGCCTCGATTTGGACGTCAACACCTTGGGCGTGCCGTTCGGCCTGTTCGCCGGCTTCATAACCGCCCACTTCGCCGTGCGGAGGTTTGCCGCAGGGGCAGACCCTGCCCTGCTGCCCATCTCCTTCGTGCTTTCGGGCATCGGCATAGCATTCATCGCACGCCTGAAACCAGCCTTAGCCGTCAACCAGGTCATCTGGCTGTTCGTAGGGCTTGCCCTCATGGTAGCTGTGCTGGTCTTCCTGCGCAACCCGGAAAGGCTTGCCCGCTACAAGTACACGCTCATGCTGGTGGGGGTGTTCCTGCTGCTCTCGCCGCTCATCCCGGTGCTTGGGCAGGAGATCTACGGCAGCCGCATCTGGCTTGCCCTTGGCCCTTTCTCATTCCAACCAGGCGAGATTGCCAAGATCCTCATCGTGCTGTTCTTGGCAGGGTATCTTGCCGCCAACCGCGAGATGCTCTCGGTCTTCACCTGGAGGGTAGGGCCAGTGAACCTTCCTGATATCCGCATCCTTTTGCCTATGCTGTTCATGTGGGCGATCGCCTTGCTCATCGTGGTCTTCGAGAAGGACCTCGGCAGCGCACTTGTGTTCTTCACGGTATTCCTGACCATGCTGTATGCGGCCACCGGAAAGAAGTTCTACCTTGTCATCGGGATAGCGCTCGCGGCTATCGGAGGGATTGCTGCCTGGATGGCGTTCCCGCATGTGCAGGTACGGGTCGCAACCTGGCTCGACCCCTTCGCTGATGCAAGCAACACCGGCTATCAGCTGGTGCAGTCCATCTTTTCGCTGGCAGACGGCGGCCTCTTCGGCACGGGTATCGGACGTGGTCAAGCAGACATCATCCCTATTGTCGAGAGCGACTTCATCTTCGCAGCCATAGCAGAAGAGACAGGCCTGCTGGGTGCTGCCGGCCTTTTGCTCCTCTATCTGTGCTTGACCATCAGGGGGCTGGTGACGGCCGCCCGTGCACGGAGCGATGTCGCATCGTTCATCGCGGTAGGCTTGACTGCCACCATCATACTGCAGGCGTTCATCATTGTGGGCGGGGTCACCCGCCTTATCCCCCTTACCGGCTTGACCCTTCCTTTCGTAAGCCAGGGCGGCACTTCCCTGCTTGCGGGCTTTATTGCGATAGGCTTTCTTTTGAGCTGCGGAAACGAAGCAACCGGTGTGGGTAAGGAGATGCAGTCAGGAGCTACCGGCACCATCGACCTGACAGAAAGGGAAGACAGCCCGGATTATAGCGGTGCCCAAGGGACAGCTTCGGGCAGGAGGCAGGATGGCCAGGAAAGCCCTTCTCAAGCGGGGGCGATTGCGGGGATGGATGTGAAGGCAGGGGCGCACGCGCAGGCGGGGCCGATTGCGGGGGCGCACGCTCAGGCGCACGCGCAGGCGGGGGCGATTGCGGGGGCGCACGCGCAGGCATCCCTGATCGCTGCCTCGGCTGCTGCGGCCAGGGAAACGGCAGGGGCAGGCTTGATCCACACCAACAGCGTGCTGGGGCGCTTCTCGCTGGGCCGGCGCCTCACCTCCCTCATGGTCATCTTCTCGCTCATGTTCGCTCTCTTGGTAGCGAACCTTACCCTGATCATGGTCGTCCGTGCCGACGAGTACCGTTCCATGCCAGGGAACAACCATGTCCTGGCGCGGGAGGCGCAAGCCGAGCGAGGCACCATATCCACCTATGACAACGTGGTGCTTGCCCAAAGCGTCAAGCAGGACGATGGCAGCTATGTTCGGGTCTATCCTTCGGGCGACCTGGCAAGCCATGTGGTGGGCTATTATTCCCAACAGTACGGCTCAAGCGGCATCGAGGCTGCCTACAGCAATACTTTGAAAGGCCAAGAGAACTTTGCCAGCTTCGCCGACGTGTTCGATTCTTTGGCGGGCATCCCGAAGGCCGGCAATGACGTGCGCCTCACCCTGAACTCATCGATCCAACAGGCTGCCCAGGACGCCCTGGCCGGGCACAGCGGGGCATGTGTCGTGATCGACCCCCGGACAGGGGCCATCCTTGCCATGGCATCAAGCCCAAGCTATGCCGCAAGCGACTTCGAATCGGTGATTGCCGCAGGAGCCGCCTCTGCGGGAGGAAGCAGGAACGAGGTCGGCCTCGGCGAACTGGTGAACCGGGCGACACAGGCCTTGTACGCCCCGGGATCCACCTTCAAGATAGTCAGCCTGGGGGCAGCCCTTGAGAACAGGGTGGCAAGCGAGGAAAGCACCTATGCTTCCCCGGGCGAGATGACCATCGGCAACGGGAAGGTCACCAGTTATGATTCCTATGATTATGGCACGATCACGCTGCAACGCGCGACCGAGCTGTCCTCGAATACCGTGTTCGGCCAGCTCGGCATCCAAATCGGTCCTGACCTCTTGGTCGCCACTGCCGAGAAGTTCGGCTTCAATTCCACCATGGCTTTCGACCTGCCCCTTGCGATGTCGCTCATGCCAAAGCCCTCTGAGATGACAGAATGGGAAACAGCCTGGTCAGCGGTCGGACAGCCCGTCGGCAACCACGAAAGCCCCGCAGGGCCGCAAACCACGGTTCTCCAAATGGCCATGGTGGGCTGCGCCATTGCCAACAACGGCCAGATCCAGGCCCCGTACCTGGTGGACAGGATCAGCAATGCCGAAGGCGCCACCAGCTTCCAAGCCTCGCCGCGCCTTTTCAGCCAAGCTTTGAGCGCTGCCACAGCCCAGCGGGTGAAGAGCGTGCTTGAAGGGGTGGTCAACGCTGGTACCGGCACTGCGGCAGCCATTCCCGGTATCCAGGTTGCCGGCAAGACCGGAACCGCAGAAACCGGCAAGCCCAAGGACGACAGCTGGTTCGTGGGGCTGGCACCTGCCGAAAGCCCCACGGTGGTTATCGCCCTGGTGCTTGAGCAGAGCGCGGGGGACAGCCTGGACGCCTCAGCAAAAGCGCAAAATGTGTTGAGAACAGCACTTGTTGTCCAAGGTCTTTTATAAATGAGGTATCCTATAGGCCATAAGGTCTCTATAGTCTATCCATTATTCCGCCGTTCCATGTGACCAAAAGGAGCAATAACGTGACAGGAAACATGATAGGAAGAATATTCAACAACCGCTATACGCTTCTTGACCGTATAGGCATCGGCGGCATGGCCGAGGTCTACCGCGCCCAGGACACCGTGCTGGGACGTATCGTGGCCGTGAAGACCATGCTTCCCCAATACGCTGCCGATTCAACCTTCACCCAGCGCTTCCGGCAAGAAGCAGCGGCAGCAGCAAACCTGCAAAGCCCCTATATCGTGAACGTATACGATTGGGGTCAAGACGATGGGACCTACTATATCGTCATGGAATATATCCGCGGCTCGGACCTGAAGACCGCCATCAAGGAACGGGGCGCCATCAACCAACGCAAGGTTGCCGAGATAGGCGCACAGGTATGCCAGGCGCTTACCGCCGCGCATAACCTTGACATCATGCATCGCGACATCAAGCCGCAGAACATCATGGTGCAGCCGGACGGCAACGTGAAGGTCATGGATTTCGGCATAGCCCGTGCGAAGAACTCAGTCATGACCCAGACCTCATCGGTCCTGGGCACGGCGCACTATATCTCGCCCGAACAAGCCCAAGGAAAAGAGCTCACTCCCGCAAGTGACATCTATTCGCTGGGCATCGTGCTGTATGAAGCGGCAACCGGACACCTTCCCTTCGATGGGCCTGACGCGGTCAGCGTTGCCCTGAAACAGGTGAACGAGCTGCCTGCCAGGCCGAGCACCTTGAACCCCGACATCGATGCCGACTTCGAGGGCATCATCATGAAATCCCTCATGAAGCGGCCTATCGATCGCTTCGCCACCGCAAACGACATGCGCCTTGCCTTGAATGACTACCTGGCAGGACGCCCCGTCGTGCTTGAGGGCAGCTTCGCTCATGCAGAGACGGCAGTCCTGGGCGGCATGGGTGGCAAGGCAGCCGGCGGCAGAGGCCCTGACGCCCTCGTACCCAACGGGACCGCGGTCATGCCCAGCCTTGCACATGCGGGCGGGATGCAGGGAGGAAAGCAAGTCGGGATGCAAGGCGCCTCCCCCATAACCTACCGCGTCGGCAACGACCGGCAGCAAGGGGTGAACAAGAAGACGATCGCCATCATCATAGGCACCATCCTTGCCTTGGTGGCAGCCGGGGTCATCACCTTCCTCCTTATGAGCAACATGGGGGCTGACAACAAGGCATCGGTACCCGACCTTGTGGGACAGACCGTCGATGTGGCTGCCAAAAAACTTGAGGACAACGACTTCGTGTTAGGCCGACAAGACACAACCTTCAGCGACACCGTAGAGGCCGGCAAGATAATCAGCCAAGACCCTAAAGCAAACACAAAGGCAGAGAAGGGCACAAAGGTGAACATCGTCGTATCGTCTGGCCGCGAGGAAGTCACCATTCCCGACCTCACCAACAAGACCGCCGACGAGGCCAAGCAGCTCCTTGAGAAGGCAGGCCTGAAAGGGAGCGCCGGTACCGCCGAATATTCGTCAACCGTGGAAGTGAACCGCATCATCCGGCAAGAGCCGGGGGCGAACACGAAAGCCCACAAGGGCGATACCGTGACCTATATCCTTTCCCTCGGCACTGAGAGCACCGAAGTGCCCAACGTTGTCGGCAAGACCCGAAACGAGGCGATAGTGCTGTTGGAGAACGCGGAATTCAAAGTGAACGAAGCAAGCGAATATGATGACACGGTCGAGGAAGGCCGTGTCATCAGCCAAAACCCCAACGCCGCCATAAAAGCCGAGAAAGGATCGACCGTGACCATCGTGGTCAGCAAAGGCAAGGAGCCAGAGCCTGACCCTGTCGTGCCCAACGTTGTGGGCATGAAGGTGACCGATGCCCGGGTCGAGCTGCAGGCAGCAGGGTTCGCAGTCGATGTCACCGGGAGCACCGATGCCAACGCGACCGTTGAAAGCCAGTCGATTGCCGGGGGATCGACCGCCAAGAAGGGCTCGACCATCCAGATCGTGGCCAAAGCGCCCGTGACCACCCCCCCACCAGGAGGCGGTAGCACGGGCGGCACCGGTGGCACCGGCACCACAGGGCCATAAGAAGCAGATCGGAGAATGGCCTTATTGGACGGTCACTGCGTCCAATAAGGCCACTACAGCCGCTATGGCCGTTACGGCCACGCAAAGTGCGGCCTTATCGAATGGTCGCGCTGATTTTTAAGCCACAAGGCTCCAAGGAGTGGTACAATATCCACTCACACAATGCCTCCGTAGCTCAGGGGATAGAGCAATGGTTTCCTAAACCATGTGCCGTAGGTTCGAATCCTATCGGGGGCACCACGCGACCCCAGGCCAGCAAGCGTTTTTCGCTTGCTGGCCTTTCATTTTCAGGGGAGATGTGAGATGAAAAACTCACATCGTCTCACATCTCGTTTTCAGGCTTTCCCGCTTGGAGCCTTCCAAGACGCTCAAGCAAGCACGATCCGCAGCGCCTCAAGCCTGCGGCCTTGGCCGGTGGACCCCGCCATGCCGCCGCGCCTGGTGGCCTCTATCACGCCCGTCCAGCCGTAGCCCTCCTGGTGTACCTGGAAAAGCACGCGCTTGCCGGTGGTGTTCTCGATGGCGTAGATGCCCAGCGCCTCCACAGCGCGGGATTCGCCCGTAGTGCCCATGAGCTGTCCGCGGGCTTCTCCCGCGTCCACCCATCCCTCGCCTGCGAGGTGGAGCTGCACGCCCAGGCGAAGCACGCCCGGCACGGTGAGCTGCCCCGTGTCGATGGCCACTGCCTCAAGGCGCAAGCCCTTGCCTGTCGTGCCTGCGACCTGAGCGTCGCGCACCCAGGGCAGCGTGCCCATGTCCTGGACGTGCGCCCGGTAGCGCAGGTTGCAGACGTTCGTGGCCTGGCTTGCTTCCTGCGGGCCTTGTATGGCCGCGTTGATGGCGGCCTCCAGGTCGCCCATGCGCCCGAGCAGGTAGTCGCCGGGGCAGGCGGTCGCTGCGAACAGGGAGTGCCACGTGAGCGTCTCGCCTTTCACGAGGCGCGGGATGCCGTGGCGGCGGCAGACGTCTGCGGCGAGGGCCACGAAGGCGTCGATCGCCGCGTCAGACACGTGCCAGCCAGGGCCGCCGTCGTTGCTTATCTCGACCGTGACCGCCCGGGTGTCGTTGTCGTAGGACGCAGAGGTGTACGCCCGACAGTCCTCGTCCACGCTGCACACGATTGTTCCGTCGGGGCCGATGCAGTAGTTCGCCGACGCGAGCCGCCCGGGCTGCCGGAAGAGCCGGGCGCAGGCATCGGCGGAAAGCACGCCCGCCATGTGGTGGGGCGTGATGCGGGTGACCGCCCCCGGCGTTGCCGCCGTCGTTCCCGGCGTTGCCGCCGTCGGTGTTCTGGCCGTTGCTGTTGGTGTTCTCCTCAGCCATTCCGGCTCCTTTCCTCTGTCGAGTTCCGCGCCTTTCCCGCAGGCGCCGCGTGGTTATGAAGAAGGCCGCGTGCGCGGCCTGGTCCATCTGTCCGGGTGTTCACAGGCGTTGCTGCCTGTGGTATGATGGTGCCCTGGAGGGAGGCTCCCCCCGCCAGGAAAGCGGGGAGTGTGTCCGCGAGGCGCACTTTGGGCTTTCCCGTTCACTTGGCTGCCATTCCCACAAAGAACATGCTTCCATTCCCTGCCGGTTGTGGTACAATGCCGGTATGAGAAAGCCCCCCCCGGCTCTGTAACCGGGGAGTGTGTCGAGAGGCACACTTTGGGGCTTTTTCATTTGAGCCGCCTTATCGACCCGTCCTTCTGGATGAACAGGACCTCTGCGATGCCAAGCTCCCGCATCATGTTGGCGACCTCGCCAAGGACGGTTCCGTCGTCCCTGGTGCCGCGACGGTTGGAATAGACGAGCCTGACGGGGGTGGAAAGGCCGAGCCGATCCCATTTGCTTACCGTCTTCACCAGCGTTGCGAACACACTGGGCCGGGTGCTACCTGCCGGTGACTTCTCTTCCCACAGCTCCCCGTGTATCATGAGGTCGATGTTCGCCTTCGCGCCCCGGTCCTCTTTCAGCACGGTCAAGGGGATTCCGTGCCCCTCGGACAGGACGTCGATGCTGTCGCACTCGCTCTCATAGAGCTTCTTGCGCTTCTTGTCGTATTCGACCTCGGCGGGTTGCCCGAAGCGGATCCATTCCACAGTGCGAAGCTCAAGCTCCTTGCCTATGCGCTTGGGGTCCGTGCTGCCTATGGTGGCCGCCGCGTCGGTGTACGCCTCGTAGAGCCTGTCGGGGTCGTAGCCTTCGAGCAGCAGGTTGTCGGTGTCGTTGCTGGCTATCACCTGGCAGTTGCAGTGCGAGTGCCAGCCGCCCAGGCCGCCTGCGCTGGCCTGTGAGCGGTACACGAAGCCCCGCGAGGCCAGCATGATGCAGAAGCCGCAGGTGTAGCTTCCCGTGGGCACGCGTGCCCAGCGAAGGCCGTTGCGCTCGGCGGTGCGTATGACGGTCTCGCGGGAGGCGTTGCGCACGTAGCGACCCACCGCCTCGGCAAGGCGTGCTGCCACCGCGTCGGGGCCGCCAGCGGGCATCAGCGCAAGCGCCGAGGCAGCCTGGCGCTGCGACCGTGCCGCGTTCACGTTGTCGTAGGCCGCGTAGTCGGGAGCGGCGCCCAGAAGGCCGGGCAGGTACTCTTCCATGAGCCTGACCGCTTCCTGCGCCGCCGCAGCGCCATGCTTGGCCACGGCCGCGTCGATGGCCGAGGCAAGGTGCGCCTCAAGCGCCCGCACGTCCTGGCCTTCGCTGAGCGCCTGGGTGAAGGCGGCCGCTATCTCGCCTGAAGCCTTGTCGGCAAGCCCCGACACCGCCCCTGCATAGGCCATGAAGCGCTCCCAGGCCACCAGGTGGGCGCTAGGAGGCATGGTAGGCCGCCTTGCCCACCGCTATGGCCGTGGCCTCGCGCATGGCGGCGCGGGCGTTTGCACGCACCAGGTCGTCCAGGCGTGCGGCCTGGAGGCGCATTATCTGGTCCTCGGTGAAGCCCAGCTCTTCCAGCATCACGTCGCAGTAGGCGTACTCGGGCATGGCGGCCAGCATCTTCACCACCGCGTCGCTCTGCGACACGATGGAGGGCGATGCAGGGTTCGCGAAGTTCGCCGTGATGGTGCGCTCCTCGTCGCCGAGGTCGTCCAGGTGCTTGTTCTGGCCGATTGCCAGTGCCAGCAGCCCTATGGATTCCAGGGCTGCGCCGTTCGCCTCGTTCAGCTCGTTCACCTCCACGATGAGGTCCTCCTTCGCCGCATAGATGGCCTCTGCGCTGGAAGGGTTGTCGTGGATGATGCCCAGGCTCTCCACCGGTATGTTCGTCTCGCCCGCGAAGCGGGCGGCAAGCGAGCGCATGTATTCCATGTGCGGCTGCATCGACATCTGCGGCAGCTGCCCGAACTGCGGTATGTCGCCTTCCTCGTTGGTGCTGAAGGCTATCAGCGACGCCATGTACGCCCGGTAGGTGGGCACCTCTTCGCCGTCCTTCGTCTTGAAGGCGTCCTCGTCGGCTCCGAGCAGGTAGCGCTGCGGGGCGGTGAAGAACTCGGATGCCACCTCGGTGCGCAGGGCCTCGCGCACGGCTGAATCGGTGATGCTCATGACCGCCCGCGATATGCGCGAGCGCCCGAAGGGGCGGCCCTGGTCGAGCGACTGCCTGAATATCAGCGGCTCCATCAGGATGCGCGGCTGGCGGTTCACCGTGCGCTGCACCGTCCAGAGGCCGTCAGCCGCCTTCGTCACGGCGGTCACGGCGGCGTCGGTGTAGAGGTTCACCCACACCGGGCGGCCTTCCTTGTCGGCCTCCACCACGGTGAGGCCCGCATCGATGCGCCGCTTGCGGTGGTTCCACCGGGCGCTCGCGTTGAGCGACGAATAGGCCGAGACCAGCACGTCGGGTTCGCCGGGAAGGCCCTTCGACACGGTGAGGAAGGCGCACGAGCCGATAAGCTCGCTCGTGGTGGCCTGGTGGTAGAGCTGCTTCAGGCGGTTCTGCCGCACGATGCTGCGCATGAGGTCGTTCTGCCCGCTCTTGAAGGTGAAGCCGTTGAAGATGGACCGTGCGGCCAGCATGTCCACGGCCTTGGCAGGCCAGCCGACCACCGTGTCCACGGTGGCCAGCGGCGGCGGTATCGATATGCGCAGGTCCTTGATGGCGTTCTTGCCCTCGTAGTAGCCCTTGCGCAGGGTGTTGCGTGCGGCCTTGCGCTCCAGCGTCTCGGCCAGGCTGGAAAGCGCCTCGGCCTCGTCGTCGGTGAGGCCGGGCACGCTTGCCGCCTTGAGGGCCTCTAGCCCCGTCAGTCCGCTCATAGTGATATCCGTGTTCCTTTCCCCGGGTTGCGCCGGGTGGTCATGGCGCCCCAGTACGCGAGGCTCGCCGCCTCGATGGGTGTTATGTCGGCATCGCCGTCGCTGCCGAAGCCCCAGCCGCCGTCGTGCCCTATCGTGCGCTTGCGGGCTGCCAGGGCGGCTGCGTCCAGCGTGCGCTGGCCGTAGTGGGTCACGGCCTTCCTGCGCACCGCGTCGTAGAGCATGGTGGCCGATGCGATGACGCCCCTGGTGCCGGGAACGACGATCGCCTTGCGGCTCACCTTGCCCTCGTGCAGGGCGGCGACCAGCGCGTCGGTGCCCGACCTGCCGTCTATCACGATGGCAGCGGCGCGGCCCTTGGCCTCGATGAGGCGCTGCGCCAGCCAGGCCATGCCGTCGCCTGCCGGGCGTGCCTCCACCAGCTCCACATGGGGCTTGCCAGCCTTGGGCCTGATAGCGGCAGCCAGCGCGACGCTTGCCCCATCGACGGAGAACTTCACGCCGAAGGCAGTCCTGCCCTCCTTCGGCGGGCGCCGCTCAAGCAGGGCGGCCCACTGGGCGGCGGTGATGACCGCCCTGCCGCCCGCCGACGCCCACCAGCCCAGGCGCTCGCGGGCGAAGCCGTCCTCCGAGAGGCGCATCAGCTCGGCCATCGTGAAGTCCTCTGACAGGCGGATGCCAAGCCCGGGGTTCGTCTCGTACCAGCGCTCGCGGTCCGACACGTCGCCGATGGCATCCACGCTCCACTCGTGCCATGCCAGGCGGCCGTCCTCGCCGCGCCAGGCGTCGCGGCGCACGCGGGCGAACACCTCGCCGGGGCTGTTCTCGCTGGGCGGGGTGCCCGTGTATATCGCTTGCCGGTTGCCCAAAGGGGCTGCGGCCATGGTGGAGAAGATGGCGTCCTGCTGCTCGTCGGTCAGCTCCTGCGCCTCGTCGAACACCACCACGTCGGCGGTGAAGCCCCGGGAGGCCGAACGCGACCGTGCCGAGAACTCGACCGATGCGCCGTTGGTGAGCAGTATGGCCTCCTGGCCGTTGGTGCGCCGGATGCCCGCCACCATGGCGGCAAGCTCGGGGTAGCGGCGGGCATCGTCGAAGAAGCCGCAGATGCGCACGAACGCCTTGCGTGCCGTCTTGACCTCGTGGGCGGTGTGCAGCACCCTTTCGCCGATGACGCACATGCCGTACAGCTCGCGCATCTCGATGAGCGCGTTCTTGCCGTTCTGCCGTGGCACCGAAAGCCCGCAGGAGGTCGCGGTGAAGCGGTCGTCAGGCCCGCGACCCAGCCAGGCCGCAAGCACGGCTGCCTGCCAGGGGTCGGGCACCAGGCCATAGGATGCCGCCAGGTCCACCGCGTCGGGGCCGTCGGAGTACGCGCTCTCAGGCGCCAGCGCGAAGCGCGGCTCCTGCCGCCCTCTTCTCGCGGTTCGTCTGGATGACATAGAGCCTCGTCTCCTTCGGTTGCTGCTTCTCGTCGTTGCCGTCCTTGATGCCGAGCTGCTTGTTGAGCGCCCGTATCTCGGCGCTCGCCTGCTTCATGATGCCCACTTGCGGCAGTGCCTTTATCTCGTCGTGGTCGTTCGAGTAGGCCACATGCACCTCGTCGTCGGCTGTGGTCATGTCGTCGATGCAGCGCTCGACGATGGCGTGCCATTGGCACAGAAGCTCCAAGGCGGGCACGTCGGCCTCCTTGAAGCCGCGCCCTGCTGTCAGCTCGTCCCACTTGCGCGACTTGAACGCGTTCGCCGCTATGTGCGGCGGCTTCTCAGGCATCCTTGCTGCCTCCTTCCCGGCAAAAGGGGAAGGGCCGCTTGCGCGGCCCTTCCGGGGTGTGTGTCGTATGTGCGCCCTGTGAGGGCAGTGCCGTCGTTGCGGCGTTCCCTTCAGATGAAGGGCAGGCTGCTCTTCATCTCCTTCAAGGACTCCTTCGCCTTGTGCATTAGGGTATCTCAAGCATCCCGCCGCTGTGCGCCATCGTGTCGAGCGACGGCCTCTTGCCCTTCTTCATGCAGTCGTACACGTAGGCGAGCAGCTTGTACATCACCACGCCCATGTCGTCATGCGCCATGGCATTCCTCCTTCCCATTGCGCACAGCGCACCTGGATCAGGTGAACAGAACCTCGACTTCACCGGCCTCGTTGATGAAGATGTTCCGGCATCCCTCGATGTGGCCTTCGTTGTCGTACGCCTCGCCTATCTCGTCGAAGCTGAGGCCGTTCGGGAAGGGCACGGCAAGGTAACAGAGGCTTGCGTTCGGGCTGCCCTGCCAGCCATCCTTGAGCAGTGTGGCATAGCGTGGCGCGATCTCTTTGCCTTCGGCATCGAAGCATACCCCGTTCGCGGATGCAAAGGCCGCATCGGGGTAAAGCCTCCTTATGTCCAGGTCGTCTATCGCCGCTAGGCTGATGCCCAGCGGCCTCCTGTCCTTGTCATACAGATGCCCTTTGCTGTTCGCGTACACGGCCTCGGCGACCAACCTCTTCCTGGCATCGCCATCACTGAGCCGCTTGAGGTTCTTCTTCGCCATGTCATGTCCTTTCCCGCTTGGTCGTTCAACCTGCGATGCGGAACTCAGCGCAGATCTCTTCCCATTCCTTCCTCACGGCTTCCGGTGCGCCTTCCTTGAGCCGGTAGGTCTCGTCGATGTAATGGTCGCCCATCACGCCCGGGTTTATCTCTTCCAGCCATCCGCTCTCAAGGATTCGGTCGATCGTCTCTTCGTGTAACATTGTTCATGCCTTCCTTGATGCCTAAAGCCTTATCTTCCCTTGCCAGATGCCTACGTCCGTGCGCCATTCTGCGCAGAGGGCTTCCCATCGCTCGCGTACGTCGTCTGGCGCTCCGTCGAGTATCTTGTAGGTCTCGTCGATATAGTAGTCACCCATCTTGCCTTCCTCGATGGGCACTATCCACTCGCAGTCGTATATCCAATCCACTGCCTCGGGTTCCAGCATGGCTCCCTCCTTCGTTCTATTCCTTCCAATGCTTCAATATCAGCTTGCTTTCCGGCTTCGCCTTCTTCCCGTTCACGGAAACGTCCTTGAAAGCCTCGGCGAATGCCTCGCCCCGGGAATTTGTCGCGTAGTTCGATATTCTAGCAGAAAAGCTTGTTTCCGACGCTCTGGGGTTGGCCTTCTTGTATTGCTTGAAGGCGCTCTCGAAGGCTGCCACGTCAGACCTGAAGCCAGGGGGCGGCTTCACGGCAAGCGCGTGCCCCAGCTCATGTGCGACGGTTGCGCGGGCTTCTGCAGGGTCCAGGCCCCTCTTCACGATGATCCTTTTCAAGCCGGGTGCATAGACGCCGAGAGTTCGCCCTGACATATCGGCCATGGTCACGGAATGGAGTTCCTTGTATATCTGACCTTCGAGCTTGGGGTTGTCCTCGACGCTCTTGAGCTTCGCAATGATGAAGGCACGCATTATCTCGCCCTTGGCTGGCTGCTCGTTCGATATCATCAGATGGGCCATCTTTTGGTCGGGAAGCCTGTCGAACATCTTGCCGCTCGCGCTCCTTGCGCCTCTACCTCCCATTGTTCATCCTTTCCGTCACTTCGTTCTGGTACTCGATGACCTTCGTGCCGCCGAAGTCGAAGCCTATGTTGCCGCCGTAGAGCAGGATGCAGCGCGGGCGGCATTGGCGCATGGCCTCTGCCATGCCCGCGCACCACAGGCGTATCGATTCCTTCTCGCGCTTGACGCCCACGGTGCTTGCCGCCACGGTGGCGTCCTTGGGGACGCCCTTGAAGCAGAAGGCGAAGGTGGCCTTTCCCGCCCATTGCAGCGAAGGCACCACGCTGATGCCGTTGCGCTGCCAATACTTGCCCAGTGCGAGCGAGCGGTACACGTTCCACTGCTGCATGGGCAGCGGCATGTCGGCGTACAGGCTGAAGTCGGGCGTGAGGGCGCAGGCGAAGCGACCGAGCAGGCCGAGGTAGCGGTCGGGGCTTGCCCAGACGCGCTCGAACTGGTAGTCGTCCAGGAAGAAGTGCAGCCCCGCGCCCGTGTCGTCCGACGTCTTGGCGAAGTTGAAGCCCAGCAGCCGCTCCGGCGCCTTGCGGCAGGCGCTCAGGCGCGGGTAGCCGTCGCGGGCGCAGTCGGCTGCCGCTATCATCCCGAGGTTGTAGCCCCTGTCGGTGCGCAGGCGCTCTGCCCCATGGGGCAGCGACGCGCCCTTGAAGTCGAAGGCGAAGCGGCCCATGTCGATGGCGGACCGGCTCTTGATGGCTGCCGCCTCGCTGCGCAGCATGGCCTTGTTCCACACGGCGATCTCGCCGGTGCGGTTGTCGGCCAGCCGGTAGGCCCTCACCTGTTCCTCGGTCAGGTCCTCGCAATAGTCGATGCGCTCGTCGGGTATCTCTTCCCAGCCGAGCGACCTACACGCCGCCCAGCGGCTGTGCCCGGCAACGATGACGGGGTTCAGCCTGCTCTCAAGCACTATCTGGCCCTTGAGGCCGAACTCCTTGATGCTCTCGGCGACCACAGGAACGGCCTTCTCGTTGCGCCTCGGGTTTCGCCCGTAGGGCTTGATGTCGTCTATTCTCACGGGCTTTCTGCCTCCTTCCTGAGAAAAAAACCGCTTCGGGGGGATACGGGCGCTAGGCAGCAGGGGGTAGCCTCAGGGAGGGGCGGGGGGCGCCCCCCTACCACTCTCTCGAAGGCTCGTCCCCGAACGATTCTGGAGGCACAGAAGCCTTCCTGGGGATGCGGTTCGACTTCTTTTGGTTGCAGATCCTGTGGACGAGTTGGACATTGCCCTTGTCGGTCGGCGAGCCTCCGAGCGAGAAGGGCACTATCTCGTCAACCTCGGCGCTCATGGGATGCGGCGTGCGGAGTTCCTTGTCTATCGGACGGCCGCAGATGGCGCAATCGTCCTGCGTGGCCAAGAGCCACGCCCTTACCCGCCTACGGGCCGCCCCATTGGAATAGCGCCCCTTAGCCGCCCCAGCCATATGCCCGCCTGGCCGATGGCTGCTGGAGGCGCGTTGTCTTGCTCATTCCGAAGCAGGAAGACAGGGGGGGTGGCCAAGGGGCCGCCCTGCCTGTCCCCCTTCCCCTGCCCGGCATCAGGATGCCTCCGTGAACTCCTTCAGCACGAAGCCGAGCGGCGTGGCAAGCCAGCCGTCCTGCTCGTCCAAGACCTCAAGGCACTGCCCGTTGAGGGCTTTGCCCAATATGCCAGCGTCCAACGAAGGGGCTTCGCGTATGTTGAGGCGCTTCGCCGAAGGCGGGCGCACGATGACGGTGCGCTGCGCTTCGGCCTGCGGTGCCGCCATGGTGGCCTCTGCCGCCTCTTCCGGTGCTGCTGCGGGCGCTTCCTTCGTCGGCGCCTTCGTGTCCTTTTCGGGCGCTGCCTTTGCGGCGTTGAAGCCCTTTGCCTTGCTGTTCGATGCCATTGTTCTTCCTTTCCTCATGGTTGTCTGGATGAACGAAAAGACCGCCGAAGCGGTCTTTGCAGTGGTGTTCCTTTGTCTTGCGTTTCCTAGAAAAGGCAAGCCTCGATGATGCCCTTGCCTCTGAGGCGGCTCAGCCATTCTGGCGGGATGCCACCGAACCCATAGACTATGCCCGCAAGCCCTCCGGCTACTGCTGCGGTTGTGTCGGTGTCGCCACCGAGGCGCACAGCCTCCAGCACGCAGTCGCGGTAACAGCGCGTCCCCAAAAGGCACCACAGGGCAGCCGTCAAGGTGTCAAGGACGAACCCGCCCGAACGCACCTCTTCCTTGCCCATTTCGGATAGCGATGAGGCGTTCGCATTCGCACCGCCGAACCCGGGCGCGGAATCCACCGCATCGCTGATGCTGGAACCCGAAGCCAATGCCCGGGCGATGGCGACATAGTTCACACACGCATCCATGGAGATGCTGTGCGCATGGGTTATGGCCGAGACCGCCCTTGTGTCTGCTTCTGTGGCTTCCGTGAAGGCCAAGGGCAGTATCCTCATGAGCGAGCCGTTGCCGTTGCTCATCTCGTCTTCCTGCCCCATGCCTTTATAGAGGGCTGTGGCGGTCGTCATGCCGATGTCGAAGACCCCGTCTACGGAATACGCGCCGCTTTGCTGCCATTCTCGGAAGCGTGCCCCGATGTCTCCTGTGTCCACACGCCCGAGCGCCTTGATGCTAGCGCACGTGGCAAGCGTCAAGGATGTGTCGTCAGACCATGTGCCAGCGGGCTTGTTGTGCGTGCCGTACCCGTCCATCCCTTCTACCGTGAAGGTTCCGCGAGGCTTGAACTCGTAGGGCACGCCGAGTGCATCGCCTACGGCAAGGCCGTACACGGCTGCCCTTAAGGGTTTGCTCATTTCTTTACCGGCGGCTTCGGCTTCGGGCTGCTGCCCGCCTTCGGCTCGCTCTTCCCTTTCGGTGCGGGCTTGATGACGCTGAAGGGCGTTTTGTCCTCTGCCCACCGCTCAATCAACGGGATATGTTTCATGCTGCCTTCCTTTCACCTGTTCCCTAAGATTATAGCATAGGTAATCGATTATCTCTTCTTTGTGTTCGTTATCTCGCTAAGGTGTACGAGGGTGATGCTCCGTCCGAACATGTTGCTTTTCTCAATCTTATCGACCCGATATGTGGCCGACTTCGACACAAGCACCTCGCGCTCAAAACCGCTATACACCAGGTGCGCTATAGAGGTGCCCTTGCTCTGCGTCTTACTCGTGAATATCACGGGCTGAAAGCCGTTAATCCCCGAACCAGCAAAGCTCAGCGCAACGCCTTTATCTGATGTCCAACTCGCGTGCCCCTTCATGTCGATGATTTCTCCTGGTTTCGGCAAAGGCTCGTTTCCGAGACGGATGCCACGGTACGTAGTGCCTCCATTCCATACAGGCGCCTTAGAAAGGTATTCTGCTATGTCGCGCTCGCTTTTTGCTGAAAGGGGCTCATTTGGCCCAAAGTCTACGACATTCCTGATATCGCGATAGCCGCTACCGCTCCAGTACCTTATCGAATCGTTAATCTCATTAGCCCTTTCTGGGCTGATGTCTAGATAACTCGCAGTCAAGGCATCTTTCTTGAATGGGCCAACTATATGGCCTCCCTGTAGCCTCGATGCAAGCTTCGACGTGAGAGAGGATGCGCCCCTTCCGCCCATGTTGCACATCCCTTCCTTTCCTCATGGTTGTCTGGATGAACGAAAAGACCGCCGAAGCGGTCTTTGCAGTGGTGTTCCTTTGTCTTGCTTGCCGGGTCAGGTGACGATGTCAAGCACCCCTTTGGCGGTGTCGGCCATCTTCCTCATGATGCTGTTCTCGGCGAGGTACTCCATGCCCTTCACGGTGAGCGCTGCCTGGTCGATGGACACAAGCACGATGCTGCCGCCGAGCGCTCTGGTCGCTTTGCAGCCGCTGATATAGCCTGCGTCGGCAAGGGCTGCCACGAGCCTTGCCCACCGCTCCTGGCTTACGCCCAAGGCTTCTGCGCCCAGGGCAGAAACGTCCAGCTGCTCGTAATCCATCGAGCGGTCAAGCGTTTTGAGGAAGCGGTATACCGCCTTCATGTTGTCCATGGCCCAGCCTTTCGCGGATGCCTTCCACCATTGTGGATAACTATGTGGAAAACTTTGTGGATAACTTTCTTGCAAACCGGCAGCCCGATGGGCAGTCCGTTGCCGTTGGCTTGTGCCGGGAGGCTGCCCTGGGCGCCCGCCGCTATGGAGGGGGGTAGCGGCGGGCAAGGAGGTTATCGGCCGCATGCGGGGCGGTATGATTGGAGGATGAAAGGTTCCCCGCATGGGCAGTGTGGTGGCAGCTCTCGGATGCCGTCCTTCGCGCACAGCCCGGCAGCAGTGCATAGGCCGGGCGTGGTGCAAAAAGGAAGGCCGCTGGTGGGGCGGCCTTCGGCAATGGGCTTGGCGGAGGTGCAGCAGCAGGGCGGGGTGTTCCCTGCATTCCGCCTCATATAGGATAGCACAGGAAAAACTGCCATTTACTGCCAACTTTCGTTGAAGCCCGGTTTTTTTCTGCGCAGCAGGCACCGGCATAGCGGCCGGAAGCCAGGTTTCGGTCAGCAGGTCTCGAAGAACCTCAGCTCGTCGAATGCCTCGGCGAAGGTCATGCCGTCGAGGAACCTGAGGTTGCAGAACTCTTCAAAGGTGTTAGGCTGCTCTATGCCAGGGTACGGGGGGCAGCCGCCGTCGGCATCCTCGCCCTCCAGGGTTCCGATGAAGAGCCAGTCCACGTTGTAATCACGGCCTCGGAACCGGAAGTTTATGAAGTTCCCTTGCCGGATGTGTTCCTCAAGGACTTTCTCGTACGGCATTGTTTCCTTGTCGTACCAGTAGTCCACATAACTGTCGTTCGGCACAACCTCTAACGCCCCTTCTTCTCCTGCTGGCTTTCCAGATGTCTCTTCCATTCCGCTTGTATCCTCTCTAGCTTCTTCTCCTCGTGCTTCGTCAGCGGCCATCGCTTGTCGCGTTCCGGCCTCTCATAGCCCCTATGCACGTGGATGTCATACCGTTCGTTCTTGAATTCGATGTCGATCTGACGCTTCCTCTTGCCCTTTTCGTCATAGTAGGTGACGTGCTTGATTCTATCACGATTGTTCACCGTAGCATAGACCCTGCCGCTGCTCGACGACCTGGTCTCCATCGGCGGGCTAGCTGAATCGTCGTTCTTCCTCAGGAACTTCACGTTGCCGAAGGCATGCACCTCACGGTACTCGCTGCCGTAGGGCAGCTTGCTCGAATACGACGCGGCGCCTCTTCCTCCCATTCCCCTCACCTCCCTTCGTTCCTGTCGTCACGGCGCTTCCTCCGCTTCATGGTGAGGTCGCCCCATGCCAGGACGTCGCCGACCGGCTGGTCGCATGCCCGCATGCCCCTTGACAGGTTCTCGCGCTGCACCCGCAGGCAGGCGGTGCCCCATGCCAGGCAGCGCAGCCCCCTGCGGTGGCGGCAGCGCCTGCACTCAAAGTACCCTTCGAGCATCGCCGCCCCCTTCCTTCCCGGCTTCCCTTCTCTGCCTGAACTCCGCAGGGA
This sequence comes from Coriobacteriaceae bacterium, assembly GCA_031256895.1. Classification (GTDB taxonomy): domain Bacteria; phylum Actinomycetota; class Coriobacteriia; order Coriobacteriales; family Eggerthellaceae; genus WRIS01. The sequence continues at coordinate 21,300 of JAIRPR010000140.1, forward strand.
TGAAGGGGTAGAGGTCGTGCAGGCCGCGTGCGTGCAGCCTGAACACGCTCCTTTCGCTCATGCACAGCTGCGCCCGTATCCTTCTGAACGGCATCGCCTTGAAGTAGCGCATGTGCAGCACCTCGTAGGCGGGAGAACCGGCTATGTGCGCCAGGACCGCCAGCGCCTCTTCCCGGGTGGCTGCAAGCTCGCACAGCTCGGTGTCCAGGCGCTCGCACAGGTCGTAGAGCGCGAGGAAGCCCTGGTCCTGCGAGGCGCCTTCGACCGCCTTGCGCTGCACCTCGCCGCCGGGCACGCCGGAAAGGAAGAGCCTGCCCTGGTGCAGCGATACCTCTTCCTCCAAGGAGCGGATGACGCGCTCGTTGGCAAGCACGCCCTTGAGGTAGCGCTGTGCGCAGCGGCAGCGGTGGCTGTTGCGGCCTTCCGGCATCAATCGGCCTCCACCATGTGCGGCAGGGTGCCGAAGGGCACCAGCTCCACGTCGGCCACCTCTCGCCCGCAGTAGGGGCACCAGGACCACTCGTCCCAGCACTCGGTGGAGCAGTCCGTGCCGCAGGCCGAGCATTCGGCGCGGTCGCCGCAGAACGCCCCCCTCTCGGCGAGTATTCGGCAACGCCCGTCGTCCAAGACGGCCTCCTGCCATGCTTTTTCATGCATTACTTGTGCATGTGCGCAAAGGGCGGCCTCGCCCTTCCCAAAGGCCATCCGGCCTGCGCTTCTTGGTGCCCTGCAATCGCTCATCCCTGTTCTCCTTCCGTTTCGTTCTCGTACGGCCTCGGTAGCCGCCTGTTCCATCCGTCCCGCGCCTCGCGCATGGTCGCGTACATGCCGCCGCAGTCCTCGTCATAGCCGAAGAGCAGCGCGCATCCCCAGCAGGCCACGCAGTACATGCCCACGAACTTCTCCCGCAAGATGCGCGGCTCAGGCGAGTACAGCCCAACCTCGCCCCCGCAGAACGGGCAGGGAGCAAGCCCGTCGCCGTTGTCTCCGGCACCCATCACTGCACCGCCTTCCTTGCCGTTCCCGGCGTCGTCATTTCCCTCATCGTTGCTCTTCTCCTTCCTTGCCAAGGCCGCCCGTGGCGGGCTGCCCGGGCCTCATAGCGTCCTTCTGTCGAACGCCTCTGCTGCTGCGGCGTCGCGCCCGGGCATGACGTGGCCGTAGACCTCCAGCGTGATGGCGGGCGAGTAGTGCCCCAGGCGCTCGGATATCGTCTTCACGTCTATGCCCTCCATGAGCAGGTAGGTGGCGTGCGTGTGCCGCAGGGTGTGGACGCCTGCCGCCTTGTCGATGCCGAGGCTTCCCGCCACCTCCTTGAAGTGCGCATAGACCTGGTCGGGGCGGTGGTGGCTGCCGTCCTCGCGGGCGAAGAGCGGCGTCTGGGAGTTCTGGCGAAGCCCCCTTGCCGCCAGCGCCTCGCCCTGCCTTGCCAGGTGCGCGGCAAGGGCCCCTGCACACGTCGCGTCGAGCGCCACCGCACGCGCACGGCGCCCCTTGGTCTCCTTCAGCTCGAACCCGCGCCCCCGGCGGCTGCGGGCGAGCGAATGGGAGACGCGCAGCACCCGGCGTGCCGTGTCGAGGTCGCACACGCGCAGGGCGGCAGCCTCGCCGCGCCTGATGCCCGTGTGCAGCACCAGAAGCAGCGCCACGTCGAGCGCCGCCGTTGCCGATGAGAGGTGCGATGCCAGCCTTGCCAGGTCGTCCTCGCAAAGCGCCATGGCCTCCGTGCGGCGCGACGTGGGCGCCTCAACCGCGTCGAGAGGGTTGCGTTCCATGACGCCCTCTGCCACTGCTGCCTTGAAGGCAGACTTGAGGAACACGTGCAGCTTGCGCAGGGTGTTGGGCGAGACCGGGCGGGCATCCTTGCCGCCCGTGCGCACCAGGCGCCCGTAGAGCGCCACGAAGTCGTGGGCGCGCACGCCGTCGGCCTCTGCCTCGCCGATGAACGGCTCGATGTAGCAGCGCAGGTAGCTGCGGTATGCGTCGATGGTCGATACCGCCTTGCCCAGTGCTGCCAAACGCTCGATGCGGTACTCTGCCACCGCGCCCACGGTGAGGCCGCGCCCGCGCCCCTTGCACCACGCCGCCTGGGCGTCGAGGCGGCGCATGGCCTCGGAGATGTCTTCCTCGGTGGCGTCCGGCGGCAGCGATGGCTTGAGCGACAGGCTTATGGCCTTGCCGGTCACGCGGTTCACGCCCGCATAGGCCCGCACCTCGATGCGGCCGGTCCCCTTGTTGCACGTCCAGGATGCCACCTAGCGCCCGCCTTCCCCATGGCTGCCCCTCGGCCGCGCTGCGCCACGGGCGGCCTTGCCTGCCTTGTTCGCCTTGTTCGCTGCGACGCACACGGCGCAGCGGCAGCCGAAGTGGTAGCCGAGGCGCCCGTGGCGCGGGTCGCCGGGGTCGGCGTCCAGGGCAGCCTTCAGCCTCCTGCGGTACCCGGTTGACTTCCTGCGCCACGCAGCGGCGCAGGCGTCGCAGCGGCAGCCGTAGCTGTAGCCGGTGTCCGTGCCGTGGCGCGGGTCGCCAGGGTCGCTGAGAAGCACGGCGAGGTACTCTGCGCGATGCTCGGCCGCCTTGGCCGCCCTCCGCAGCCTTGCGGCTTGAGCGGCCTCCTGGGCGGCCGTGATGGCCTCCTTGGCGGACCGCATGGCCTCATCGTGCGGCACCTTCGCAGCGCCCTCTGGCGGCTCCTTCACAGCGCCCTCTAGCGGCTCCTGCACAGCGCCCTCTGGCGGCTCCTGCACGACGGGGTGCCGCCTCCCATGCACCTGCCCCTGCGCCCTCATGCCGTGCCCCCTGCGCCGCCCGGGTGGCTGTCGAGGAACTCCTTGGCGGGCATGGTCTCGATGCCCAGGGCGCTTGAGATGTGGACCTCCAGCCCGGCGCCCTTGGATCTGGACCAGCCCAGCAGCGTGACCACCGCGTCGCAGGAGAGCATGACGGGGATGAGCGCCCTCATGCACCGCCCCCACGGCCATGAAGGGTCCACGTGGTCGTGGGGCACGACCGGCTCGTGCCCCTCCGTCCGCAGCTGCTCGGCCACGAAGTCGAACTGCGGGCGGTTGCCGCCGGGGATGCCGGTGACGGGGCCGCAGACGTACACCCTCATCGCGACGCCCCCGCCCCCAAGGCGGCCGCGTGGCCGTCCCTTGCTGCGTCGTGGCGCCACCGGGCAAGCTCTGCGTCCACGCACACGGCGCAGCGGCAGCCGTAGCCGTAGCCGTCCAGGCCGTGGCGCGGGTCGCGGGGGTCCTTGTCGAGTGCGGCGCGGGCGCTCCTGGCCTCGCGGCGTCGGACAAGCTCACGGTAGCCCAAGAGCCGCCACGCAGAATCGGCGATGAACCAGGGCACGTACCTGCCCCCGGAAAGCATCATGCCGCCGCCGTCCACATGCTCGACGACGTACGCCTTGTCGCTGTTGACGTTCAGCACCCAGTCGCCCCGGCGGATGGGCGAGCCGTCCACGCCGCGCAGGGAGCCTGTGCGCACGGTTGAGTTCTCCACAGGGTTTTCCACAAAGTTTTCCACAATCGGCCTTCTTTCAGTAAGGTGTCTGTTGCAGGTTGAAGATCTTCTTTTCTTATTTCTTATTTCTTATTTCTTAATATGGTTCAGCATCCGTTCAGCATCCGTTGAACGTCCGTTCAACATCCGTTCAACGTCTGTCCGGTCTCCGTCGTTCATCCGTCCGGGTCCTGCGCGGCCTCCGCCGGGCATCCGCCCGGTTCCTGCACAGTGCCTGCCGCACGGGCCTCAGCCGCCTCGCGCCGTGCCTTCCCGGACGCCTTGCCCGCAAGGTAGACCTTCGCCTTGTTGTCGAGGTAGCGGTCGTTGTCGTGCATCATCCTGCTCGACGAGACGCACCGCTCGCGCTCCCATATGTCGGCGAAGAACAGGCCGCACGCGGCCATCTTGTCGATGGCGGCGAACAGGCGCCTCTTGGTGACGTGCAGGTCCTCCAGCACGTTCTCCAGCACGTCTTCGCACGAGAGGTCGATGTGCCCCTGTTCCATCTCGCGTGCCTTGGTGACCAGAGCGACGTAGAGGCCGAGCGCCTCCCATCCGCCCGAACGGCGCAGCGCCTTGCACTTGTCGTCCGAGTACCAGGCGAAGTCGAGCTTTATCCAGTGCCGGTTAGCCATCCGTGCCCCCCCCGTCGGGGAACAGCCTGTCCACCTTCGACGGCCTGGTGCGCAGCAGGCCGCGCACCTCGGGCACCTGCCGCATCAGCATCCGCGAGAGCGCGGCGGTGTAGGCGTTGTTGAAGCGGTAGCACCCGTCCTCCTGGAGCGCAGGGGAAAGTGACGCGTCGTCGCGCATGTCCTCGATGGCACGCTTGAGCGAGAAGCGCCTGCCGCATTTGGCGGCCTGCCGTGCCTGTTCGCAGATGAGGCTCCAGATGAGCGGGTTGCGTTTGACGAAGAGCCACGCACGCTTGTACATCTCGCGGGCGCTGAGCGCCTCGGTGCGCGAGCGGTGAAGCTCCAGCTGCGCCTTGAGGTCGCCGATGATGCGCGACTGCTCGCGCACCGCATCCTCAAGCTCGCGCAGCCTTGCGGGCACCGCACGCGGCTGCCCGCCCGGGCGCAGGCCCTCGCCGAAGAGCGCGTCGATGCCGCGTGGGGTGCGTCCTACGTCCATGGCGCTGCCCCAAGGAAAAGCCCCATGGCACAGCCCAGGGCAAGCACGAAGGCCATGGCCGCGCAGGCCACTGCGGCAAGCACGAGGAAGCCCCGCACGTGTGTTGCCGCCTCCTGCCGCATCCATTCTGCCCCATGCCTCGCCCGCGCCCTGCGGGTCGGCCTGCGGCGCGTCACCGGCCGCCTGGTGTGTCCTTCCATCCTTCCTCCTTCTTCCTTGGTCGTGTCCTGTGTCCGTGCCTCATTCCTCTGCTTCCAGGCTGAGTCCGAGCGGGTACATCCCGCATCCCCATCCCATGCTGGCGCACAGGCAGCCCGCACAGTCGCCGGTGCAGGCCGCTTCTGCCCTCTTCTGGGCTGCTTGCTCGTAGTCGGTCATGGTTCCTCCTTCTTCCTTGGTCGTTCTCTGTTCGGTGGCCGGATGCCCCGGGGGGCGCAATCGTTGCAGGGTGGGTGTCCGCTGCGGTTTGGCGGGCAGGGATGCACCATGAGGGGGCCTGCGCCCCTTGGCACGGGGGGCGCAGGCTGGGTATGGTGTGCCGCGCACGAAGGTGAAAGGGTGGTAGTAGTGTGCGGTGAAAAGCCCTTCGTGCGGGCGTGGCAAGGCTTGGTACGGCGCGTGATTGCGTCTTCCGGGGCATTCGGCTGTCAAGGTGCGGGCAGTTTAAGGCGGTGCCCAGCGCCTCTTGATATGCGGACGGCCTCTTAGCCGTTCCCACGCCGCCGTGGCGGCGGGCTTAGATGCTCATATGCCTCGGAGGCATCTACAAGGCTGTTCTCTATCCAATCGTCCATGATGGCCTCGGTCACCATGAAACCCCGGATGTTGCCCCGGCGCACCTTGGCCTTGAGCCTGCCTGCCGCAATCTCCTTGTACAGGGTGTCGAGAGGCACGTTCCATGTCTTCGCTGCTTCCGGGATCTTGTAGAGCCGTGTCCTGACCGGCGGCGTCACTGCCATGGCTCCTCCTTGCGGCCAATTGCTTCGTCAAGCGAAAATCCAATCATGTCAGCTAGCTCAACTACTTCAGACATTCTCCATTCACTAGTGCCGCGACGTTTCCAACAAAGCGTGTTCTCAGACATTCCGAGCAGCGACGCAAGAGCTGCCTGTGTCATAGATTTCTCGCGAAGGTGCCCAGCTATCTCTCTGTCGATGAATCTGATTGCATTGCCGAGGCTTTCCATCTAATTCCTCCAAACTAAGATTAATTAGCAACTTTAACAGATTAAGCTAATTTAATTTAGTTTGTCAAGATAATATTTGCTTTTTTCCCTAAAATAAATTAGTATTTGTGCTGAAGAGATTGGAGAATGCTGTGCAGCTGAGTGACAGAATCAAGCTTCTTTTAGACCAGCAAGGCTTAACCCAGGCTGGTTTATGTAGGGCTGCCAATATGGAATCATCACAAGTAACCCAACTGTTAACAGGGAAGATTAAAGACCCCCGGCTTTCAACAGCTATAAAGATTGCTGAAGCACTTGACGTTTCGCTCGATTACCTAGCAGGTCGAAGCACGACCGATGCAGTGCCTGAGAAGAATCAGGGAAAAATGAGTAGCGGTGTATCCACGCGCAAAGAACGAATGGCAGAGCATATCGAAAAGCTGAACGAAGCGGATGCGAGGGCGGTATTAGCCTACATCAATACTCTTAATAGCATTGATTGATAGCTTCAACACACCTTAAAAGCAGCTTGACAGGAGGACAAGCATGGAACCACAGGAAATTGAGGCCCTCTATATGACGAGGGACGAGGTCATCGACTTTCTGGGTGTCACCCATCAGCGCGTCTATGCATTGAAGAAATCCGGGTTCATCAAAGAGCTGAAGGGCGGCGTCTACGACCGCAGCAGCGTGGAAGCCTACAAGGCCAAGCGCGGCGACAGGAAGGGCGGGCGCTACCCCGCAGGCCAGGGTGGGACACCCAATAGCCAGGAAGGCGGGCAATGAGCAACTTCGCATTCATCGATGCACAGAACCTTCATCTTGGCATTCGTTCGCAGGGATGGCACCTTGACTATCGGAAGTTTAGGCTCTACCTGAAAAACAAATACAAGATCAGCGAAGCATTCATGTTCATAGGGTATGTCCCTGCCAATCAAGCCCTTTACACCACCCTCGAAAAGGCAGGCTTTGCTCTGGTGTTCAAGCCATCAGTCATAAGGCATGTGAACGGGCATGTGTCAGTGAAGGGGAATGTTGATGCCGAGCTGGTACTTCATGCAGCCGCCATTGAATATGGCGCCTATGACAAGGCTGTGATTGTCACGAATGACGGCGACTTCTATTGCCTTGCTGAATTTCTCATGCAACGCTGCAAACTCCTGAAGGTCATCGCACCGAACAACAGGTACTCAAGCCTGTTTAGAAGGCTTAGTGGCTACGTGGCAACACTGGAGCCGCTGCGGGAACAGCTTGGGAACAAAGAGACCGGCATCGGCGTTCGGTCGAAACCTTAGGCTTATCCGGTCATCGTGATGCGTCAATCCTACCACAGCCTGAGCGCACCGTAAAGCGACCAGGGCAGCCAAGGCGGGACAAACACACAAAGCGTACAGGAAGAAGGAGGCGGTGCCTGATGGCAAGGAGGGTATGGGGCAGCATTGCCCAGAAATCAAAGGGCGTCTGGGAGATCCGCTACCCGAAGCCGCCCTGCCCCGAGACGGGAAGGCGCCGCCAAGGCTCACAGGTCGTGCGCGGCAGCAGGAAGGATGCCGAGGGGCGCTTGGCCGAGCTGTATTTGACGCTGGGCAGCAGCCCCGCGGGGCAGGACATGACGGTGGACCAGTATTGGCGGCTGCGCTACTGGCCGGACATCGAGGGGCTTGCGCCCAGCACCAGGTGCGGCTACCGTTCCATCTACCGCAGCAACATCAAGCCGGCCTTCGGGGAACGCCCCCTGCGGGCGATAACAGGGGAAGAGGTGCAACGGTGGCTGAACGGCATGACCTACGGGGCCGCCCGCAGCGCCCGTGCGGTGCTGCGTGCGATGCTCTCGCACGCCCAGGTGTCGGGCGACGTGGGCGAGAACGTGCTGATGCGCAGGTACCGGATGCCCAAGGAACCGGCAGGCACGGCCAAGCGAACGGTGAACAAGGGCGTGTACTCCGCAGCCGAGCTTGAGGCGCTGTTCGCCGATGCCCATGGCGAGGTATGGGAGGGGCCGGGAATACTGGCCGCGTTCGGCAGCGCATGTCGCGAAGAGGCTTGCGGCGCACGGCTCGACGAGATAGGCTTCGAGGACGTGATGGTGGAGGGGCGCATGCGGCTCTTCGCGACCTACCGCATAGCCCGCACGGTGCAGCATCTGGAAGGGCGGCTCGTGGTGCGCGAGGGCATGGCGAAGAACGACGCACGTGTCAGGTGGCTCATCGTGGCGCCCCCGCACTCGCTGCGGCTTCGCGCCATCGTGCGGCAGGGGCAGGAAGAGGGGCGCACCTACCTGCTCGACGACGGCTTCGGCGGCCTGATGAACCCCAACACCATGACGGCTGCGTACCGGCGGTGGTTCCTGGGACGGGCGCACCGCTACATCCCCTTCAACAACCTGCGCAACAGCTACGGCACGGTGATGCATTCCCTTGGCCTGGACCTTGCCATGGTGGGCAAGCTCATGGGGCACACCCAGCAGTCCACCACCTACAAGTTCTACGACAGGCCGGGCAAGGACGAGCTTATCGGCGCCGTGGCATCGGTGCTACAGGTGCCAGAGAAGCGGGCCGAGATGTGAGATGGCGACTCACATCGTCTCACATCTTTTTGAAAAGCCCCCGAAACTGCCCAACGTAAATCGTTGTGACCAGGCGTAATACAACACCCGCAAACCACAAAAGCCCTGATGCCGCATTTCCTAAACCATGTGCCGTAGGTTCGAATCCTATCGGGGGCACCACGCGACCCCAGGCCAGCAAGCGTTTTTCGCTTGCTGGCCTTTCATTTTCAGGGGAGATGTGAGATG
>JAIRPR010000210.1 GCA_031256895.1 Coriobacteriaceae bacterium
GCCCTGTTCAGGGAAATCGTGAACCGCGGGCATGCCATAGGCCTTCATACCAACAGTCATGTCTATGGGTCCATCTACAGCAGCGACGAGGCCTTCTTCTTGGACCTCGAGACGATTTCGCGCAGAGTGGAAGCTGTCGTAGGCTTTGCACCGAAAATAATGCGCTTCGCGGGCGGAAGCAGCAACACCGTGAGCGCGAAATACAGCCGGGGCATCATGACAAGGCTGGTCGATAAGGTACATGAGCGGGGATACCGCTACTACGATTGGAACTGCAGCACCGGCGACGGCGGCAACGTGACTACTGAACAGGAAATTGAGAATGTCAAGGCCGCAGCAGGCGGCAAAGGGCCATTGTACCTCCTCGCCCACGATACAAAGCCCCAGACCTTAGAGGCGATGAAGACCATCATCCCCTACCTGCTGAGCCTTGGGTATTCCTTCGAGCCCATTACGGAATCGACCCCGGAATACCGCCACTCTGTTGCCAACTGAGGCTAGCCACAAAGAGCATACTGTAAGCATACCAGAAGACGATCCCTGTACCGCTGCGTAAGCCAATAATGATGGCAATGTCAAGTCTTTAATTTCAAAGTTTTCGGGCTATACTCAGAAGTGGCTTCGCCCTCGCGTCACTTATTAGTGATGGACCGACGCATATGACTAGGGAGCTCAAGATAGCGCGCAGAATGGGGATTCGTGTCCGTTGATACGAAAGCCAGGAAGCAGCTGCGAGCACCCACCTTTTTAGGTGGGTTCATCCTCTGGCCGGGGGTGGGGCTTTTTCTTTGGGTTCACAAGGCGGATGACACCAGGGGCTTCCCCTCTCACGAAGCCTGGTGGCAGCTTGCTTGTGGGGGCTTGTTTTCACTCATTCAGGGGCAAAGCAGAGTAAAACTTGGCTTTAGGCCTGGGGGAACCTTAGGGTGAAGCTTGTCCCTTCGCCTAAGGTGCTCTCCACTTCGATGCTGCCCCCATGATATAAAACGGCATGCTTCACGATGGCTAGGCCAAGGCCGGTGCCTCCCGTCTCCTTCGAGCGGCTCTTATCAACACGGAAGAAACGCTCGAATACCTTGTCGAACATATCCTCGGGTATGCCGACCCCCGTATCCCGCACCTGCACGAGGATCGTCTCGGAGGCTTCAGGGGCAACCTTCCCCGCGAGCGCCGCCTCGGGGGCATCTGGGGCAACCTTCCCCGCTGGCGGCACCTCAGAACCCGCAGGATCCATCTTCCCCGCTAAAGCCGCCTCAGGGGCAGCCGAGGACGCCTTCCCCACGAACACCTCCACGCGCCCTTGGGGCTGGTTGTAACGGATCCCGTTCTCCATCAGATTGTACATCATCTGCTCGGCCACCGTGGCGCTGCCCTGGAGGAAGGCTTGCGTACCGGTGACCTCGATGGTGACCCCATGCGCTTCCGCGAATCCTGCAAGGCGTTCTTCGGTGCGGTGCGCAAGGGCCAAGAGGTCGATATGCTGGTCGGTATCGCCGATGGCCGATTCGTCAAGGCGCGACAAGATGAGCACATCATTGATGAGCGACCGCATGGCCTGGGCCTCTTCGTAGATAAGCCCTGCGAACCTTTGCCTATCGGCAGGATCCACCATCCCGTTCTTCATCAGTTCGGCATATCCCGATATGACCTGAAGGGGGGTCTTCATTTCATGGCTCACGTTCGATGAGAAGTCGCGCCGCATGTTCTCTGCTAGGGCAAGTTCGGCGTTTTGCTGTTTGAGCTGGCGTTGTTGTTCGTCTATGCGTTCAAGCAAAGGGTTCATCTCGGCATATATCTCGTTCTGCAGAGGCTCCTTGAAGTTCAGGGCATCGATGGGCGCCATGATGCGCGCGGTGAGCAAGCGGGACAGGACGAACACCAAGACCGCCACCACCAAGAGCGATATCGCCATCGGTGCCAGCATGCCGCCGAGGAAATCCCAGAGCGAATGGCGGGTCTCGGCAAGGCGTATGACGCTGCCGTCCTCGAGCCTGACCGCTGCATACACCGTGTCGGTCTTGAGGGTGTCGGAGTAACGCACCGTGGTGGCCTCGCCCTTTTCCTCTGCCGCCTTGACCTCAGGGCGGTCTGCGTGGTTCCCCAGCTTGCCTTCCACGGCGGTGCTTTCGTAAAGGACCTCGCCATCGAAGGCTATCAGGGTATATCGGACCTGGCCGGGGAAGCGCGTCTCAAGGAAGGATGTCCGTTCGCTGCCGGGCACCACGTTAAGGTATGCTGCGGCATCGCGTGCCTGGGCGGCCAGCTCCTCTTCGGCGTCCTGTTCGTAGTTCAGATAGAAGATACTGGTGCTGATGACCGAGAACACCACGATGACAGCCAGGATGAACACCAGAACGGTGCTGAATATCCTGCCAGAGAGGCTATGCGATACACGAGCCGGCCAAATACGGGCAAAGAACCCCGAACGGGCCTTCATCCCGCGGCCTTTGCCTGAATACTGCCCTGGCGGCCTGCACCCGGCTTGGCCGGGAATTCCCTTCGACCAGCAATGCTGACTTCAATGTCAGCGGTCAGTTTGCTCATCCCGCGGCCTTTGCACAATAGCCCACGCCGCGCACCGTGGTTATCACGGTTTCGGCACCAGGGCAAGCAGTGCCAAGCTTCTGGCGGAGCGTTTGAATATGCACATCGACCGTACGTGTCCCCCCCGCATAGGCCATCTCCCAGATGCCTTCAAGGAGCTGGTCGCGTGAGAACACCCTGCCAGGGTTCTTTATCAGCGTATGCAGGAGGTCGAACTCCTTCAAGGTCAGCTCTACCCGCACCCCGCCCGCAAAGACCGTATGCTCCGACACCGAAAGGGTGATGTTCGCACAACGCAGGGTATCCGTGGTCGCCGCGGCCGCTGCCGCATCTGCGCCAAGCTCGCTGGTGCGGCGCAAGAGCGCGTTCACCCGCGATACCAGCTCCATCATGCCGAAGGGCTTGGCCAGGTAGTCGTCTGCCCCAGCATCCAGGCCGAACACCGTATCGTATTCAGCCCCCTTCGCGGTAAGCATGATGACAGGGACGCGCTTGGTTCGGGGGTCTTCCCGCAGCATCCTCAGGATGCTCAGGCCATCAACCTCGGGAAGCATGATATCGAGCAGGGCAAGGTCGGGAATCTGTTCGTTGCAGGCTTCAAAGAAGTCTGCCGCAATAGAAAAACCGCAGGCCTCAAAGCCTGCTTGCCGCAGCGCATACACGGTGAGCTCGCGGATATTGGTGTCATCCTCAACGTAGTAGATCATGGGTCTCATTGTAATCCATCGGGTGCCGGATTGGTACTTGATGTGCCAAAATCGTTACTGATGACCGCTTCCGGCATTGTTTCTCGGGATTGCCCCCCCCGGAAAAGGATCAGCCGAAGCGGCCTGCCACGTAATCGGCAGTGCGGGAGTCTTGGGGGTTCATGAATATGTCGTTGGTGCTTCCCGCCTCGACCATCTCGCCCAACAGGAAGAAGGCCGTCTTATCGGAGACCCGCAAGGCCTGCAGCATGTTGTGGGTCACCATGATCACGGTGTAGCGCTGTTTCAGTTCTCCCACCAGGTCTTCTATCTTTGCGGTCGAAATGGGGTCGAGCGCACTGGTGGCTTCGTCCATGAGCAGGACCTCAGGCCGGACCGCCAGGGCGCGCGCGATGCAGAGGCGCTGCTGTTGCCCGCCTGAAAGCCCCAAGGCGTTCTTCTTCAAGCGGTCCTTCAGTTCATCCCAGATAGCCGCATCACGCAAAGAACACTCGACGATGGCATCCAGGTCCTCACGCCGTTTGATGCCGTGGGTCTTCGGCCCGAAGGCGATGTTGTCGTAGACCGACATAGGAAAGGGGTTCGGCTGCTGGAACACCATGCCCACACGCCGGCGCAGGCTGTTGACATCGACATCGCGGTAGGCGCTTTGGCCGTCGATGTTTATCTCGCCCACCACCCGACAGCCTTCTACCAGGTCGTTCATGCGGTTGAGGCTTTTAAGCAAGGTTGACTTCCCACAGCCTGAAGGGCCGATCAAGGCGGTCACCTGGTTCTCGGGGAAGCCCAGGTTGACGTCTTTCAAGGCCTGGAACTCCCGATAGTACAGGTTGAGGCCTTTGACCTCCATCTTGGCAGTGCGCGCATCAGGCACGTTTGAGCTCGGCAAGATACCTTTGCTGGCCTGAGGTTTATTGCTTTGCGGCATATAGCTTCGCGGGCTTTGGCCTTGCGAGTTGCGGCTTTGCGGCATAT
>JAIRPR010000219.1 GCA_031256895.1 Coriobacteriaceae bacterium
GGGCTACAGCAAGAAGTTCATCGACGAGAGCTTCGATGCCATCATCGATTTCGCTGAGATACACGACTTCATCGACATGCCCTTGAAGAACTATTCCTCGGGCATGGTGGCCCGCATAGCCTTTGCCATCGCAACGGCCACCACCCCGGACATCCTGGTGGTTGACGAGACGCTTTCGGTGGGCGACTTCCTCTTCCAGGAGAAATGCGAGAAACGCATAAACGACCTGGTAGAGAACCAGGGAACCACCCTGCTGTTCGTCTCCCACAGCATCGACCAGGTAGAACGCGTCTGCAAGAGCGCCCTTTGGCTCGATAAGGGCAAGATGCGCATGCAAGGCCCGGTCGATGAGGTATGCGCAGCATACCGCAGGCTCTAGGCGCAGGAGCGGACCTTCCGATGCCTGACGTACCGACATCGCCATCCCCCCTCGAAATGCCGCAGCTCCAACAATCGGTGCCGCACTCATCGGGAATGACGCAGCCCCAACAGCCGGTGTCGCACCCCTCAGGAATGACGCAGCCCCAACAGCCCGATCGGTACCCCCCAGCAATGACGCAGCCTGCACGATCGGGGCCGTCCCCGTCAGAAGCACGGGCAGTCCCTGCGGGATCTGCGGAGCCGGGCGAAACGGAGCCTTCACCCCCCTTCTTCAGCATCGTCATGCCCTGTTATCTTGTCGAGGCCTATATCAAAGCTGCGCTCGACTGCATCCAGGCACAGGCCTTCGCTGATTGGGAGCTGATCGTCGTGGACGATTGCTCACCTGATGGCAGCATCGGCATCGCCGAGGGCTACGCACAGGGCGATGCCCGTATCCGCATAGTGCGCCACTCGGTAAACCGCGGCCTAGCCGCAGCGCGCAATACCGGCATCGCCGAGGCACGGGGGTCCTATGTCTGGTTCACCGACCCTGACGACACCTACGAGGCCACGCTCTTGGAAGACGCGTATGGTTCGCTTCGCCGAAACCCCGCGCGCGCGGTGCTGTTCGGGCAATGCCTTGAGTTCTTCAACGAAGAGGGGCGCTTCCTTTATGAACAAGCCATGTGCCTAAAACCGCAAACCTATAGGTGTGCCGCTGACTTGCGCCCTGCAATCCTTGCCCTTGAACAGGGAACTCATTACGGCTACGCCACCAACAAGGTGTACGACCTTGCCTATCTCAAGAACAAGGCGATTTCCTTCAAGGACCTTGCCCTTATCGAGGACATCCTGTTCAACATCGAGTTCTTCCAAGATGCAGACAGCCTGAACGTGCTGGGCACCACCCCCTACCGCTATGCCAAGCGCCTCGGCAAGAACCTGACGAACGCCTACCGTGCGGATTACTTCGAGCTCCACCGCCTGCGCATCGAACGCCTGATGCAGCAACAGGAATCGTGGGGCGTCCTGACCGATGATGCCCGCGCCCTGTTGGGAGGCCTCTTCGCCCGCTATATCCTTTCTGCCCTGGAACGCAACGCCTCACCTGAGAGCGGCATGGATGGCGCGAAGCGGCGTGCATGGTGCAAGAACCTGTTCACCGACCCCCTTTTCGGGAAGCTCATCCCTTACGCACGCGCCTCCCACAGCACAAGCCTGGCCTTGTGCATAGGCATCCTGAGAAGCAGGAACGCTTTCGCCTCTACCACATTGGGCGGCTTCATCCACTTCATGCGGTCGCGCTTCTTTTCCCTTTTCAGCCGATTCAGGGCAGGACGTTGAGGAACAGCCACCATGCCTAAAGCACTCTCAATCGCTATCCCCTGCTACAACGTGGAAGCCTATCTCGAGAAAGGGCTTTCTCACTATTGCATCGCGGGTCTGGAGGACTCCTGTGAAGTGATAATCGTGAACGACGGATCGCACGATGGCACGTCGGCCATAGCGAACCGCTTTGTCGCCAAGAACCCCCGGCTGTTCCGCTTGGTGGAGAAACCGAACGGTGGGCATGGGTCTGCCATCAATGCAGGTCTGGCGCAAGCGCAGGGCAGGTATTTCCGCGTCATCGACGGTGACGATTGGGTGGAAGGCACAGCCTTGGCCGACCTGGTCGAGCGCCTGCAAGGCCTCGATTGCGACCTGGTCGTCGATGAGCGGACCGAGGTGGAGAAGGTGAGCGGGAAGGCAACGCATTACCCCATCCCCGGCTATGTCCCGACAAACAAGGTGTGCGCCTTCGATGATGTCTGCACCCGCGATGATGTCGGCTCCTTCATCACGATCCACTCGCTGGTAGCCAAGACGGCGTTCCTGCTAAACCAAGGCCTGCAGCTTCTTGAGCATGCCTTCTACGTCGATTACGAATACATCCTGAAGGCCACCGCCCCAGCACGTGATGTCATGTTCTTGAGGATTCCGGTGTACCAGTACCTGGTTGGGAATTCCGCCCAAAGCGTGAGCGACGCGAACTATGTCAGGCGTTGGGACGATCACACGCGGGTGACCCATGAGGTCCTTCGCTTCTGCGAGGCCTTGGCAGCCGACCCGGGCGTGAGCGACACACGGAAAGCCTATGCGCAGCACAAGGCAAACCTGCTCATCAACACGCATTACAACATCTCCCTGATATTCGACCAAGACCGCAAACGCGGCCTAGCGCGGGCGAAGGAGTTCCGTGCCTTCCTGAAAAAGCACCACCCCGACCGCGCCCACGACACCGAAACCCGCTATTATCAGGCACGGTTCCTGCACAGCATAGGCTTCAAGAGCCAAAAAGACTTGGATCTGCTGACCAAGCGCCCCTGAGCGCCCCACCCCGCGCCTTATGCCCGGCCGCAACAGCCGGCTGAAAGTCCGGTGGCCGGGGCAGAAGGCGGGAAAGCCGAGTGAGGCGTACGACGGTACGTGAGCGAGGCTTGGAGCGCCTTGTGCCCGGCCACCGGCCTTTCAGCGGAGGAAGGCGCGGATGGCAGCCTTAACCCTTCCCCCCATTCTTCTCGGCCAAGCGGGGGGCAAGGCATAGTAGCGATTGTCGCGGTCGAGGTTGGGGTTGCTGAAGGGGTCGCCGCCTTTCAGGAAGCCTGCCCAGGTCCGCTGGAACAAGGCCCGCTCCTTCCTCCAGCGTGCTTGCTTCTGGGGGTCGGCGGCCTCTCTTCCCCGCGAGACGAACTCGTAATGGTAAAGCTCGGCGTAGGGCGTGAAGACAACCTGGTAGCCAGCTTGCCATGCCTTCAGGCAGAAATCGGCGTCATTGAAGCCGACAGCCAGCTGTTCGTTATAGCCGCCCAGCTCATTGAACACGCTGCGGCGCACCATCTGACAGGCGCCGGTGACGGCCGTGAAGCTCCCGGGGAATGCCGCACGCCCCAGATAGCCTGGCCGCTTGGGCGTGAAGTCCTGGTTGGCGTGCGCAAGCGCGCCCTGAGAAGCCACCATTATGCCGGCGTGCTGGACAAGCCGGTCGCGGAAGAAGAGCTTTGCCCCCACCACCCCTACATCGCCTCGCTGCAGGCAGCCCAGCATCTCTTCGATGAAGTTAGGGCTTATCACCTCGGTATCGTTGTTGAGGAACAGAAGGTAGGGACTTTCGGTAGCACGCGCGCCGAAGTTGATGATTGCCGAATAATTGAAGGGGCCTTCCCAATACAGAACTTTTACCTGGGTGAACTCTTCTTGGATGCTTGCATAGTAGCGAAAGGTGGCCTCATCTTCACTGTTGTTCTCAACAACATAGATGCGAAAAGCCGAATAGCCCGCACGTTCGATGAGGGAACGTATGCAGCTGTCGAGCACATCGACATGGTCCTTGCTGGGGATGATGATGGCCACTTCCGGGCAGGGGTCCGGCAAGCTATAGCGTACCCGGTAGCCGCCTTGTTCGCCTGCTTGGACGCAAGCGGCAATACCTTGTCGCGAAAGATGAGCGGCCAGCAGCTGACGGCCTGCTTCGTAGGCAAGGGGGGCTTTGCCTTCTTTTCCCTGCGAACCCGTGCCGTCATGCTGCCAAGCCTCATTACGGCAAAGCGCTGGACACGCGCAAGCAGTGGCCTGGCCGGGGCGTATACGATTGTGAGCGAGCACCCGGGGAACAGAGGCGATGCGAGCCTTTGTCTCGACAGCATTCAAGGCCAGGTCGTAGGTGAACACGTCTAACAGGTCATTCGTGGCAAAGCCTCCTGGACAGGCCTGGGTGCCTTGATGCTGCGTCTGGTCTTGGAGGCAAGGGGAGTCCTTGACGGCATCGGCGTCCCGTAGGCCTTTGGGCGCTTTCATGTCGTACGTGGCCACCGGATGCAGCCCGAGGAATGTGGCGGCTTCGGCCATCCGACCAGCCTTCACCCAGGATTCCAAAAGCCCCCCCTTCACCATCAGGAAGTCACCCATATAGGGGTAACTGTAGAGAAGGTCCTGGTTGAACCCTGTCTTGAAAAGGGGCTTCTCATAACTGCCTTCATCGGTGACACCATCTTCATCGCAATAGAGCAATGCAGCATCAGGGCATGAGTTTATCCAGGAAACGAAAGAATACAGGGCGTCAGGTTCCAACACGTCCCCTGCCCGTAAAAAGGCAGCGTAAGAATCGACCTGGGCTTCTTTTGTAAGTCTTTCTATCTCAGCCATGAGCCCTTGATCGCCGTGGGCAACGAAAAGCTCCCAGCCCTGGTAGCTTTGTGCCTCGACTGATGCCCTGCTTGCCGCAAGCGACTCTGCAAAACCCTGCCTGCCCTTTTCGTCTTCTCCCTGCCCTTCATCAGCAACAAGGATAATGCCTATCGGGGGCATGAGGGGCAAGCGTTTCCTCCTTTGTGCCCACAGCTTGGCCTTTCCTGCTTGATGCCCCCTGAGCCATTGGCGATACCTCTCGGCATCGCCCCAGGCATCGCCCATGATGCGCCGGGTATCTTGCTGATGGCGCACAAAGGCCGCCGAATCCACGTGGATGGCACCCGGTGAAAGGGCACCCTGCGGGTCGAAAGCGCTCAAGGCAAACGAATCCCTGCCCGCAGGCAGACAGACCGAAAGGTAGCGGCGATGCCATTGCCCCTCGAGCTCCTGTTCCTCGAAAGGGAACACCTCGATATCAAGCCTGCACCCTTTCAGGTCAAGGACTTGAACCTGGGGGCTTGCATCAGCGCCCCTCCATTCCACGAAGAAGCGCCATACCGTTCCTGCCTGCCCGTCAAAGCAGCGCAAGCCACCGAAGCGAAGGCCTCCAACCGAAGGACGCTTGAGGTGCTTCCTCAGCCCAAGCACCATGTCTGCCCCTTTCCTTTCGCTGAATACGTCACATGCCCCGCCTCACGCGAGGAAGCCCCAAGGCCATCAGGCACGTTCCTGCGCATCTTCCTGTTCGCTGAATACGTCACATGCCCTGTCTCAGCTTGCGCAGCACATGACAGGCGGGTCTTCGTGAGCTTCCTGTTCACTAAGCACCTCACATGCCCTGCCCCCCTTGCTGCCGACCGGTCGCGTAACGCCCGAACAGGCGGTTGATGAATGCCTTGAATCCAAAGTGTTGGACATAATAGGCAAGGCGAAGCCTCTTTCCGTTCAGCCCATCGAAGGCACGGTGGTCTTCCAATGCTGCTCTCAGATAAGCGGCAGTCGCCCGTGGCAAGGAAAGCGCCAAGAGGCCTTCGGCATCGAAATGCTCAAGCCATATCCCCACCAAGCCGTCGATGAGCCTGTCACGCTCAGGATTGCCAAGACACACGCTGCCGTACGCGACGAACTCCACCGTCCATGCGATCGCTTCAGAGGCATACGTCCCCAGAAAACCCCCTTGTTCCCAATCGGCGAAGACCTTCCGGACGATATCAAGATGCGCTGACATCTTCTGGGCGGGGTCCTGTTCCATGCGATGCATGAGAGATCCCTCCCTTGCCAGGCGATAGCCATAAAGCTTGTCGGACAGAAGGGCGGTCTTGCTGGCACGCGGATACACCGCAAAATGGAAGAGTTGGTCCTCGCCGAAACGCAAGGCCTCGTCAAACAAGATGCCCTTTTCAACAAGGAACCCACGGCGACAAGCCGTCCTCCAGGCATAAGGATGCGACATCTCCTTGAACAGCAGGTCGGGCTTGAACGCTTCGTAGACCTTGTCACGGGGGCTGAGGCGTTCGCACAGCCAGGGGGTCGCTTCCGATGCCGGGAAGCACTGTGCGCCAAAGGTCACCACATCGGCTCCCGTTCGCTCGAATGCCTGCACTATCCTTTCGCAGGCATGGGGCTCGATGAAGTCGTCTGAATCGACGAACCAGACCAAAGGCGCTTGAGCCGATCCGATGCCGCAGTTACGGGCAGAGGAAAGGCCGCCATTCTTTTTGTCGATGATCCTGAAGCGTGCGTCTTTGAGGGCATACCGAGCAACAATAGCCCGCGAGCCATCGGTGGAGCCGTCGTTCACGCAGACAGCCTCCCAGCCGGGCATGGTCTGAGCCGCTATCGATTCAAGGCATTGCGCCAGGTAGGCTTCAACGTTGTATACCGGCACCACCAAGGAGATGAGGGGGGCTGTTCCCTTGGTTGCGGCATTGCCTGTGCCTGCCTGCAGTGCTGTTGGCACCCTATGGGCTGGGCTTGCTGCCTGCTGTTCAGGTTCGGTGTTGCAGGTCCCTGCCCCTGCCTCGGCTTCGATCCTTGCCTCTGCCTCGGCTTCGACCCTTGCCTCTGCCCCCGTACCTTTCCCTGCCTCGGTCCTTGCCCCTGCCCCCGTACCTTTCCCTGCCTCTGCCCCCGTACCTTTCCCTGCCTCGGCCTTGTCCCCCCCGTCCAAGAAGACCTTGCGGGTGATGAAGTTCCATGCCATCACTATGGCCGTAGCGGCAAGCTTCGTGACACGGTAATCAACGGCCAGGATGTCAACCCCAAGCCACATCAGCAGGTCATTGAGCGCGAGGCCCACGACCGACAAGGCCACGAAAACAAGGAACTCGCGCCTTCTGCTCATGCCTTCACGGCGGCTGAAGACATAGCGCATGGAAGCCAGGTAGTTGAAGACGACCGACACCACGAACGAGACCGTTGCGCTGGCCAGGTAGTCGATATGGAACACTTCTGTGAGGAATATGAGCAGGCCGTAATCGATGGCAAAGGCGATAGCCCCCACCACGCCGAATTTCATCACTTGCGCAAAGAGCTTCTTCATAACGGTTTCTTCGTGTCCTTTTGATAGCCTTGTTCGTTACACCCCCATTGTATCATCTCGCACACGCCTCCTTGAGCCCTTTGCTGCTCAAAGGGAAATTTAAGCAAAGGGTGGCTGCCGTTTATGGGCCAGCCAAGGGGAAGCGATCCGCCTGCAAGCCAGTCTGCCCGATTGACCGAGGGCAATCCAGGTGCTGCATCTTTCGCTGGCTGACCCATCAAGGGAAACGGGTAATCCGGGGAGGGGGTTTGCCCCTCCCCTCAAATAACACCCACTACAAGCATCCTGTATTCACGCAAAGGCTACCATACCGGGCTTTTGCCCGGCTCACATGAACTGGGGGATTTAGGCGCCATACGGGACTTGCCGCCCGCAACCGGCGGCTCACCACCATTTGCTGTATCCTCCATGCCGATGATTGAGGCGCCATACGGGACTTGCCGCCCGTAACCGGCGGCTCACCACCATTTGCTGCATCCTCCATGCCGATGATTGAGGCGCCATACGGCCGTTGCAGCACTCATCCCCCACCTGCCCCAAGGAATAAGGCCTTTGTCCCCGCAACAGGCTTAAGCTTCCCTTCACCTTTCCTCGAACCACCCCAAGATGGCGGCAAAGGTGACCCAGCAAGGCTCATCAACAGGGCATATCCTCGGGTCAGACCTCGATCAGCTCCTGCAGCTCGCGGCGGCTGTGGATGTTCAGCTTCTCGTAGATGCGCTTGGTATAGGTGCGCACCGTGTTGTCCGATATGAACAACGATTCGGCAATGAAGGGCTTGCTGCGCCCCTTTGCCAGGTAGATGACTATCTCCTTCTCGCGTTCGCTCAACTTGAAGCGCTCCGCCAACACATTGCAGCGGTCATTGATGGTCTGGTAATCAGCCAACCCTGAGGTCTTGTTGTTGATGTTGCTGAAGAGCAGCTTCAGCACCTGGTTCTCGGGGTTGATGGACAACACGAACGAAAGCGCCAAGATGCCCAGCAGCACCAGGGCCGACCTCTCGTCCAGGATGAAGTCCTCTTGCAACTGGGTCACCTCCAGACTGTACAACAGGCGCCCGGCGAAATAGGGGGCATTGAAGACCAAGGTGCCGAATGCGAGTATCCTGACCTCCTGGATGCTGCTGTGCTTGGTCACCTCGAGTGAGATGAGGTAGATGAAGGGCACTATCAAAAGCGAGGACCCATAGGTTATCACCTGCAGCAAAGGCGAGTCCCCGATGATGGCCACCAGCACCAATGCCGAAGCCATCAGCACAAAGGGTATCTTCATCAACAGCGAGAAGTTCAAGGTGCGCTTGCGCACGAAGATCCACCAGAGCAGCAAGAGATAACAGGCGGTCACGATGACCTGGGCGATAAGCGGAACAGCCGGGATAGGGGAAGGGCCGAATGCCCAACTTCCGTATCTGGCCTTCAAGAATATGTTGAGCAACGAATACACGAACACGACACCCATGAGCGCCAGGACAGGCCCGAACAGAAGGCCGGACTTGTCCTGCTGAAGCATCGGGGTGCTCCGGGGCTCTTTGAGAGAGCCTTGGGGGATGAAGTCGGGCACCAAGGCGAACAAGAGCACGATAGCCGCTATCGAACCGACATTCCCCGGCAATAAAGACAGGACTGTGACCAGGAAGGCGCCCAGTATGGACCCTATCATGATGATGACGATGATAGTGGTCATAGGAAGCGATGACAAGGCCAGCAGGCAGCGGACCAGCAACCATGCCTGACATGCCCATGCCGCGATGAAGAAGGACATCATCCATTCCTGCCCGACGGTTGGGCCGCCCATACGGGACAGGCCCAAGGTGGAAAGCGAAGCAACCGCCACCACCAAGACGTTCGCCCAGACCCGCGACTTCTTGAACGCCCTGCCCCCGGCTATGATCAGCAGGACACAGACAAAGCAGTCCGCAAAACCGGAATGGGCCCACCATGGCTGCTCAGCCTGCGTATAGGTATGGGAAACAACCCAGAAGCCCCAGACCCGTATGCAGCAGAACTGCATCATGAGCAACAAGGGCACCCGAGACCGCAAGATCTTCTTGACCTCCTCCATGCAACATCCCCTTCCATGATTAATCGGGCATATGATTATACCCGATTCCCCGTTCCTTTGGATAGTGCCCCTCTGCGTCACCTCCCCTTCCGAAGCGTCGTGGGCAACTGTTCACGCACAAGCCGGAATGCAAGGCCTCACGCCTTGAATCCAAACGTTTGTCTTGCGCTCAGATTCAAGGGCAAGCCCAGAATGACGATTGGGTTTCTGTGTGCTTCGTCTTATTGCTTGGTGCTTGCACAGTTGCCGTTGCGGTGCCTGCACAGTTGCTGTTGTGCTGCCTGCACAGTTGCCGTTGCGGTGCCTGCACAGTTGCCGTTGCGGTGTCTGCGTCGCCGCCTTGCCCCCTTTGGAGGGGCAAGGCGGCATGGCTTTCACAGCTCATCCCTCGTGGCATTCCCAACAAGGCCTGAAGTTGTCTTGATGGTGGCATGCCCGATAACAATAGGACGCATCGGCCTGTTTCACCGTTGCTTCGTCGGGGTCATAGGGCAGGCTGTGGGTGCCATGGCAAAGCGTACAGCGCAATAGCGCGGCAGCGGGGGATGTATGGGTCTTTCTCGGGTCGGTCTCTTTGCGGTCTACCGGGTTATGGGGGTTGAAGGCCTCACCGGCAGCATCCTTGTATCCCGAAGTCGCTTCCTTGAGATCCGTGTCCGTCCCATGGCAGTCATGGCAATCGGCATCGAGGGGCATTGACGCCTGTTCTTCTTGCTGGCCTGATTGCAGGGAGGCTTGGGGTTCGGGCTGCCCACAAGCGGGCAGCCCGAAGAGAAGGGCACAGACGATGCCTTGGA
>JAIRPR010000147.1 GCA_031256895.1 Coriobacteriaceae bacterium
GAAGCCCCTGCCCAAGGAATCGGAGGAGCCGGGTGAGGCCGTCGCCGGCTCACGGGCGGATGCCGGGGCGCCTTTGGCCTTGCATGAAGCAGGGGGTGCTGTTGAAGAGACGGGCCCTAAGCTGCTCGAAAGCCGCTTGAACGAGCTGCAGCAGCGCTTCCAGCTGACCGATCAGGAGCTCAAGGTGATGGGCCTCATCCGCGGCGGCCACAGCAAGCCCCGCATAGCCGCCAAGCTCATGCTTTCCGAGAACACTATCCGCGGTTATGCCAAGAGCCTCTATGCAAAGCTGGGCGTGCATAGCAAGGAAGAGCTGCTGGACCTCATTGGCCTGTAAGCCCTCGGCTTCGTCTTTCTTGCCGGGCAGGCCAGCCGTCTGCCTGGCGTGATTCCCAGGGAGCATCCCCGCAGCGGTGCCTGTCGCCTCGGCTTGGCAGCATGGTGCCGCCTTGCGGCTCATACCCGATTGAGGAACCCCTCTGGCCAGCCCATATACCCGTTTCGTGTCGGGGCGTTCAGGCCCAATCCCGAAAAAACACCCGTTTCGTGTCTGACCAAAGGCACAGCAACCACGCTTTAATGGGCGTCAAGAAGCCCGCGTGTGTGCGGGGGCAAGGAGCATTGAGGGACCAAGACAGAAAGGAATTGACATGAAGGAGAACAAAGGCCTGTCAAGAAGGGACTTCTTGAAGGGCGCGGCATTGACCGCGTCAGGGGCAGCGGCGGTGGCGCTGAGCGGTTGTGCACAAGGCGCCCAGGGCAACACCCCCGCACCGGCTACCTCCGATGCCGTGTCCGGCACGCTGCCGGGCACCTGGGACCTGGAAGCCGACGTGGTGGTCGTCGGGGGCGGTGTGGGCATGGCGGCAGCCATCGAGGCAGCAGACGCCGGTGCCGACACGGTGCTGCTCGAAGCAGGCGACCATGTCGGCGGCCTCTGGATAGCCGCAGGCGGCAGCTGCACCATGGGCGGCAACAACGTGGTCCAACAGCGTGACGGAGAAAAGGACAGCGTTGATGACTGGTATAAGGAAGAGATGTACAGCAACGACTACCGCGGCGACCCCGACATCATGCGAATGCTCTGCGAAAAGGGCGCCGACACCGTGAAGTGGCTTGAGGATCTGGGCATAGTGTGGGCCCCTCTTGCTGCCGGCGTCCTGCGCGGGCCGGTGAAGCGCGGGATCCAGCCTGCCGAGAACCCGGGGGTCTATGTCGGTGGGCAGGGCACTCCCAACAGCGGCATCTGCTGGATACAGGTATGGGAGAAGAAGCTCAAGGAGCTCCAGGTGCCCATACAGCTCAATACCCGGATGACCAAGGTATGGCGCGACGGCACCGACGGCCCAGTCGTCGGGGTCGAGGCCTCAAGCCCTGACGGCACCATCAACATCAAGGCCAAGAGGGGCGTCGTGCTTGCAACGGGCACATGGACCGATAACGCCCTCATGGCAAAGGGCTGGGACCCGCGCATCGTGGGCGAGAACTGCTATGGCGATGGCGGCGTGCCCGCAGAGAACCTCCTCTTCGTGAACAGCGCAGGCGACGGCCATCTTGCCGCAAGCCGCATCGGGGCACAGTTCAGTGACATGTCGTTCGTCTCGTACCTGTACCTCTTCTTCGGCTCCCGCTCATACTGGGGCTGGGGCGAAGACCCCATCGATTGGACCACGAACGAGAACTATGCTGCGGGCAAGGGCATCTCGCGCAGCGCCGCAACCCTGACCCGCACCATCATCGTGAACGGCGAAGGTGAACGCTACGTGGACGAGTCCACCGGGAACCGCAACGACCCAGGCCGTGGAAGCGTCACCGAGAACCCCGAGTGGCCCTTCACGGCAAGCTACCTTGCCCAAGCGCAGCCCCGCAACATCTGGCTGATCGGGGATTCCACCGATGCCGCAGAATTGAAATGGCCTCTCGACGAGATAACGAAGCCCAATCCCCGCACCGGCGCCATGTTCGACCCTGCCTGCATAGCCATTGCCGACACGATAAGCGACCTGGCGGGCAAGATAGGCGTGCCGGCTGCAAAGCTCCAAAGCACCATCGAGCGCTACAACGGCTTCGCGGACTCGGGCACCGACGAGGACTTCGGGAAGAAGGGCCCCCTCACCAAGATAGAGACAGGCCCCTTCTATGCCTTCAAGGCAAGCCTCATCCGCCATACACAGAGAAACGGCTTGCGCGTGAACACAAAATCACAGGTCATTGACGGTAATGCCGATTATTACACCGCAGCTGACCGCACGGTGGCGAAACCCATCGACAGCGAGCCGGTCATCCCGCGCCTCTATGCTGCCGGGGAACTGGCTAATTCCTTGGGCTGGCGCCGGCCGCACAACTCCTTGGGCCACTATACCACGGTAGCCCGGAACGCCGGAATGGGCGCAGCCGGGGAGAAGCCCTTGTAAACGGGAACCGCAATGAAGCAGCGCCTGACCTTCATCCTGTGCGCCTTCCTCTTCCTTCTGGCAGGCTGTTCGCTGCTGGAAGGAAGGGAAGGCCTGGTGGGCGCTGCTTCGGATGGAGGGCCCGGCATGTCAGCGGCCGGGGATGGCATGTTCCCCCTGGCATCGGAATGCGCAGAATGCCACGACGGGGTCACCGCTCCTGATGGCTCGCAGTATTCCTTTGTCGAGGATTGGCGCAACAGCACCCATGCCCAATCGGCGCTCGACCCCTACTTCATGGCGGTCGCACGCAGCGAGACGCTCTTGCTCCCCGAGGCAGGAAGCCTCATACAAGAGACCTGTGCCAGCTGCCATCTTCCGATGGCGGACCTCAGCGCCCAGGCGGCAGGGCTCTCGCGCGACTTCCTCGACAATGCGTCCCTGCCCACACAGGGGCTCTACTCGCGGTATGCCGAAGGAGTGTCCTGTATGTTGTGCCACCAATTGACCGAGGTAGAGGCCCCTTCTGCCACGGCATTCAGGGAAAGCCGCCTCTTCATCGATTTAAGCACGCGCACGAAGGGGCAGTCCTCGGGGCTGCGCACCCTGTACGGGTACCACGAGATAGGCGAGGCCGGCAACCAGGCCATGCGCGATGCCTTCGGCTACCAGAGCGCACAGAGCGATGCCGAACGGAAGTCCCTGATCTGCAAGGTATGCCATACCTTGTACACCGATTCCTTCACGGTCGAGGGCGAGCCCTTGGGAAGCATGCTTCCCGAACAGGTCACGGCAACCGAATGGCTGCACAGCAGCCTGGCCGACCAGAGCTGCCAGTCCTGCCATATGCCGGCGATAAGCGCAAGCGGGCCTTTTTCGAACAATGAAGGGGAAGGCCAAGCCCAAGGCCGTATCGGCTCACATGGCTTTTTCGGTGCGAACGCCTACCTGATGGAGTTGAACAACGATGGATTCGGCCCATTCGACAAAGGAATACAGGACATCAGCGACTTCCTGCAGGAAAGGACCGTGCGGATCAGCCTGAGCGGCGACATCCTTCAAGGACCCCTTGAAGTGCCGGGACTGCCCGAAGGCGGGCTGCCCCAGGCACCAGGCCTGTCCTTCCAGGATGACGGGGAGGGACAGGATGCCGGGGTGCTCCAGATCGAGGCACGTATCGATTCTGTGGTGGGGCACAAGTTCCCGACCGGCTTCCCTTCCCGCAGGGCATGGCTGCATGTGACGGTCCGTGACCAGGGGGGAACGGTGGTGTTCGAATCAGGGGCTTGGGACGAAACAGGCAGGATTCTGGATGACGAAGGAGATTTTGCCCCGGGATCGTTCGAGCCGCATTACCAGGTCATCGATGCCCCTGGCCAGGTACAGGTCTATGAGTCGGTCATGATGGACAGCGAAGGCAAGGCGACCACCAACCTGTTGCAGGGCGTCTGCTATGCGAAGGACAACCGCATCCTGCCGCCCGGCTTCGACAAGGCCTCGGCGGCCTCTGACATCGCGGTGGTCGGAGGCGCCTTTCGGGACGCCGATTTCATCGGGGGCGGGGATGTGACGATCTACCGTATACCGGCAGACCCCAAAGGCAGCTATACCGTGGAGGTCGACCTGCTCTACCAGGCCATAGCCTATCGCTATCTGAAGGGCTTGGAAGAGCGCCCGAGCGCCGAGCAGCAGCTCCTGGCCGAAAAGGCGGGGCAGGTGCCCGAGCAGCCGTTGAAGGTGGCCTCGCAAACCATCGTGGTAGGGGGGCGGTAATACAACGGGGCCCTTCGAGCACGGTGTGTTGCCTGAGGGAGGTGTGCCACTACGGGATCTACTTCCCAAAGGGTTATTGTTCACACACCCCTCTCGTGTTGGCGCCGTGAATGCTCAGCGGTATCTCCGTTCTTTGTTTGCCAGCGCAGCCGAGGTAACATATCTGGGCTTTTTCAGCATTGTGCATTGTCTTCTTGCAAAACAGGTGACAGGACGGCTATAATGTGGTGTTCGTGTTTCATGGTGAAGCGCCGCCCCGGCAGGCTCGGGAGCCGGTGCCATCCCATGGCGCCGCACGCTTGCGTGCCCGGGACAAAGGGGCACAGGCCGTGTTGAGCCGCAAGCCTTAAGCATACTGCAATCGAATGAAGGAGACGATACGTTTTGAGCCCTTTGCTGATCTTCATCTTGGCACTGTTATTCATCTCAGGGGTCGGCCTGATAATCTTCATCCTGCTGCACTCCGGCAAGGGAACCGGCATATCAGAGATGATAGCCGGCTCGGTGTACTCAAGCCAGACCGGTACCAGTATCGTTGAGAAGAACCTCGACCGCATAACCATAGCTTTTGCAATCATCTTCCTGCTTTCCCTGATAGCCCTCATGATATTCTATCCTGACGGTCAGATCCGGCCATCGTAAGGCCACGCTCCAGGCCAGTGTTGAAGCCTGAGGGGTCTTGGCTAACCCGGCTGAGACAAGGGGAGGTTCCCGATAACGCCGACGCAAAGAGCGCGTGGCGGCGCCCCGGACGCCCAGAAGGCTTGTTCGAGGTTCACAAAAACTCCTATTGATAACGGGGGGCTTTACGGTATAATTTCCATCTGCGCTAAAAACGCGCCTCACTCCTCGGTAGCTCAACGGCAGAGCATCCGGCTGTTAACCGGAGGGTTGTAGGTTCGAAACCTACCCGGGGAGCCATTCTTCAGCAATGCGGGCCCGCCAAGGCATGAGCTTAGGCGGGCCTGCTGTGTTCGGCGCCGGTAAGGAAGACCCCTTGATATTGCAGCTCGAACATATCCGGAAGTCCTTTGGGGCAAGGGTCCTCTTTGCCGATGTCACTCTGCGCCTTGAGGAATACGACCGCCTGGCCTTGGTGGGCCCTAACGGGGCCGGAAAGACCACGCTGCTCAACATCGTTGCCGGCCAAGACGATGCCGACGAGGGACGCGTCATCTTCGCGAAAGGGGCACAGGTCGGTTACTTGGAGCAAGAGGCCATAGAGATGGAAGAGCTGCCCGTCTTCGAAGAGGTCATGTCGTCCCAGGCTGAAGTCCTCGAAGCCGAGCAGCACCTGCGGCACCTGGAGGCGTCTTTGGGCGTGCGCCCGAGCGAGGCGCAGCTCGCCGCAGCAGGCAGGGCGCGCGACCGCTATGAGGGGCTTGGCGGCTATGTCCTCGAATCGAAGGTGCGCAGCGTGCTTTTCGGCCTTGGGTTCAAGGAAGCCGACCTGTCGCGCCTGACCACCGAGTTCTCGGGCGGCTGGCAGATGCGCATAGCCCTTGCGAAGCTTTTGATCAAGAACCCCGAGGTGCTCCTTTTGGACGAGCCCACCAACCACCTCGACCTCGAAAGCGTCACCTGGCTGGAGGGCTTCCTGCGCAGCTACCAGGGCACCATCATCCTGGTGAGCCATGACCGGGCGTTCATGGACAACATGGTGGACCACGTTGCCGAGATAGACAACGGCCAGGTGAAGCTTTATCGTGGCAATTATTCCGCTTACCTGGGGGCGCGGGAGGCGCATCTTGTGCAGCTGAGGGCACAGGCAGCAAGCCAGGCTGCCGAACGGGCGCATCTGGAAGCATTCATCGAGCGCTTCCGTTTCAAGGCAAGCAAGGCCAAACAGGTGCAGGACCGGGTGAAGAAGCTGGAGAAGATGGAGCGCATCGTGCTGCCCGAAGAGCGCAAGACCGTCCGCTTCACGTTCAAGCAGCCGCCCCGGACGGGCGAGAACGTCGTTTCCATCGAAGGCGTGTCGAAGTCGTACGGCGCCCTTGAGGTCTACCGTGGCCTCGACCTCAATCTGTACCGGGGTGAGAAGGTGGCCCTGGTGGGACCGAACGGGGCCGGTAAGTCAACCCTGCTCAAGATGGTTGCCGGTGTGCTTGCGCCCGATGCCGGGAGCATCGGTTACGGGGTCCATGTCACCAAGACCTACTATGCCCAGCACCAACTGGAAGAGCTCCATGCCGTCAACACCGTGTTCGAAGAGCTCGACCGCGTCGCCCCAGGCTGGACCATTGCGGCGGTGCGCTCGCTCTTAGGGGCGTTCCTCTTCACGGGCGACGACGTCGATAAGAAGGTGGGCGTCCTATCCGGTGGCGAGAAGAGCCGCTTGGCCTTGGCAAAGATGCTGGTGGCTCCAACACCCCTCCTGTGCCTGGATGAGCCGACGAACCACCTTGACATCGCCAGCGCAGACATCCTTGAGCAGGCCCTTGCCGTGTTCGAGGGCACCATCCTGTTCATCACCCACGACCGCCACCTCATCCGTGCCATAGCGAACCGCGTCATCGAGGTGCAGCCCGGCAAGGTCACCACCTATGAGGGCGATTACGACTACTACCTCTTCAAGAGCGGCCAGGACACAGCCGATCCCCCGCTTTTCCCCGAAGGGGCTTCCCCTGGCGCACCGGCGGGAACAAAGGCAGCGGGCAAGGCAGGCCAAGGCGCAAAGAACAGGGCAGCGGGCAATTCTTTAGGGAAAGCAGCGGGCAAGGCTTCAGGCAAGGCAGCGGGCAATTCTTCAGGGAAGGCCCCCAAACAGGCGGCGGACAGCCAGGCGGCGCACAGCCAGGCGGGGAAGAGGCCAGGCCATGAGGGGGGGATGCATCCGGCTGCGACGAAGCAAGCGGGCCTCGCCGGGGCTTGTGCCTTGTCGCAAGGCACCGGCAAGACACCCTTCGGCTTGACTGCCGAAAGGGGGAGCGCCCCGAAGAGCAAGGAACAGAAGCGCGCCGAGGCCCAGGCCCGCAACAAGGCATATGCCGCCCTGAAACACCACCGCCAGCGCCTGGCCGAGCTTGATGCCCAGTTGGAGCGCGACAATACCCGCATGGCAGAGCTTTTGGAGCTCATGAGCGACGCCGCTTTCTACACGAACGAGGATGCAAGCTCCGATGCGATCGGCGAGCACGCCCGCCTCAAGCAGCGCATCGCTTCCGCCGAAGCGGAATGGCTCCAGCTCTCTGAAGAGCTCGAAGAAGAGCTCAAGCGCCAACAGGGGCTTGCCGAGGGCTGATGAGCCCCAAGGCTCCCGATCGGGCCGGAGCGGGGAGAGAAGCTCCATCTTGAATGTCACCATTCAAGATTCATGGCGCCAAGGCTGCCGACCGATCCGGAGCGGGGAGAGAAGCGTTCTCGCCCTGTGTGGGGATTGACGGCTACCCCTCTTGCAGCTTGGCTTATGAAGTTTTGTGGACAAGGGGGGAAAGGCGGCAGGGATAAGGTAGACTGGTCTTGTCATGAGCAACATATTCCAAAACATTGACATACCCTACCTCGTCTGCAGCGTCTTGAGCTTCGTGCCCGCCATCGTGCTCCATGAAGTGATGCATGGCTTTGCGGCGTTCCGTTTGGGCGACCCGACGGCGAAGAGCCAAGGAAGGCTCAGCCTGAACCCCCTCAAGCATGTCGACCCCTTCGGCACCGTGGTGTTGCCGGCGCTCCTGATGCTGATGGGGGGGCCGGTGTTCGGTTATGCCAAGCCGGTGCCCTATAACCCGCGTTATTTCAAGGACCCGCGCAAGGGCGATCTTATCGTAGGCTTGGCAGGCCCTGCCGCAAACCTGGTGCTTGCCCTGGCGGCGGCACTGGTAGCCTGGGCATTGTCGCCCGTCTCAGTGAGCCTGTCCATGGCGAACGAGGTCTTCTATTACTTCTACTACCTGTTCTTGCCTCTGTTCGCGCTTATCAACCTCTACCTCATGTTCTTCAACCTCTTGCCCATACCGCCCCTCGACGGCTCGAGCATCTTCGCATTCATCCTTCCTGAGAGGTACCTGCCCGCGTACTACCGGGTGCAGCAGTACGCCATGCCGGTGTTCTTCCTGGTGGTCTTCGCGCTTCCCTACCTCATCCGCATCAACCCCATCGGCATCTACCTTCAGGCCACGGCCGGAAACCTGTGGCGGATCCTGTTCCCGTAGTGGACGGGAACGCCCCTTCACGGTACCATATAAGACGAATAGGAACGACCTGAAAAGGAAGGCTGAGATGTCCTTGACCACATACGACCCCGCACACGACGTCATACTGACCGGATACCGCCCTACCGGGAAGATGCACCTGGGCCATTGGTTCGGGAACCTCCAGAACATGCTGGCCTTGCAGCACCGCTACCCTGAGACCTATTTCTTCGTTGCCGATTGGCATGCGCTCACGAGCGATTGGGCGGATCCATCACGGCTTGCCGGATACACCGAGGACATGGTGCTCGATTGGTGCGCCGCCGGCATGGACCCGGAAAGGTCCATCATCTACCGTCAGTCCGACATACCCGCCACAGCCGAGCTGAACACCTACTTCGCCTTGGTGACCCCGATGAGCTGGCTTGAGAGGGTGCCCACCTACAAGGAGCAGCGCGAGAACATCAAGGACAAGGACCTGGGCAATGTGGGGTTCTTCCAGTACCCCATGCTCCAAGCCGCCGACATCGCCATCATGCGTGCCACCAAGGTGCCGGTGGGAGAAGACCAGCTTCCTCATCTTGAGATAAGCCGCGAAATAGTGCGGCGTTTCAACTATACCTATGGCGAGGTCGAAAAGAACGGCAAGGGGGAAGGCGAAGACCTGGTGCGCGGCCCCTTGGTCGAGCCGCAGGCGCTCATCGCCGAGGCGGGCGCACGGGTGCCCGGCCTCGATGGGCGCAAGATGTCGAAGAGCTACGGCAACGCGGTCTTCATCTCCGATGACGAGGAAGCCTTGCGCAAGAAGGCAGCCGCCTGCATCACCGACCCCGCCCGCAAGCTCAAGACCGACCCCGGCGACCCCGACATCTGCCCCCTCCATCAGATACACCGCCTCATCGGCGAAGCCGGCGTCCTGGCCGAGTTCGATGCCTGCTGCCGCAACGCCAGCTGCGGGTGTGTCGCCCACAAGAAGCGCTTTGCCGACGACCTGGTCGCTTACCTTCAGCCTTTTCGGGAGAAGCGCGAGGCCTTGGCCGCAGTGCCCGGCTTTGCAAAGGAAGTCCTGCAAGCGGGTGCGCAACGGGCCTTGCCCAAGGCGGCACAGACCATCGCGCTTTGCCGTGATGCCATGGGCATCAGCCTGTAGGCGCAGCGGGGGGAATGGGTTGCCGTGTCCTACAAGGTGCACATAGAGAGCTTCGAGGGGCCCTTCGACCTATTGCTCTACCTGGTGAGCAAGCAGAAGGTGGATATCGGTGCCATTTCCATCACCGAGATAATCGACCAGTACCTCTCTGAGGTGTCGCGCATGAGCGGGCTTGACCTCGATGTGGCAAGCGACTTCCTCTTGGTGGCGGCAACCCTGCTCGAGATAAAGGCCGCAAGCCTGATCCCCCAGGAGAAGTCGAACATCGCTGAGGAGTTCCAGGAGATAACGCCGAGCGAGGCACGGGACATCCTGGTCTTCCGCCTTCTCGAGTACAAGAAGTTCAAGAACGCCGCAGGGGCCTTGCATGCCCGCTTCATCGCGGAAGGCCGCATGCATGCCCGCCCCTTCGGCCCCGACCGCAGCTTCCTTACCTTGATGCCCGACTACCTGGAAGGCGTCACCTTGGACGCCTTGGCGCTGCTGTGTGCACGTGCCTTTGTGCGTCGCGAGGTGTTCCTGCTCGAGGCGGAGCACATCGCCGCCAAGCCCATCCCGGTCGAGATGCACGTCCGTGCCATACATCAGCGCATCGTCAACGCCAAACGCCTCATGTTCTCCGAACTGGTGAGCGGCACTTCATCCACCCAGGTGGTCATCGTGACTTTCCTGGCAGTCCTCGAGCTGTACAAGCGGTCCATGGTGAGCCTGGTGCAGAAGCAGGCCTTCGGCGACATCGAGGTACGCTTCATCGAAGGGAGCGGCGACCTGGTCTTCGACGATGATTTCAAAGAGACCCTTGATGAGCTGGGGGAAGAAGCGGTGCCCATGGCACGCAAGAGCCCGCGCCCGCAAGGGGAAGCAAGCTAGGAAAGGAACGGGAGCCATGTTTGCGGGATTGCAGAAGGAACAACTGAAGGGCGCCCTTGAGGCCATGCTGCTGGTGACCGACGAGCCGGTCGGAACCATCACCTTGGCCGACATGCTGGAGGTGGAACCGAGCGAGGTCGAATACGCCCTGGTGGACCTTCGTGCGCAACTGGAAGACGAGGACCACGGCATCCAGCTGCGCGAGCTGGCAGGGGGTTGGCGCCTGTTCACCCATCCTGCCTACCACGAGCTCATCGAACGCTATGTGCTTTCCTGGGACACCCGCAAGCTCTCGCAGGCCGCCATGGAGACCTTGGCCATCGTGGCCTACACCCAGCCGGTCACACGGGCGGGCGTTGCCGCTGTGCGGGGCGTCGCTTCCGACAGCTCAATCAACTCGCTGGTCGAAAAGGGCCTCATCCGTGAAGCGGGCACCGAGGACTCGCCCGGAAGCCCGGTGCTGTATGCGACCACCAAGACCTTCCTTGAGAAGTTCGGCCTGCGATCGGTGGCAGAGCTGCCGCCGCTCGAGGATTACGCCCCCGACGAAGAGGCGCAGGCATTCATCCGTGAGCGACTGAGCGCCACGAGAGGGGTCAGTGCCGTGATGCCCCAGGACCTGGGATCCTTCCGGGAAGGCGGAGCCATAGAAGACGAGGGGGATGCCTCAGAAGAAGCTGAGGCTGGCCAAGCAGTCTCAGGTGGCCAGGGAGTTTCAGGAAGCCAGGCAGGCCAGGGAGTTTCAGAAGGCCAGGCAGAGGGCAAGGAAAGCCAGGAAGAGGGCAAAGGGCTTCTCGCCCAGGCGCTCGCGCAAGGCATGGGCCTTGTCGAGAAGGTCGACCTCGAAGGGCTCGGCCTTGAGGAATAACGGCCTTCCCGCGCAAGCCCAAGCCCACCCAGGCAACAGCAAGCAGGAGCCAGGGGTTCAAAGGCCATCCGCCCCTTCTTTGCAGCGGGGGCTGCAACCGATGGCCGGGCAACAGGAACCCGCCCCCGCCCCAGCCCACCCGAGGCCTCAGGGCTTCGGCAAGGGGACCGGCAGCGAAGCCGGCAGGGACGAAGGACCTGCATCTGCCCACCCAAGGCCGCAGCACCTTTACCCCCTGCGCCTTCAAAAATACCTCGCACGGGCAGGCATCGCCAGTCGGCGTGGGGCAGAAGGCCTGATGAGTTCCGGCCGTGTCACGGTGAACGGACAGGTGGCAACCGAGCTCGGCACAAAAGTGGACCCCCTGTGCGACCGAGTGGCCGTGGACGGCAGGCCGGTTGCCTACCCCCATGCCGCGGTGACCCTCATGCTGAACAAGCCAACCGGTTACCTCACCACCATGTCAGACCCCTACGGGCGGCCTTGTGTAGCCGGGCTCGTGCCTCTCGACGAATACCCCGGCCTTTTCCCGGTAGGGCGCCTCGATGCCGACACCACAGGCCTTCTGCTCTTCAGCACCGATGGCGAACTGGGCCACCGGCTGACGCACCCACGGCACCACGTGTGGAAGACCTACGAGGCATTGGTCGAAGGCGTGCCCGGTAAGGAGGCCTTGTCGCTCATTCGAGGGGGGATGCTGCTCGACGACGGCCCCACCCTGGAAGCCCGGGCAGAAGTGCTCGAACAGCAGGCAGGAGCGGCTTTGCTGCAGATCGGCATCCGCGAGGGCAGGAAACGCCAAGTGCGCCGCATGTGCGAGGCCGTAGGGCATCCGGTCTTGTCCTTGTGCCGTATCAGCTTAGGCCCGGTTGCCTTGGGCGACCTGCCCCTGGGCAGCTGGCGCCTGTTGACTGATGAAGAACGTGAGAGCCTGGGTTGATTCGGCGGCTCTCATGCTAGAATAGGCGCGCAATGACAGAAGCCGGACAAGGAAGAGATGACAGCCAGCATTCGCAACATAGCAGTGATAGGGCTTGGCCTCATAGGGGCCTCGTTTGCCGCAGCCTGCAAGGTCAAGCTGCCGGACTGCCATATCGTAGGCCAGGACGTCTCAGAGGCCAGCTGTGCGACAGCCTTGGACAAGGGCTGGGTCGATGCTGCCTGCGCCGCGCCCGACGACCCTGCCTTCAGGGACTTCGTGTGCCATGGCTGCGACCTGGTGGTGATGGCCACCCCGGTAGGTGCGATGGAAGGCATCCTGCGCATCCTGGATGCCTGGGGCTTCGAGGGCATCATCACCGATACCGCCTCCACGAAGGCGAACATCAGCATTCAGGCCTCCAAGCTGCTCTCCCGCCCGCAGAACTATGTGCCCGGGCACCCCATGGCCGGCTCTGAGAGAAACGGCATCGAAGGCGCACGGCCTGACCTCTTCCAGGGCGCCCACTGGATACTCTGCCCCGACCCCCAGACCCCTGCCGAGCATTTCCAAAGGCTCCATGAGCTCTTCACTTCCCTGGGGTCACGGGTCATATCGCTCTCACGCGAAGCCCACGACGAAGCGGTCGCCATCGTGAGCCATGTGCCCCATGTGATCGCTTCCGCCCTGGTCCAGCTGGCATGTCGTCACGCAGACGACCAACAGGCGCTCTTGCGGCTGGCTGCCGGCGGCTTCAAGGACTCTACGCGTATCGCGGCGGGCTCGCCGAAGCTCTGGTGCGGCATCGCCTTTGACAACGTGAGTGCCTTAAAGGCCGGCCTTATTGAGATGCAGGGGATAATATCCCAGTTCGCAGATGCTTTGGAGGCGGGCGACCGGGAAGCCTTGCTCGCTCTGTTCGACCAGGCCGCCCAGGCGCGACGCGAGCTGCCGATGGCCTGGGTGCCTTCGACCGAGAAGCTCCTTGAGGTCCGCATCCCGTTGGAGGACCGCAAGGGGGTCATCGCCGAGGTCACCGGCATCGCTTCCCAGGTGGGCTGCAACATCCAATCCATCGAGATAGACCATATCACCGACGACAGCGCGGTACTCAGCCTGGTGCTTACCGACGAAGGAGACATAGGCCAGCTGTCTGCCCAGCTCATCAAAGCGGGCTTCTCGGTGTCGTTCAACCCGCTCGGACCCAAGGAGTACGTCCATGTCGACCAGTGACGAGTCAATAACAACCATCCATCCCCTTCGGGCATCGCTCCAGGGAAGCACCCGGGTACCGGGGGACAAGAGCATCTCGCATCGTGCAGTGCTCTTTTCCGCCATGGCACAAGGCCTCTCGAAGGTGTCGGGCGTCCTTGATTCCGGTGACGTGCAATCATCCCTGGCAGCCATTGAGCAGCTCGGCGCACGGGTAGACCTCAAGAAGCAGCCTGACGGCAGCCTTGCGGGAACCATAGAGGGCTGGGGGGCAGCAGGGCCTGTCCAGCCGGGAACGCCCATCGATTGCGGCAACTCGGGAACGACAGCCCGTCTGCTGATGGGGATGCTTGCCCCCTGGGACAGGGAGGTCGCCATCACCGGCGACGATTCCTTGTGCAAGCGCCCCATGCGCCGTATCACCGCGCCCCTTATGAAGATGGGTGTGCGCTTCGTTCCAGAAGGCGCCGACACCCTGCCCCTTTCGTTGACGGGCACGCGCAGCCTCAAGTCCATCACCTATCATGCCCCCATGTCTTCTGCCCAGTTGAAGACCGCGGTCCTCCTTGCGGGCGTGTATGCGAAGGGCACCACTACGGTGACCGAGCCTTCCCCTTCGCGCAACCACACCGAGCTCATGTTGCCCGAGTACGGGATAGAGACCACAGCCGTCTCCGGCACGGCCAGCGTGAAGGGGCCGGGCGTCCTGAAGGCCTGTGACGTGGCGGTCCCCGGCGATCCCTCTTCGGCGGCCTTCCTGGCATGTGCTGCGGTACTGCTGCCCGGCAGCGTCCTGCACATAGAGGGTGTGAGCCTCAACACCGCCCGGATAGGGTTCGTGCGCACCCTTGAGCAGATGGGGGCAACGGTGTCCATCCGGCATACGGGCGCTGAAGGCAAGGAGCCCTTCGGCACCATCACCGCTTCGCATACCGATGTGCTGCGAGGCTGTGAGATACCAGCAGAGAAGATAGCCACCCTGGTCGATGAGGTTCCCGTGCTTTCCCTGGTAGCTGCCTTCGCGCGGGGGGTCACCGTTTTCAGGGGCGTGGAGGAGCTGCGCGTGAAGGAGACCGACCGCCTTGCGGCGGTGACAGAGGGCTTAGGCCTTCTGGGGGTGGACGCCTGGATAGACGGAAACGACCTCTTCATAGAAGGCCAACCGGGGCTGCGGGTTCCCGAAGGCCTGGTCTTTGATTCCCACAACGACCATCGTCTCGCCATGACCTGGGCATTGGTCGGGCTTACGGGAAACCGGCCGGTGCAGGTAGCCAACTTCGACTCGGTGAAGATAAGCTATCCCCGCTTCCTTCAAGACATAGAAAGGCTTGCCAAATGATAATAGCCATCGACGGGCCTTCGGGGGCAGGCAAATCGACGGTCGCCAAAGCGGTGGCCAAGACCTTGGGCTTCTCCTGCCTCGACACAGGGGCAATGTATCGCGCCTTGGCTTGGCAGGCGGTCCGCGACGGCATCGACCTTGCCGACAATGAAGCCTTAGGCGCCTTGGCGCGGGAAAAGGAGGTGAGCTTCGGACACGAGGGGGGCGACCCCTTGCCGAAGAAGGTGTTCATCGAAGGCGTGGATGTCACCGCCTCCATCCGCACGAAAGAGATAGACCTGGCGGTCTCCCCGGTGTCGGCGGCGCCCGCCGTGCGCGAGGCCTTGGTCGCCCAACAGCGCAGAATAGGGCAGCAGGGGAACTACGTGGTCGAAGGCCGCGACATCGGCACCGTGGTGTTCCCCGATGCAAAGCTCAAGGTGTTCTTGACGGCTTCGGATGAGGAACGGGCGCACCGCCGGGTGCGACAGAACGTCGACAGGGGCTTGGGGTCCTTCGACTACCAGGAAGTGCTTTCCGACATCCGCAGGCGCGACGACTATGATTCGTCACGGGAAGCCTCACCCTTGCGGCCAGCCCCAGACGCGGTGGTGCTTGATTCGACCGGCTCCTACATCGAAGAGGTCATCGCACGGATATGCGCCCTGGCAAAGGATGGCAGATGAGCCTGTTCCTTTCCCGCGAAGAGCTCTGGGACAGGCCATTGGGCGGCATCTCGCGCGAACGCGAGCTGCCGCATTGGTCGGGCAACATCCTTTTTATCCTGGTGGCGGCTATCTGCAAGCTGTGCTTCCGTTACCGTGTGGAAGGCAAGGCAAACCTGGCGCCCTTCGCGCGCCGCAAGGGCGTGGTGGTCGTCTGCAACCATACCTCCTACCTTGACACGGTGTTCGTGTACCTGGCAGCGCGCCCGAAGCAGTGGGTCAGGCTAATGGGGCGCGAATCCTTGTTCGAGGCAGGCCACGGCTTCGTGGGGCAGCTGCTCTCACGGGTGGGGGCGTTCCCCGTGAAGCGCGACAGCGCCGACCTGAGCGCCGTCAAGCGGGCGTCCAGGATGCTCAAGAACGGCGAGGCTGTGGGCATATTCCCCGAAGGCACCCGGCGGGGCAAGGGCTCGCAATCCCCTGAGATACATGCGGGCGCTGCCTTCGTGGCACGTATGGCCAAGGCGCCTATCCTGCCGATGACCGTGCGCAACGCCGAACTGGTGAAGCAGAAGGGCAGGTTCATCCGTTTCCCGAAGATAACGGTGGAATACGGGCTTCCCGTTCTGGTGGGCGATTTCGACTTCCTGCCCAAGGAAGAACGGCTGGAGGCCTGTTCCTGGTACTGTATGAGGGAGTGCTTCGCCCTCTCGGCCCGCATCGCCCCCGAGCAGGTCGATATGGCCGCGCTCTTCCCGGGTGCAAAGGACTATACGGAGGCCTTCCGCCAACATCCGGTGCCCTCACACAGTTCGCAAGCGGTCTGCCAGGGGACGGCATGGGACGATGCCCACGAGGCGTCACAATGAAGGTGGTCCGGGCACGGTATGCGGGGGCTTGCTATGGGGTGCAGCGTGCGCTCGATATGGCCTATGCCGCCACCTTGGATCCAAGCCCTGCACACACCTTGGGGCCCCTTATCCATAACCCCCAGGTGGTGGAACGCCTTGCTGCCCATGGGGTCAAGGTGGCTTCTTCCCTCGACGACGTCAGGGAAGGCATCGTGATAATCCGCAGCCATGGGGTGGTTCCCGAGGTGAAGGCCGAGGCGCAACGGAGGGGCCTTCCGCTCATGGATGCCACCTGCCCCCACGTCGCCCGCGCGCAGAAGGCCGCGGCTTCTTTGGCTCAAGAAGGCTACCAGGTCATCATAGTGGGCGAGGAAGGCCATCCCGAAGTGGAGGGCATGAAGGCCTATGCAAGGACCGATGGGCGGGAGGTCATCGTGGCAGTCGATGCCAAAGGCCTTCCGGAACATCTGGAAGGGCCTGTCGGCATCGTCGTGCAGACCACGCAATCGAAGGAGAACCTGGAAGCGGTCGAGGCTGCCCTGGAGGCCAGGGGGTTCAAGCCCTTGGTCAAGAACACCATCTGCTTTGCGA
The DNA here is from genome assembly GCA_031256895.1 of Coriobacteriaceae bacterium. Classification (GTDB taxonomy): domain Bacteria; phylum Actinomycetota; class Coriobacteriia; order Coriobacteriales; family Eggerthellaceae; genus WRIS01. The sequence goes on from JAIRPR010000147.1 coordinate 16,744, forward strand.
CCCGCCAACGGCAGGAGGCTGCCGCCGATCTTGCAGGGGAGGTCGATGCCTTGGTGGTCATCGGGGGGCGCAATTCCTCGAACACGAGCCGCCTGTTCGAGATCTGCCGCCAGAGCTGCCCACGGTCCCACCATATCGAGGTACCTGCCGAGATAGACCCCTCCTGGTTCACCGGGTGTGCAACCGTCGGCGTGACGGCAGGGGCATCCACCCCGGAAGACCAGATAGAGGCTGTCATAGATCTCCTGGAGGCCCTCTGAGGCAGGCGCTGCGCTGAGGCCCCCTGAGGCAGGCGGTGCTGCGCCGAAGCCCCAGGCAGGCGCTGCAACGTCGAAGCCCCAGGCAGACACTGCTGCACAGAAGCCGCAGGCAGCCGCTGCAACGTCGAAGCCCAGGCAGGTGCTGCTGCGCCGAAGCCCCAGGCAGGCGCTGCAACGTCGAAGCCCCAGGCAGGCGCTACGCTAAGGCCCCAGGCAGGCGCTGCAACGTCGAAGCCCCAGGCAGCCGCTGCTGCGCTGAGGCCTCTCGACCCCTTCTTGTCCTGTTTTTCCCCTCATTCCCCAAAAAACCTTGAATTATTTATGAACTAGTATATCCTATAGTAAAAAGATACAAGAAGGAAAATATTCAAGAACCGGGAAAGACGAGAAACCGTATGCGGGGGACGGCACGGCTATGGCGCCATTGCATGGCCAAGGCGCCTCGAAGGGGGATACGATATGGAGAGAGGAAGACAAGATCCGCATCACCTGCAGTACCCATTGCAACAACCAAGGGGCATATCACGGCGCGCCTTCGTGGCGGGCACCGGTGCGGCTATGCTTGCGACGGCTTTGCCCCTGGGGGCATTGACGGGGCTTGTCGGCTGCCGTTCGGCGTTCGGGGATGCGGTCTTCCGCGGTGAACGCACGATAACCGACCATGCGGGAAGGACGCACACCATCCCGACGCCCGAGAAGCTCGAACGCATCTACTACACTTCCGCCTTGGGCCAGATATTCGTGTTCTCGCTTGCCCCTGAGCTGCAGGGCGGCACAGGCCTCCAGTTCACCCCCCAAGAGCTCGTCTACCTTCCCGAGGGCACGGCAGACCTTGCTTACCTGGGTTCCTTGTCAGGCGGGGGCGAGATAGACCGCGAGCTGCTCATACAATCGCAGATCCAGCTGGTCTTTTCAATCAGTGGGACGCCTTTGGGTGCGCAAGAGGAAGCCGAGGCCGATAAGCTCCAGGAGATGACCGGGATCCCGGTGGTCTGCGTGGACGGGTCGTTCGAGAACATCACGAACGCCTACCGCTTCATCGGCGAGGTCATGGGCAGGGAAGACCGCGCAACACGGATAGCCGCCTTCCTGGAGGGGATTTACGCTGATGTGACCAGGGCTGTTTCAGGCATCAAAGATCAGGACCGTGTCAGCCTGTATTATGCTGAAGGACCCTTCGGCCTTTCGACCGAGCCGAACATCTCGCAGCATGCCCTGACATTCGAGGTGGCAAAGGCCAAGAACGTGGCGGCCGTGGATCTCACGGTGGGGATAGGCATGACCAATGTCTCCCTGGAATCCGTGATAGCCTGGGACCCCGAGGTGATTATAGCCTGGGATGACGTCATACGGGGAGGCGCCGATGAGATAATCAGGACGAACCCCGATTGGGCAACGATCAAAGCAGTCAAGGAGGGCCGGGTCTACACCATGCCCAACGCCCCCTTCGCCTGGTGCGACCGCCCCCCGGGCGTGAACCGCTTTCTCGGCATACAGTGGGTTGCCAACATGTGCTACCCCGAGCTTTACGATGTCGATATGGTCGAAGAGGTCAAGAAGTTCTACCACGAGCTGTATTGGGTTGACATCAGCAATGAACAAGCGCGTGACCTGCTCGGGAACAGCTATCCTGTATACCGGAAGAAGAAGTGACGAACCAAGCAGCGACGGAAGAGGAAGTATCGGAAGAATGGAAAACGGAAGAAGAAACGAGGGCCGCTGACCCATGGACCTGTATCAAGAGACCTATCTGCCTGACATCTTGCACGACATCGCCATGGGGCTGCTTGCACCCACCATGGTGGTCATCATATTGCTCATCTTGGCCAGTGTCTTCTTCTTAGGCCAGCTTGTCGTGGAGTTCGTGAGCGAACGGCGCCATTTCAAGCAGAACATGCCCGCCATCGTGAACGACCTGAACGATGCCGATTGGGGCGACATAACGGACGTCATCGAGAAAAGCCAGCTCTTGGCCTACCAAAAACGAGCCCTGACCACCGTTTCCCGCAACATGGGGCTGCCCGAGGAGCCCTTGTTCGCCCTGGCTCAGGCCGAAGTGAACGGCTGCGAGAGGCATTACCAGCGAAGGCTAGCCTGGACTGACACGATATCCAAAGTGGCTCCCATGCTTGGCCTGATGGGAACGCTGATACCCCTGGGGCCGGGCATTGTGGCGCTCGGTCAGGGGAACACCCTTGCCCTCTCGCAATCGCTGTTGCTCGCCTTCGATGCGACGGTATGCGGCTTGGTGTGCGCGGTGTTCGCCCTTGTGGTGTCGAAGCTGCGCTCCGGATGGTACGCCGAGTACCTCAATGCCCTCGAATCCATCATGAGCTGCGTTATCGACAAAGCCGCCTCAGCGCGGGCGCTTGGTGTGGGGCTTCCGGCGAACTATAGGGGCCTTGTTGCAGGCCAAGGCGCAGCGAAGGCAGGCAAACAACGCAGGGTGAAGCCCCCGATGCCCCAGGCAGGCAAGCCCCTGGCAGGGAAGCCCCAGATGCCCCCGGGAAACAGCCTTCAGGCAAATATGCCCCCGGCAGGCAAGCCCCTGACGCCCCCGGCAGGCAAGCCCCTGACACCCCAGGCAGGCAAGCAGCAAACAGCCAAGACGCAGATGCTCCCCTCACAGGAAAGGGGCGTCCATGGCACGCAGCTTCAGGAGTAGCCGCTTCAGAAGGCGGGAAGGCATTGGCGAAGAGGTCAACCCTTCGGCCTACATCGTGAACCTTGCCGACTGTATGTTGGTGTTGGCCTGCGGTTTCATGGTGTCCATGATAATCCATTGGAACATCGACGTGGCCAAGGTGACCGAGCTCGAAAGCGACCAGCTTGAAGAGGTGAACCCCGAGAAGCTCCCCGAAGGCATCGACAAAGGAGGCTCCTATTACATCGAGGCAGGAAAGGTGTACCGCGATCCTGCCACCGGGCAGCTCTATCTGGTTGAAGAAGACCCGGCCGAAACGGCAGGGAACGAAGGTGCCCCAAGCGGCCAAGGCGCCGCTTCCTTATCCGACGGAACCGAGGCCGATGGCGCCCAAGATGATGGGGCTTCGGGTGCGGGGCAGGACGGCGCAGCCCTCGGGGGCAGGGCAGACGGGTCAGCTGCCAGCGGGCAGGGCAGCAGCAACCCGCGGGCAAACGGGGCGGATTGATGCCCCGCTTGGCATATGCCTTCCGGGAAGCCTGGCAAGCCCGCAGGTCCCAGACTGGCCAACACGACTGCGGCCCCCAACACGATCTGGCGCTTGGGGAAGAGAAGGCTTCGGTACAGGCGGTCGGCGGGCAGGGAACAGGGGAACAGGATGCCCCCACAACGATCGACGCAGCCGAAAAGGCCTTCGATTCACGGTTGACCCCGAAAAAGAGGCTCTTCCTGGCACTTGCCCTGGTTCTTGTGGCCTTCCTTTCGTTCATGCTGGGAAAATACGCCATGAGCCCGCTCGAGGTCGTCCAGACCGTCTGGTATTCGCTGGGGGGAGACCTGCCCGCGCCCGACCCCGCCCGGGAGCTGGTCCTGTACAACATCCGCCTGCCGCGGATCTTGGTGGTCATGATGGTGGGGGCGGCGCTCTCGGTCGCCGGTGCCAGCTATCAGGGCATGTTCAAGAACCCCTTGACCTCCCCCGACCTGTTGGGGGCTTCGGCGGGGGCTTCCCTTGGCGCCTGTCTTGCCCTGCTGTTGAGCCTGGGGGGCGAAGCGGTCCAGCTCTTCGCCTTCATCGGCGGCATGCTGGCAGTGGGCATGGCGGTCTGGCTCAACAAGTTCGTGGATTACGACCCCACCTTGGGGCTGGTGCTGGCTGGAATCCTGGTCTCCACTCTCTTCCAGTCAGGCATGTCCTTGGTGAAGTTCATGGCAGATGCCAACGACAAGCTGCCCACCATAACCTTTTGGCTGATGGGGTCTTTCTCGGCAATCGACAGGACCGATCTCGTGCGCTGCATGGTGCCGATGCTGGTGGGCTTTGCCCTGCTGGTCTCGCAATCATGGAAGCTCAATGTGCTTTCCTTCGGCGACGAGGAAGCGCGCTCGATGGGCGTGAACACCCGGCGCACGCGCCTGTTGGTCATCTTCGCTTCGACCCTTGTCACCAGCGTCTCGGTGGCCGTGGCAGGTATCGTGGGGTGGATAGGCCTGGTCATTCCCCATCTGGCACGGGCGGTGGTAGGCCCGAACTACCGGGTGCTGCTGCCGACCTCGATGTTCATCGGTGCTATCTACCTTCTGCTGGTCGACGACATCGCCCGTCTCTTGGCCACGGTGGAGATCCCCATAGGCATCCTGACCGCCATCATGGGCGTTCCCTTCTTCGTGTTCATCTTCAAGCACAATATGAGGGGGTGGCGCTAGGTGCCGGCCTTGTCCGCCAGACAAGTCGCCCGGGGGTCGAACCCGCTGCGGCCGCAGGGGCAAAGCGCAATGACGCCCGCCTATGACGGCAGCCTCCTTGAGGTCAGGGGCTTGGTATGCGGCTATGGGAAGCACCACGAGACAGAAGTGGTCCATGGCGCCTCATTCGGGCTCGATGCCGATGAGTTCGTGTGCATCATCGGGGCAAACGGTTGCGGCAAGACGACCACCTTGAAGGCGGTCATGGGGCTCCTTCCCGCGAAGAGGGGCGAAGTGCTGGTCTGTGGTCAGGATATCGCCACCATGAAGGAAGCCGAGCGCGCGAAGCGTTTCGCTTACATACCCCAGGCCCATACGCCCCCCTTTCCCTTCTCGGTGGCCGATGTCGTGCTGATGGGGCGCACGCCCTACATCAACCGGCTTGCCCGGCCGACCGCAAAGGACTGTATGCTCGCCTATCGCGCCCTGGAGCTTTTGGGGATAAGCCATCTTGCCAAGGATGCCTACACCCGGCTCTCGGGCGGCCAGCAGCAGCTGGTCCTGATAGCGCGCGCCTTGACCCAGGAATCGGACATCCTGGTCATGGACGAGCCGACCGCCTCGCTCGATTTCGGGAACCAGCAGCTGGTGCTTTCGCGTATGCGTATGCTGGCCCGCATGGGCAAGGCTGTCCTGATGGTCACCCACGACCCCGACCATGCGCTCTTCTGTGCCGATCGGGTCATCGTGATGGACAAGGGGCTTGTCATACGGGAAGGGACGCCTCACGAATGCATCACCACCGAGATGCTTCACCGCATCTACAACACGGATGCCTGTGTCGTGGATGTCGAGGTCGCCCCGGAAAGAACGGCAAGGGTCTGCGTGCCCCTGTTGTAGGCGACCGCCCGCTTCGCTTGCTGCGTTGTCAAGATAAGGTGTGCACTTGTTCCTGTTATGTCCTGTTGTAGGCGATAGCCCGCTTCGCTTGCTGCGGGGCGATTGTCCTGGGACAGGGCTTTACGGGGCGGCGGGTGCGGTGGGCAGGCGGGTGCCGGTGTGCGCGGAGGCTTCCCTGCTCCACAGAAGGCCTATAAAGGCTGTCTTAAGCACCCTTGGGGAATAGGTCGGTCGTTCCTGTCGAAAAAGCGCAGGATAGATCAGCAGTCTGTGGTATACTGCCCCTGTGAACCTCGGTGAGACCTACAGGCTTCAAGCCCGCATGGGGCACCCATTTGCGATGGAGTTGAAACAGGCAAGGAAGGGCAGGGTACTTATGTTTTGCATGAATTGCGGCTCGAAGGTCGATGAAGGCAATGTCTTCTGTATGAACTGCGGCACAGCGGTCGGTACCGGCCAGGATGCGGCTGTTGCTGCGCCGGTCCCTGACGCGCCTGTCTTGGGCAATGCCCGCCCCGCCCCCGGAACGGATGCAATCCCTGCTTTGGAGGGCGGCAATCAACCTTTTGCCCAACCCACGCAGCAAACCCAGCCGCTGCCGGATCCAGGCTATGCCCAGCCCGCGCAGCCAACCCAGCCGCTGCCGGACCCAGGCTTTGCCCAACCCGCGCAGCAAACCCAGCCGCTGCCGGACCCAGGCTATGACCAGCCCGCGCAGCTTTCCCAGCCAACCCAGCCGCTTCCGGTCGGCGAAGGCGCACAAGGGGGCTTTTGGGAACCCCCGACATTCGACCAAGGGCCTGCTTTGGGGTCGCAGGCAGCGTTCACGCCCCTTCAGCCTGCCTCTGCCCAGAATAAGGGTGGAAAGAAGGCCGCAGTCTTCGCCTTGTGCGCTGTGCTGCTCTTGGCCTTGGGCGGCGGGGCGGCCTGGGCGTTTCTGTGGGGGCCATTTGCCCCGGCGCCCGGCTTTGAGGGAGCGGAAGGAAGCCTTGCCGATGGTGGCAAGGAAAAGGAGACGCCTCCCCCTGCCACGGGCATGTCCGAAAATGATGCTGCCGCAATGGCGGACAAGCTGTTGGCAGGGCTTGGCGCGACCGAAGATGAACACCAGCGCCTCACCGATGCCCTTGCGGACGGCAGCTTCAAACTGGAAGATGTCAAGGAAGGCACCGGGGAAGCTGCCAAAGTGGGGGATTTGGTCATATATACCTGGAAGGGCGTCACGTATGACGAGAAGGGAAAGGTTCTCAATGAAGATGAACGCGATGACCAGTCTATGGTGATTGGCAGTCGCAAGCAAGCTCTTGAAGGCATGTTACCCCAGTTAAACGAAGAGGAGGCGGCATTTCTGCAGCAAAGCTCGCTCAATGGGGAAATAGTCATGCTGGGGATCAAGCCGGGCGGGGAACGGGAAGTGACCTTCCCGTTAAGCATATTCCCTGAAGCTGCCCAGCCCTTGTTCCGAGACGCATCAGGTACTCAGATAAGCTACATCGTGTATACGGTGAAGGCGATCTCGGTCGGGAAGCCCTCGAACGGGAAGGAGCCCGCAGCCGATCATGCGGGCAGCGACTTCATATTCGAGGACAGCGGTTCGCGCTACCTGAGCGGTGAAGAGGTCCGTGCCCTCAGCGATTGGGACCGCTACATCGCCCGCAACGAGATATTCGCCCGTCATGGCCGTGGTTTCAAGAACGAGGACCTACGCAGCTATTTCACCGGCAAGGCCTGGTACTCGCAGGTATATACCCCTGAGGAGTTCGATGCGATAGCCAGCTCGGTCCTGAACGACTACGAGGACAAGAACAGCTTGCTCATCAGAACCATTGAAGAAGAGCTGAAATCGCCCTATCTGGGCTGACAAGGCGAGAAGAAGGGAACAAGGAATGTTTTGCGCCCGTTGTGGCTCCCAGCTGCCTGAAGCTGCGCGGTTCTGCAAGGTCTGCGGCGCCGTTTGCGAAGGAACGCCCGCCCCGCAGGCTGTCCCGGGGTACGGGGCGGTGCAGGCACCCGGGCAGGGGGCCGCGCCACCTGTCGTGCCCCCCGCAGCCTCGGCCGCACCTGTGCCCGCACCTGCCGCACCTGTCGCAGCCGCTGGGGGCGCCCCGACACCTGTCGCAGCCGCTGTCCCGACGGTCGCTCCGA
>JAIRPR010000148.1 GCA_031256895.1 Coriobacteriaceae bacterium
ACAAGTACCTCGGTCTCTAGCTCTGCAACGAATTCGAATGATGCCAAGTCGGCTGCCTTGCCAAACCAGTCCTCGGCAGCTTGGGTCTTGCCAGCCTTGTCTGACTCGGTGCCGCCTTCTGCCCTGGCGTTAGGGGCGCACCCCGTAAGCCCGCCTGCAATAAGACTGCCCGAAGCAATCCCGCCTGCGGCTAATGCCCCCAGGCCAAGGAAACTGCGTCTGTCCATAGTGAGGGCATCTTCGTCTGCTTGAACCTTGCTTGTGGTCTGCGTCCTCGGCTTCCTCAGCCTGCTGTCCTTTTCTTTGGACCTTCCCTTGATTCCCGACATTGATCCTCCATTCTGCCGCGCTCTGGCGGCACGTATCTCAAATGGGGCAAACAGCCCCTGCTTGTGGCAGGATAGCTGTCTTGATGGGGTGAGCCATCACCAGACGGTTGGGTTTTCGGAGAATCACTGAGAATTGGGGATGCTTATTCGGATGTGCCTTTCAATCCTTGCGTGCCAGAGCCTCTGGTAGGCTATAATGCAACGGACAGGAAACGACTGATGGACAAGAAGGACAGACCAGGGCATCGGGGGCTGTCCGACCGGTTCAACGGACCGGTTCAGCGGTATTCAAGGTTGCAGGATTCGACAGCTGCCCCGAGTGCTCTTGCTGCATGCCGGCAGAAGGGGAGCGGCGGGTTCGGGGAGATGGAAGAAGGAACAGGCCCTCATGCCGATTTGTGCCGCCGCAGGGCGGTGGTATGGAGCCAACGATTGAAAGAAGGGATGCGCCGGTGACAGCACAGGATGAAAGGATAGAGCGAGGCGGTGAATCGTCCGAACGGCTCAACGTGCTTCACATAGGAGGTATGGCCTTGTATTTCGCCTTCGTTCTTTTGCTGTGCGTCTCGGGGGAGTTCGGCAAGATGACCGATTCGTTCGATCTTCTCATAAGGTTCTTGTTGTTAGGCATCGTTGTGGCAACCATGCTGGCATTGTTGTGCTTCTCGTACCTCAAAGGCACTACGATGGCTTATTCACGGGTAGGGCTAGACCGATGGGCACTTGTTTCTGGTTCGATCCTCAGCATAGGCCTTTGGTGCCCCTCTTTCATCGATTCAGCCGGCGGTCTTGCTGTTGCCGCAGCCTTTGTTGCCCTCGGGTCGGTCTTATTGATGCTGGTCTGGGCGTACTCGATTATGGCAAGCAGCTTGCGCGTGCGGGTCTTGAGCAGTGCTTTGGCCACCATTGGCGGTACTGCGCTCTATTTGGGTATCATCCTGTTGCCATCAGGGGTCTCCTTTGCGCTTGCCGCAAGTGTGCCCCTGTTGAGCGGGGTAGCGGCCCATAGGTATTGGCGGAGGGCAAAGAAGCGTCAGCCTGTTGCTGCCTCCGTCAGGCTGAAGGGGATAATCGATGTGCGTCTTCTGGCATTCACGGCAGTTTTCGGCTGTCTTTTCTCATTGATAGGCCATGCCTTGTTGAAGCTGTCCGGAAATCCTGGGCCCGATATCATGCCCGGAGCTATCGGTGCTGCAGCCTTCCTGGTTGTGCAGGTGATGCTTGCATTGTCAATGCGTACCAAGATAAGCCCCCGTGTTGCCTACCGCACAGCCCCGCTTCTTGTCGCGGGGGGCTTTTTCCTGCTTCCCTTTGCCGATCGGGGCATTCTGGCTCTTGACATGGCTCTGGCTTTCTCCGGCTTTGGGTCCTACGTCGTCTATTATTGGATCGTGCTGGGCAATATAGCATCGCGCTACCGGATTGTGCCCGAGATTGTTTTCACCTTGGGGCTTGCAATGCTGCCAGTAGGGGCATTGGTCGGCGAATTGATGATCCTTGGCCTCGATGGCATGGCCTTAGAGGGTTCGATGTATTCGACGTCCATAGCCCTCACGAGCCTCTCCCTTTTGATCCTCGCCTTCTGGCAAGCCAGCGATGGTGCCGTCTTTGCGAGCGAGACCAAGGAAATGGGAGGTCAGTACGTTGTAGCCTCCGATACGTTGATCACTGATGCGATATCCCGTACCGATGCAATGGCGAACGCCTTCAAGCTGTCTCCCCGGGAACACGACATACTGCACCGTATCATGATGGGGCGCGATGTCCCTGCAATCTGCGAGGAACTGGTCCTTTCAAAGAACACGGTGCAGACCCATGTAAAACATATCTACCAAAAGACGGGCGTTTCGAAGCGCCAGCATCTGATAGCTTTGGCAGATGAGCTTGTAAGAAAGAATACCTAGTTGAAAGGCCACCTGATCGGAAGGCCACCTGATCGGAAGGCCCTGGTCGGAAGGCCCTGGTCGGAAGGCCACCTGGCCGGAAGGCCCTGGACATCGCTCATGGCTTGGCCGGGGTCAGGGTAAAGCAGCGACCTATCCTGTGAGCAGCGTCCAATCCCGCCATTGTTCACGGATTGGCCAGCTGGGGAGGGAATCAATTCAATCCTACGGATTGAATTTCCCCATCCATTCAAAGGATTATGGCTGGACTAATATTGTGATGGGGGGTGTTCACCTGCAAGTTTCCTTGCCTCTTCGATTGGGGGCAATCGGGGTGCTGTGTTGTCGTTGGTCAACCGGTGAGTGAAAGCCCGATCCCGTCTGTTTCTTTTACGATGATGGGATCTGCTCTGACATGCGGGGGGCAGGACTGCCTATAATGGCCACATGGGAGTGTCTCCGGAAATACTCGTGCGTCGCAGGTGGCGGTACCTGGGCATAGGTGCCTGTACCAATCTGTTCCTGGGTTTCATCTATGGATGGTCCATCTTAGCTGTGCCCTTGCAGAAAGAGCTTGGATGGACCAGCGCCGATACTTCCTTGACCTTCACCCTGTCTACTGCACTCTTCTGTGTCGGCGGCCTGGTAGGCGCACAGATCACCAAGAAGACGTCGCCCCGGCTTACCCTGTTGGTGTCGGCGGTGTTGATCGTGAGCGGCTATGCTTACCTTTCTACGGTCGGTGCAGGCGATATCACAGCATTCCACATCGTCTATGGTGTATGTATCGGCTTCAGCTTGGGTATGTCGCATATCACGGTGCTGGGCACACTGAACCGCTGGTTCCCTGACCGTCTCGGCTTGTCATCAGGCCTATTAACACTTGGCTTCGGCTTGAGCAGCCTGGTTTGGGGCTTCGTAGTGAGCGCCTTGATCGAGGCTTGGACTTGGAGGCCGGGCTTCGTCACGGTGGGCGCGGTCACGGCGGCCATGTTGGTAATGGCTTCGTTTTTTGTGTTCCTGCCGCCGAACGGGTGGAACCCGGCTTTGTTTTTGGAGGTGCATGAACGCAAGGCGATCATCCTAAAGAGCAGGCAACAGAGGGCACTGGCAAAGGGGCAACAGGGGGTGCCAACAGAAGGGCAACCGGGGGCATCAGAAGGGCAACCGGGGGCATCAGAGACTGCGCATGACTTCACGACCTCAGGCATGCTCCGCCAGCCGATGTTCTACCTCATGTTCGCGGTGGAGGTCCTGTTGGCCAGCGTCTATCTTGGCATCATGGGCAATGCCAAGCTGATAGCCCTTGAGGCAGGAGCTGTTATGGGCTTGGCCACGCTTGCAGTCGGTTGTATCTCGTTGGGCGACAGCTGTTGTCGCCTGGCTTCGGGCATCTTCTTCGACCGTTTCGGCTACCGCGCAAGCTTCATCGGCATGGCACTCCTTTTCATGGGCTCTACCGGGGTTCTCTTCACGGCCTTTTCTCTGGATGCACTTCCCCTGGTGTTCTGCGGCATCCTGATTCTTGGCATGGGCTTCGGTACCTTGACCACTGTTCTAGCGGCCACGACAAACCGCTTCTATGGTCAGAAGCACTATGGCACGAACCTCTCGGTGGTCTACACCGATTTCTTGCCCGCATCCTTGATCGGCCCTACCCTGGTCGGCTTCTTTGCAACGACGCAAGGCTCTTACCATATGGCTTTCGCCATCCTGTTTGTCATAAGCGCCGTAGCCCTGTTGCTCTGTCTCGCGCTTCGCCCACCCCGCCAATCGGGTTGATGGATTGACCCATCGGCTTCCTGGCCTCCCTGAAACTGCTGGGAGGCTGCGCTGTTGTTGCCGTGGCAATCAAGGACTGCCTACATCCCCCATCGGGCTTGAGCGAGGATAATGAGAGAGAGAGAGAG
>JAIRPR010000156.1 GCA_031256895.1 Coriobacteriaceae bacterium
GCCATGAACGAGGCCCTGCGCGTGGGCGAGACCAAGTCCGACGTCGAGATCTGCATCGAGTTCGGCAAGCGCCTGAACAACGCTGGCCCCGACGGCACCTCGACCTGGGCTATCTTCGAAGGCGACGATCGCCACGAGTTCGTGCCCGACTTCTTCACCAAGCAGCTGCAGCCTGAGCTGGGCTTCGACTTCGACGAGCTGCGCAAGATAGGCCTGTACCAGCCTGGTTACACCTATCGCAAGTACGAGAAGGGCATGCTGCGCTTCGACGGCGAGCCTGGCTTCAACACCGTGACCGGCCTGGTCGAGCTTTACTCGACCCTCTTCGACGCCTGGGGCGAAGATCCCATGCCCTACTACGAAGAGCCGCGCTGGAGCCCCATCAGCCATCCCGAGCTGGCAGAGAAGTACCCGCTCATGATGACCTCGGGCGCCCGTGAGTACGCCTCGTTCCATTCAGAGCACCGCCAGTTCCCGACCCTGCGCCACTTCCGCGTGTATCCCGACATCGAGATACATCCTGACACCGCCGCCAAGTTCGGCATCCAGGAAGGCGACTGGGTCGAGGTCGAGAACCCCTTCGGCCGCGCACGTCAGAAGGCCACGCTGACCAAGATAATCGACCCCCGCGTCGTGCACACCCGCCACGGCTGGTGGTATCCCGAGCAGGACGGCGAAGAGCCGAACCTCTTCGGTGTCTGGAAGTCGAACATCAACAACCTGGTGCCGCACTTCGACATCGGCCGTTTGGGCTTCGGCGCTCCGATGAAGAGCGTGTTCTGCTCTATCAAGAAGGTCGAGGATCTGGACAGCTTCGAAGTCAAGAGGTCTCTTGACATCGTGAAGGAGCAGGATCTGCTCCAAGAGCTCGAAGGCGTAGACCCGGCTAACATTGTTGACATCCACAGCGAGCACCGTGTATAGCACGGACACCTTACGAGAGGAGGTATAAAATGACAGATTTCGCGAACTATGGTCTTCTGTTTGACTACAAGTATTGTTCCAACTGCCATACCTGTGAGGTGGCCTGCAAGAATCACCTGAAGCAGACGGTTGAGGAATTCGAGGAGAAGCCCGGCATCGTCGTTTTGGAGAAAGGCCCCTTCCAGCTGGAAAAAGGCAACTCCGATGCCTGGGACTGGAACTACATCCCCGTGCCAACGGCCATGTGCGACCTGTGCGTGGATCGTCTTGCAGAAGGCAAGAAGGCCATGTGCGTCAAGCATTGCCTGGCTTTCTGCATCGAGATCGGCCCTCTTGACGAGCTGGCAAAGCGCGCAGCCGAGATCGGCCACAAGGTAAGCATCATCAAGCCGTAAGGACTATGAAGTTGCGGGGCTTCGAGGCCTTTCGCCCAAGCCCCGCATACCTTATAATTCCGTCGATACGACAAATCGTGTCGATACGTGTTAGATCGCGAGGAAGGTACTGCAATGACTTTCGATGAATTGATTGACCTCAGTGGTGATGAGCAGACCACATGGCTCAACGGGCAGCTTGCTGAAGGCAAGACCCCCGATGACATCTATGCAATGCTCGGTACCGATAAAGGTGCCATCGGCAAAGTCGGTATTTTCTATGTGCCGCCCAAGAAGAGCTTCATGGTGAAGCCGATGCGTGGCTATCAGACGACTCGCTTCTCAGGCAATGAGAAAGCCGATGACGCGGGAATTATCGGCGGTGTCAAAGTCGATTAATGGTATCATTAGTCGGTTGTAAAAGTTAGTGTTTTGTAAGACCACGGAAGAAGGAATAGCTTATGTGTTTCAGACCAGCAGGTTCCAATATGCCCGACCCGGTATGTCCGGAATGTGGCAAGAAGCTTGCCGTTATCGGTGGCGTTGTCATGAAGAAGTGCCCGTTCTGCAAGGCCGACCTGAGCAAGTATGCCGATGCTGCTGCTTCAGGCGCCCCCGGCGCCCCCGCAGCCCCTGGCGCTCCGGGAATGCCGGCCGCACCTGGAGTGCCCTCTGCACCCGGCGTGCCAGCAGCCCCGAAAGCCCCAGGTGCCCCCGGCGCCCCCGCAGCTCCGGCTGCCCCCGGTGCCCCGAAGGCCCCCGGCGTTTAACAACGGACTGCCAGGACGCACGAAAGGCGACCTAGCTGCTCTGCAATCCGAATGCTGTCCGACAGGCTCGTGTATGACTTGACCTCTGCACGAGCCTGCTTTTGGAAGACAGGGGATTTGCTTTCGGGGGTGGCGGGGTTTCGCTTCGTGGGTTCTTGGGCGGTTCGCAGCATGTTTGTATGCGGTGCGTAGTATGCTCAGGGGCGGTTCGCGGTATGCTGCAAAATGTTCGTATCGTGTTCGTGCCACTCGTATCATGTCCGCAGTATGCTGCTGGAGTATGTGTTATGAACGGTAGCAGAGGCTGTAATGCAGGCTTTTGGTTGAAGCCTTGGTGCAACAGACCGATAAAGCCTGTCTTTGCAGGCTCTACTACTGGCTAGATGAGCTTTAAGGAGGCGTCTGTGTCTTGTGGATATGGGTGTTCCGGTTGTGGGCGCTGCCAGGGAGGCTTCGTCTCGAAGATAGTCCCGCGAGGCATGTGTCCTGACTGCAAGACGCTCAATAGCCCCCGTGCCACGGTGTGCAAGAAGTGCGGCAAGCCCCTTGACCCCTCGCAGGTGCAGAAACTGCGTCCCGGCACACGATAGGGGCATGGCAAAGGGCGTGACAGGGGTGTGACAGGGGGCGGTTCCTTGTCACGTTCACCTGTGTCAGTTCGAGGGCTTTCCCTGCGAGGAAGCATGACAGGGAAGCTTCATGTGTCTTCGGCAGGGAAGCGTCACCTGTCGTGGACAAGGAAGTGCCATAGTCGCGCCCCCTTGTCCTCGCGGGAAAAAGTGACAAGGAGACTTCCCCTGTCACGGACAAGGAGCCTTTCTCTGTCACGGACAAGGAGACTTTCTCTGTCATGCCTACATTAACAATCATAAGGAGGACAACGTGAACGAATCTCACGTCACGGCATCGTCGATTCGCAGTAAGAGGATTTTCTATCTGGCCTTTGCAACGATAACCTTGTTGGTGCTCGGCCTTATCTATGCATGGACCATCCTGTCGGGGCCGATAGTCGCTGAGTTCCCCGATTACAAGGGTGTCGCCTCTCAGGTGTTCCAGGTATCCATGTTCGCCTTCTGTGTCTCGGCGCTCTTCGGCGCCCAGATAATCAAGCGCGCCTCGGCGAAGGCGGCCATACTGGTGGCGGCAGCGCTCTTCGGCGCCGGCTTCGTCCTGACGGCATTGACCGCCTCATTGGGCGTATGGGCACTGTTCGCCTTTTACGGCATCATAGGCGCTTCCGGCTGCGGCATTGCCTACAACGCCATCATATCGCTGGTGAACCCCTGGTTCCCTGACAAGATAGGCCTTTGTTCCGGAGTGCAGATGATGGGCTTCGGGGTTTCTGCGCTGGCTCTGGGGCTTTTATGTGAGACCGCCTTCAACACCGAAGGCATCTGGTGGGGCATGGTGTTCATAGTGATCGCCCTTGTGGGCGTTCTTGCCATGTTGGCCCTTGCCTTCATCGTGAAGCCGGCTCCGGCGGGCATTGCCGCTACGTTGGGAATGCAAGGGGCAGCGGCAACCGTGAAGGAAAGCCCCACGAAGAACCAGAGCATCATGAGCACCAAGGTGTTCTGGCTCTACAGCATCTGGGCGACCTTCGTCATCGCCTGTGGGCTTGCGCTTATCGGGTCGGTCAAGCCGGGCGCGACAGCCATCGGTGCCGAAGCGGGATTCGCTGCCGTCCTGGTAGGCCTGGTATCCACCATGAACGGCCTGGGACGCATCATCAATGGCACGCTTTTCGACAAGTTCGGCTTGGTCCCGGTCATGATGATCTCGGCATCCACCGCAATCGTGACCATGGTTTGCCTTGCGCTTTCTGTGGGCATGGCAGTTCTGCCGCTTTATGTGGTGGCGGCCATCCTGGTGGCAAGCCCCTATGGATCGGTGCCGGTGATGGCTTCGGCCTATGCGCGTCAGCGTTACAAGGCTGCCGACTTCGCGAAGAACCTGGGCATCGCAAATTGCAACATCGCCTCGGCAGCTCTTATCAACATCATCATATCCGGCATATTGGGATCGCCGGCTGCCGGCCAAGGGCCTGTCATCTATGGTATACTGGCCGTGTTGGCGGCGATTGCCTTGCTGGTGGTTTTCCTGTTCAGCAAGGTATACAAGTCAGACCTTGCGCAGATAGCCAAAGAGCTGGAATAAGCAACGATACCACCGAGGCCGATGCCTGCATGCAGCTGCTGCCGAGGGGCAGGGCGATGGCAGGTGCGCTGTGTTGTGCAACAACAGCACCAGGCCAAGGCCAGCAGCAACAACAGCACAAAGCTAAGGCCAGCAGCAACCGAACTACCGGGATGCCATGGGGTTGCACTGTTGGTCCGACCCCCTGATTTGTTCCTCTGGATGTCCTTGCGACAGTCAGAAGGGTTTTCAAGTACGAGAGAAAAGAAGGGAAATGCATGGAAGCACAGAAGGAGAACTTCAACCACAAGCACGCGAAATCATCATGGATGAGCGCATCGGACGATTTCACCCTGATACGCGAGTTCGCTGAGGTCGGTGCGCGTGAAGGCAGTATCGATTCCATCATGAAGGAAGGGAAGTACGGGCAGTTCTTAGCCGTAGCGGGCGAGCCGCCCCAGGGTATGAGCGATTTCAGATCGTGCATCACCTTGGTGTACGCCATCTACAATGGCATCGAGCTTTACCTGAAGGCCTACGAGTATGCTGCCTATCCCGAACGCGCCCCCAAGGCGCCGCCGAAGTTCTGTGACCTTCTGGCGCGTTACCAGGAAGCCCCCTGGAAGAAGGACGACTGCGCAGCCTTCATCGACCGATACACCGGGAAGGACGCCCCAGAGCTTCTGCAGCGTTTCCTTAAGGCCTCGGGCCTGAGCGTTGAAGAGCTGTTGGTCATGCGCAGGCAGATAAACAATGCAAATTTCTTTTCCCTGCTTGAAAGCTATAAGCCGCTGCTGTATTCCCCCGAGGAAGGCAAGGAGTTCTTTGCTGCGCTGGAACGCGAGGTGACCCCGCTCATGGAGGATTCCCAAGCGAAATACAAGGACATCGACGACGATGGCGTCCCCGGCGATGTCGTCGCAGCCTTGGCTCAGGAATAGGGTTTGCTCATGGCTAAATTCGGTTTGGAAGTCATAAGACTCGAACAGGATGGCGAAAGCTGCCGCCTCTCGATAACGGTGCCCGCAAGTGTCACGGGCGATATTTACCATGGCGCAAGCTTTGCCCGGGCATTGCAGGAGGGCATCGAGGTCGAGGGCTTGGATGCAACCGCCCTTCATGAGGCATTGGTGGAAAAGATAGGCGAGTCGTCGCTCCAAGGCCATCTTGACGCCTATATCATGGGTGCAATGGCGCCGTTCGCCGTAGCCGAATCCGGCCTGGAGACCATCATGGACCCTGCCGTTGTCAGCAAGGAGAGCCTTGTCCCTAACGTGCCCTTCACCTTCGAGGCTACCGTGGTGCTGAAGCCGCGCTTTTCGCTTTCCAGTTACGGGCCGGTCACGGTGACTCTTGAGAAGCCACAGGTGACCGAGGCCGAGATCGATATCCAGATAGCTGGCCTGGTAGAACGTTACGGCGGGGCGCCCCTTGAAGGCATCGATGATGCCTGGGTGGCGAAGTATGTGAGCATCGTTGAAACGGTTGCCGACCTGCGCGAGATGATGCGGGAACAGGGCGTTGCCTTCAAGAACGAGGAGATAGAAGAGGCGAAGCATTTCCTGACGGCTTCCGAGCTGGCCAAGCGTCTTGAGGGAAGCATCCCCGACGAGGTGTACGCCTTCGCCCAAAAGGAGACCATCAAGACGCTTCGCGGGCAGATAGAGGAAAAAGGCTGGTCCATGAAGGAGTTCATGGAGACGCAGAAGGTTCCTGAACAGCAGTTCTCGATGCAGGCGATGCTTGAGACCCGCGAACGCCTCCGCCAGAACTTCGCCTTAGAGGCTCTCGCAAGGCATTTGGGCTTGGAATTGACACCGGAGGACATTGATGAAGCCTTGAGCCGCATTGCACCTGGCCAGGAAGAACAGGCGCGCAAGGATTTCGAGTCAAGCGGCCGACGGCATCTTCTGGAAGAGGCTGCCTTGCGTGACAAGGCCAACAAATGGCTTGTCGAGACCGCCCATTACGAATACCGGGAATAGGAAAGGCATCTGATTGCTCAAGCAGGCCGTTGAGGCCGAGCTTACCGATAGAGAACATGATGAATACGGGGAACAGGACGGCATCCGACTGCGTAAGGATGAATCAGGATAACTTCAACCCATCGGATGCCATACCCTGATAAACCACTTGCGGATCCCGGTTTCCGACCTGCTGGGACTTGGTGCTAAGCTGTCTGCGTCGTTCAATCAGGCAAAGGAGCATATCTTAGAACAGCCTGCCTGCTAGCTCTGGATAGTCCTCGATCAGGGGCGCAACAGCAAGGAGTCTTTCAGGGGTCTTGATTGCGAGAGCCTTCATGAGTGCCTTCACATCTGCGAAGTGTCTTTCAAATTCGATCCTGTCACCGGTAATCTCTAGATTATCGCCTGCAGCAACTATTTTCAAACGCAAGAGCGTCGGTAGGTCGGCTAAACTGACGCGAAGTACGCGGTACTTACCGTAAGGCTCGAACTTGACTTCACCTACTACATCTTCGATAATCTCTGGGTCATCCAAAACCATATCGGCATTAAGCCAGCCCAGTTTAATCTCAAGCTCTTTACCGATTTGAGCGATTGTTCGGGTCGTTTCTGCTGAAAAGCCTCTTGTCATACTATCGATATCTTGAGTAAAGCCACTTTCACGTATGCCTTGCATAATCAGGGCGAAACCCCCTACGATCCTGATATCAAGGGGGTCAGCCTTTTGCTCATACAGCTTTTCATCCAGCATCTCTAATGCCCTCAACAAGATATTCTTGTTTTCAGATTGTGTATCTAAGTCGGTCATAAGAGTGCCTTTCCGTAGAATGTGATAGCAGCTTCCTTTATAACTGAGAGCTGTTCATCGTTGAACACGGTGGTATCGAGTTTGAAATAGAGGTAATTATAGAGCCAGCCTTTATGGCGTGTGTTCAGTTTATAGAGCAATCGTTTAAGGCATATAGGGTCGAGTTGCGAAAATGTGCCCACATCAACCAGGAAGTCATATCTTTGCTCGATGATGTTCACTCAGAGTCCTTTCCATTACCTGTGCATTCTTAAGTTTCCTCTATTCGGTAAAGGAGTAGTTGTTTGTCTCGGTATTCTATCACGTTCCCTCACGCAGCAGATCCAGATAGGCTTCATAGATGAATGATCGGTTACGCTGTACTGCTGCGTTCTGTGTCAATATTCCAGCTTCGCAAAGCCGATTCACTGCTGCAGAAACCGTGCTGAAAGCCAAATTGAGAACAGTGGAAGGGCACAAAGGATTTGTATGCGGATTCACCCGAGAGGTTGCTTATCAAGATTCCGGCGCGCGTGTTTGTCATTGCGGTTTGTTCCTCTCTTAAAAGGGAATAGTGGATTCATTGTATTCCATTTCTTAAGAATAAATGGGAAAACTCAAAATTAAAGGAAAAATGACGGTCCATAATTTGGATATTGCGCTTGGCCTGAGCCACCGTTCCGCTGCGTGAGAGCCACCGTTCCGCTGCCCCGGAGCCACCCACATTATACCCGGCAACCCTTAAACTCGTTTTACCTGCGCCAAAGGGGTGCAGCTAGACGAAAGGAGTTGCTATGGTCAACTACAAGAGGATTTTGGAGCTTCGGAAGGAGGACGTGAGCCAAAGGGGCATAGCCGAAGCCCTGAAGTGCTCGAGGAACACGGTCGCCTCGGTGCTTGCCGCCGCCGCCGCCGCATCCGTCGGCTTTGTGGATGTGGCGGCGCTCGACAACGCCGAGATAGGCCGCACACTCTTCTCTGGCCCCGACAGGCCGCCGTCAGCCTACGCACAGCCTGACTTCGAGGCGATCCACAAGGAGCTCGCGCGCACCGGGGTGACCCTCCTGATGCTTTGGGGGGAGTATTCGGCCGCCTGCCGCGCAAACAGGGAGCTTCCGTACCAGTACTCGTTTTTCTGCGACCTGTACAGGAGATGGGCCAAGGCGACCAAGGCCACCATGCGCATCCCCCGCACCCCGGCAGAGGTCATGGAGGTGGACTGGGCCGGGGACACGATGGAGTACGCCGACCCGTTGAGCGGCGAGGCGCGCCCGGCGCACCTGTTCGTGGCGGCGATGACGTACTCCGCGTACTCCTACGTGGAGGCTTTCTGCGACATGGGGCTGCAGAGCTGGATAGACGCCCATATCAATGCGTTCCGCTTCTTCGGCGGCGCGGCCAGGCTGCTGGTGCCGGACAACCTGCGCACTGGCGTGAGCAGGCCTGACCGCTACGAGCCGGCGCTGAACGCCACGTACGCCGCGCTGGCGGAGCACTACGGGACGGCCATCGTTCCGGCCCGTGTCAGGCACCCCAAGGACAAGCCGGCGGCCGAGGGGAGCGTCGGGCACATCGCCTACGCCATCGCAGGCGTCCTCCGGGACAGGAGGTTCGTGGGCCTGCCCGAGCTGAACGACGCCATCGCAGACGAGCTGGGGCTGCTGAACGCAAGGCCGTTCCAAAAGCGCGAAGGCAGCCGCTCGTCGGTCTTCGACCGCGACGAAAGGGCGCTGCTCGTCCCGCTCCCCCTGATGCCGTTCGAGCCCGCCGAGCTGCGCAAGGCCAAGGTCGGCCCCAACTACCATGTCCAGGTCGACGGCTGCTTTTACTCCGTGCCGAGCAGGCACATAGGGCAAACGCTGGACATAAGGCTGACGGTGCGGCTGGTGGAGGTCTTCGACGGCGACTCCCGCGTCTGCTCGCACCCGCGCGTGCACGGGCGAAAAGGCGCGTACTCGACGGTCGAGGAGCATATGCCGCCCTCGCACCGCGAGTACCTCAGGGACTGGACGCCGGACCGGTTCTTGCGCTGGGCCGAGTCGGTCGGCGCCCAGACCGCCAGGGCCGCAGAGGCGATACTGGCCTCCCGGAAGATCAAGGAGCAGGGCTACCGCTCGCTTCTCGGCCTTCTGTCCCTGGCGAAGAAAGACGGCGGCAAGGCCAGGCTGGAGCAGGCGTGCAGGCATGCGCTCGAGATGACCCAGTCGCCGTCATACACGATGATAAAGCGCATCTGGGCAGACATCAAGGCCGAGGCCGCAGGGCGCCCGGACAAGTCCCTTGGCTCGAAGGGCTATGTCAGGGGCCCCGGGTACTACGCCGGCGGGAAGGCGGCCGAAGATGGTCGATAACGAGACATTGATCAAGCTGCGGTCAATGCATCTGTCAGGGATGGCCGAGTGCTCGGAGTCCTTGGCCTCGCTGCCGCAGGACAGGGGCTACTCGGCGCCGGAGGTGGTCAAGCTGATTTGCGACCACGAGTGGGACCGTCGCCAGAGCTCCAAGCTGAGAAGGCTGCAGAAGCGCGCCGGTCTTGCCCAGCCGTTCGCTGACGTCTGCGACATACGGATGGTGGACAGGCGCAGGATAGACACCGAGCTGATAGCCCGCCTGGCCATCGGCGGCTACCTGATGAAGCACCAGGACGTCGTGCTGCAGGGGACGACCGGCTCAGGCAAGACCTTCGTGGCGTGCGCCCTTGCCAACAAGGCATGTCAGCAGTTCAAGAAGGTGCTGTACCTCACAGCGGCCGACCTCATCGATCGGCTGACCATCGTCGCCCAGGGCACGGAGCGCAGGCGAGCCCTCGATGCCTTGGTCGCAGTGGAGCTGCTGGTCGTCGATGACTGGTTCTTGCGCGCGCCGACGGCGGAACAGGCGCAAAACCTGCACGTCCTCGTCGACAGGCGGCATCAGAGGGCATCCACCATCTTCTGCACGCAGTTGTCGCCGTCCGACTGGCACGACCAGATCGAGGAGAAGGTCATAGCTGACGCCATCGTGGACAGGATCACCACCAACTCCCACACGATGGAGCTTGACTGCGCTGATTCGCTGAGAAGGGTGTTCAGCACGCTGGACTATTAGCCGATAGACGGGGTGGGCCACAAAGCGTGGCTCACCCCGAGCGGACTCATGGCCCTCATCCCAACGTATCGGTGGCTCTCACGCAGCGGAACGGTGGCTCAGGCCGAGCGCAATATCCACCCCTGAAGCACGAGGCGTAGAGGGCGGCCATCCGTGCGCGGTCGCGCCCGTCGGCCTCGGAGGGCGAGCCGGGCAGCCCGTCGAGGCGCACGCCCTCCGCCTTCAGGGCGGACGCCATCGCGGCGTACTCGAAGTCGCGGTAGGCCGCGTGGCCGTCTATGATGTGGGCGGC
>JAIRPR010000172.1 GCA_031256895.1 Coriobacteriaceae bacterium
CCGCGAGCGCTATGAGGACAAGCCTCACGATGAAGATGAAGGGCTTTTCGGGGATGATGTTGAAGGTCCCCGCAAGCACAAGGAACAAAGAACCGGCGTAGCAGATAGTCGCACAGGACTCAACGAGTCCCCATATCAGCTCATACCCAAGAATCCCCTTTGCATAACCAGCCCATCCCATCATTTGAATCCAAGGCTGAAGAATTATAAGCACGAGCCCAAGAGCCATCAGCAACGGTGCCCTCAATGCAAAGACGCCCTTCTTAGCCAAACCCCTGCTCTTAGCCACGAGAAAAAGGCCATAGCAAAAATAGAGGATCCAGAGGCCGTAGGTAGATTCTTTGGCGGGAAACCCATCGAACTGGTTTGCCAGGCCGATGAGTCCGTTCAGGAGCGAGAGAACCAACAACCCCAGTATCGCCAGCCTTTTTATGCCCCGCCCCTTCGGGCCTGGTTCCGTCACGTTGCTCGTCACTTGCCCCCCTGGCCTTCCTGCAGCGAGTCCTTCAAACCTGGCGGGGGCACAGGCCTGGAGGCCTTTGAGAAGCGCCAGGCGCAGGCCGTCGCAAGCAACCACCATGCTGCCTTGCCAAGGAAGGACGCCATCTGCTGGTAAAGAGAAGGGGCGACGAACGTTTCTACCATCTGCGTGAAAGAGGGGTCGCCCGCAGCAAGCCCGTACGAAGGCAGGACGAGGACGTGTTGCAGCAACGTGGCCGCCACCAGAACGGCAAGTGCGGCAACCAGGGCGGCAGTCTTGGCAACCGCATGCCCAGGGGGAAGCCCACGGTGCTCAGGCGCAGTGAGGCGCCCTGCCAGCAGGGCGAACACCAGCACCCAAAGGGCACCGCACACCAGTGAGGACGCGCCCGCCGCAAGCCACGGCAGCGCGCCTTGCGGTTGTTGCGGGTAAAGAGCCGCGATAAAGAGGACGGCCGACATGTCCACGGCGAGCCGCACCGCCACACCGCCTGCCAGGCAAGCCGCAAACGCCGCCGCCCAAGGAGGGCGCACGGGGCGCGCCCCCATCGTGGCCACAGCCACACCCGCCCCGAGAAGCAGCGGGTAGGTAAGCCAGTACACCACAAACGCTGCGGCAGGAAAACCTCCCCGGTACAAGGTCTCGTAAAGACTGTCGAAGAGAAGGTAGGCCAGAAGCACCGCGAGCATCCAAGCGATAGGGGGTGCCACCCCGGCAAGCCTTTCCCTCATGGGGTCACCTTCCTTCATCGAGCCCCCTTACGGCCCCACAAAGGGCGTGTCTCGCCCACGAAGCCCATGATGACGAAGTAGTAGGCTGGCAGGATAATGGCCTGAATGAGGAACCCGTCGAGAAAGGCTGCAAGCCAATAGTGGATTGAAGGAAACGCCTCAAACAACAAGAGCAAAGCGTTTCCGGCGAGAGTAAGCACTATGGCAAGTGCAGTCGCAATCAGGATAATCCTGATGACAAATAAACCGAACCGCTCAGGCCTCTCATTGAGAGTTCCCCCGACGACCAAGAACTGGCTTGCGGCTGCGCTCAAGACCGACACGAAAGATGAGAGCAGGAAAACCAGCTCCCAGCCTAAGAAGCCCTTAGCAAAGACCACCATCCCCGAAACTATATCCCCAGGAGCGAGCCATATGATGAACAATGCCACTGCCGCCATAGCAACGAACCGTACTCCATGGAGCAGCTTGAACGAACGTAGCGTTCCCCTTCTTATCAAGAGTATGCTCAAACAGAAGAAAAGAAGCCATAGTGCTATGTTGAGCCAAACAATAGGAATGTCGGATCTATAAAGCGCCCTTATTCCGCCGCTCAGGAGCGCGAACGCCAACAGTCCCAGTATCGCCAGCCTTTTTATGCCCCGCCCCTTCGGGCCCGGTTCCGCCACGGTTCCCGTCACTTGCCCCCCTGACCTTCCAGCCCATCGCGAACGGAGCTGCCCGGGACCGGCACCGCTTCGGCTATGCTCTCGAGCCGGAAGGCGCAATAGCCCCCCAAGCCCTGCACGAGAGCCTCTGATGCCTGCGCCACTGCCTCGTGGCTCGACCCGAACTCACCTTCTGCCATGGCCTGCCGCCTTGTTCCTGTCCATCGGTTCCTGCCTTGCACCTTCCTGCACCACGCTGTGGGCCCTTGCCTTCAACAGCCTTTTCCTTCGTTCCCTTCGGTTCATTCCCTTCGGTTCGTTCCCTTCGGTTCGTTCCCTTTGGTTCGTTCCCTTCGGGGCTGCCCCGCCTTGCCCGGCCGCCCTCCGTTTCCTCTGCGCTCCACCAGGTGCAGCGCTTCGTATGCTGCGTACAGTCTAGCACAGTCGGATGCCGGGAGGCAGCGGTTTTTTATGCTTTACCCCTTTCCTCTTTTCCCCTGAAGGGTCCAATGCCATATCCGCACCCCAGTTGGGGCAAAGGCAATCGCAGCCAGGTGCGCGCCACCCGCAGCCAGGTGTGCGCCACCTGCACGCCAAGGGGCAACAGCACCCCAGGGCGCACCACCTGCACCCCGGGGCGCGCCACCCGCAGCCAGGTGTGCACCACCCGCACGCCGGGGCACACCACCTGCACCCCGGGGCGCACCACCTGTACGCAAGCAAAGGGGCCCGCACCTCGGTGCGGGCCCCTTGCGTATCCCACCTTCCTGCGGCTGTTCGCCGTTTACAGCGCTACGTTGCCGGTCTCGTTCGTCCGGATGCGAACCACGTTCTCAACGGGGATGATGAAGATCTTCCCATCCCCTACCTCACCGGTATAGGCGGTCTTGCAGATGAGCGAGATGAGCTCGTCTACCCTGGCATCATCGACCACCAGCTCGAACTTCACCTTTGGAATCATGTTCAGCATGACCTCGGTGCCGCGGTAGTATTCCTTCCAGCCATGCTGGTTCCCACAGCCGTGCACCTGTGATATGGTCATTCCCGAGACCTGTGCGCTGCGCAGGGCTTCTTTGAGCGACTCGAGCTTCTCGGGACGGACGATGGCGTCTATCTTCTTCATGATGGTTGACCTCTCTTTCCCTTAATCAAGTCCGATGTAGGCCGGATAGGCGCTCTCACCATGGACGGCCACGTCAAGGCCCAACGCCTCTTCTTCTTCGCTCACCCGCAGGCGGCCCTTGAACACAGCCTTCACGATAAGGCCGATGATCAGGTCGGCTATCACCACAAAGGCCAGGGTAACCAAGATGCCGAGCACCTGGGCTATCAACAGGGTCGGGTCGCCGGTGTAGAAAAGGCCGCCGCCGTTCTCATTCCAGGTGTTCAGGCTTGGAACGCAGAACAGGCCGGTAAGGATGCCGCCCATGGTGCCGCCGATAGCATGGCAGCCGAAGGCGTCAAGGGCATCGTCGTAACCGATCTTCGCCTTCAGGAACGAGATTGCGAAGTAGCAGCACGGAGCAACGATGATGCCCATCAGGATGGCAGCCCACGGCTCGACGAAGCCTGCCGCCGGTGTGATGACCACCAGACCTGCGACCAGGCCGGTGCAAGCGCCCACCAGGGTCGGCTTCCCCACCTTGATGCGCTCGATGGCAAGCCAGGAAAGCAGGCCAGCTGCAGAAGCCACCACGGTGTTCAGCAGGGCCAGGGCAGCAACGCCGTCAGCGGCGAACTCAGACCCGGCGTTGAAGCCGAACCAGCCGAACCACAGCAGGGCAGCGCCCAGCACCACAAAGGGAACGTTGTGAGGCCGATAGCTCATCATGCCGAAGCCTTTGCGCTTGCCCGCAAGGATGCAGATGACCAGGCCAGTCACGCCTGAACTGATGTGGACGACATCGCCGCCGGCGAAGTCGAGGGCACCGATCATATCGCCGACCAGGCTTCCTTCGCCGCCCCAGACCATATGGGCCAAAGGCGCGTACACGATGACCACCCATACGGTCACAAAGGTGATGACAGCCCCGAACTTCACGCGCCCGGCCAAAGAGCCGGTGATGATGGCCGTGGTTATCATGGCGAAAGCCGCCTGGAAACCGATGTCGATGATGGCTGGGTACGTGGCGTCCTCGGGCACCGCTGCAGCCTCTGCCAGCATGTCTTGTACCGCTCCCAGGCAGCCTATCTGGTCAAAGCCACCGAAGAACGGGATTGAGCTGTCCCCGCCATAAGCGAAGGACCATCCGATGAGCACCCATACGACACCGACGATCCCCAGCACCGCCATCGACATGAACATGGTGTTGACCACGTTCTTACGGCGCGAGAGACCGCCGTAAAAGAAAGCGAGACCGGGCGTCATCAGAAGCACCAGCATGGTGCATATCAGCATGAACGCCGTTGAACCTGTGTCAAACATAAACCTTCCTCCTTCTTTACCGCTCGTGAGAGATATGACATATTGATATTGACAGGTTTCAAGCGCTACAATGCCCACAGGTACAAATGTTAACGAACTTGAGAAACGCATTTAATCTGCCCGAAGCGCCTTGTTTACCGGTTTGAAACAAGCAATATGAGGCGAAGAGGTTGGAATGGGGGGAAAGAAAACGGAAGTGATAATGGAAGAGGAAGTGGAAGAAGAAATGGAAGTGGAAGAGGAAGTGGAAGTGGAAGAGGAAATGCCCATGGCCCAAAACCAGACACAGACACAGCCTGAGCACCAAGACCCAGGCTTGAAGCCCAGCCGCCAGGTCCTGGACTACCGCCCCGTGGCCACTGATGCAGACATCGCAAGGCTTGCCCTTATGGCAGACCATATCTGGCATGAGTACTGGCCGGCTTTACTGGAAGAGGCTCAGATAGATTACATGGTCGAGCGCTTTCAGAGCGTAGAGGCCATCACCCGCGACATCCGCGAGAAAGGGTATGAGTACTGGATATTGGAACATGATGGCCAGGTGGTAGGCTATACCGGAGGCCAGGGGGAAGATGCTACAGCCGAAACCGGCACGATTCCACAAAACCCTTCTGATGCGACCGATGACGGGTCGGGGGAATGCCAGACCCAAGGCGTGCGCTTCTTCATCTCGAAGATATACCTGTACCGGGAAGACCGAGGGAAAGGCTATGCCTCGGATGTGATACGGTTCTACGAAGGGCTTTGCCGGGCGCGCGGCATGGGATCGATGTACCTTACCGTGAACAAGTACAACGAACTTGGTATCAGGGCATACCGGGCAAAGGGCTTCCAAACCATCGATTCGGTGGTCACCGACATAGGCCAAGGCTTCGTCATGGACGACTACATCATGGAAAAGGCAGTAGATCCGCTCGATTGAGCAATATGCTGAGACCCCGCCGCCCGAGCAGGGCTTGCCTTGCCGCCCCAGGCATTCGACCCATGGCCGCACAGGGCTTGCCTTGCCGCCCCGGGCATTCGACCCATGGCCGCACAGGGCTTGCCTTGCTGCCCCAGGCAGCCCCCCGAGGAGCTATGCCAGTCAGCCCAAGGCATTCGACCCGCCCGAACAGGGCCTCAACCGTGTTTCAGGATCCGAGCCTTGCCCTGATGGCTGCCGCGATGCCTTCGGCGTCAAGGGCGCAGTCGCGCAGGAGCAGTTCCACCTTGCCTTGAGGCATGAAGGCGTCGGGGATGCCCAGGCAAAGCGTTCGCACCTGCGATTGCTGGTTCGAGAGGACTTCGAGCACCCCTTCGCCGACACCGCCTTTGAGCACGCCTTCCTCAACCGTCACCACCAGCTGAGTGCTTGCGGCGGCCTTGATGGCATCGGCATCCAGGGGCTTTGCCCAACGCATATCGACAACACGGGCGCCTATGCCATCCTTCTCAAGCAGGGTGGCGGCTTCGGTCGCCCTTTTCACCATGCGACCGAAGGCAAGGATCGCGACATCACTGCCTTCCCGGACCATCCGGCTCTCACCCGGCTTGAACACCTGGGCAGCTTCAGGAAGCGGCACGCCTTCAGCGGTGCCCCGGGGATAACGTATGGCAAAAGGCCCGCCCAAGGCCAAGGCTGTGTGCAAGGCATGGACCAGCTCGGCTTCGTCAGAAGGGGCAAGCACCTGCAAATGGGGAACCATCCGTGCATAGGCCAGGTCGAACACCCCGTGATGGGTCGGCCCGTCATCCCCCACCAGGCCAGCGCGGTCCAGGCACAGGACAAGATCAAGCCCCGGGAGGGCGTTATCCACAATAAGCTGGTCTATTGCCCTTTGCATGAAGGTCGAATAGATGGCCACCACCGGCTTCTTGCCGCCGATGGCAAGGCCAGAGGCCATGCCCAGCGCATGTTCTTCCGCGATTCCCACATCGACGAAGCGTTCTGGGAACCGCTCTGCGAACTCCGTCAGGCCGGTGCCGTCCTTCATCGCGGCGGTCAAAGCCACGATGTCGTCATTGACCGAGGCCTCTGCAAGCATGGCCTGCGAGAAGACCTCGGTATACGTCGGTGCCGAAGCCTTGGGCTTCTTCAATTCGCCGGTCTTGATGTCAAAGGGGCCGACACCATGGAAACGCTCGGGGAACGCCTCTGCCGGCGCATAGCCCGCACCCTTCTTCGTGACCACATGGACAAGAACGGGGCCTTGGGTGTCCATCACGTTCTTGAAGGTCTCCCGGAGCGCGGCGATGTCGTGCCCGTCTATAGGTGCGGTACACAGGATGCCAAGCTGCTCGAATATCATGGACCGAGGAATGACGAAGTGCTTCATCGATTCCTTGACGTTGCGTCCGAAGTTCGCTATTCCCTTGCCCACGCGTCCCCGCCGCTCAAGCATCTCTTGGAGCGAATCACGCGTATTGCGGTATTGGGAAGAGGCACGCATGTAGCCGAAATGCTTCATTAAGGCGCCGACGTTGTGCGAGATGGACATCTCGTTGTCATTCAAGACGATAATCATGCGGGTCTGGTCGTGGCCTATCTGGTTCAGCGCCTCGAACGCCATGCCGCCTGCCAGCGAGGCGTCACCGATAAGGGCAACGACCCTTTCCGTGCCCCCTTTGAGGTCACGCGCCTTGGCAAGCCCGGAAGCGATCGAGAGAGAATCGGAGGCATGCCCCGAATAATGGACATCAAAGGGGCTTTCCCCCGGTCGGCAGAAGCCCGAGATGCCTCCGTAGCAGCGCAGGCTTGAGAATTCCTTCAAGCGGCCGGTCACCAGCTTGTGGGCATAGGCCTGATGCCCCACATCGAACACTATCTTATCCGGCGGTGCATCAAGCAGGGAATACAGGGCACAGATTATCTCGACCGTACCAAGGCTCGACGCAAGGTGGCCGCCCTTCTGTGCGGTGACCGAGACTATCTCTTCGCGTATCTCGCCGGCAAGGATGTCAAGCTCTTCAACCGTCAGGCATTTAAGGTCGCCAGGCCCGCCGATAATGTCCAGGATGCGATCACTCATCAAGCTTGTCCCTCAAGGCATCGGGGGCGTATTCCCGTGTTGGCGCTTCCTGGACTTCGCCCTGTGCAGATGCTACTTCCTGGTCTTTGCCCTGTGCAGATGCTTCCGGCACGTCCCTGCCCTCTTCCCCTTCAAGGGCTTCTGTGGCTTCCCGGCCAGCGCCTTGCGCGTCCGCCTCTTCGCCGGCTTCCTGGCCTGCTTCGTCTTCCAAGGCCTCCTGCACAGCATGGGGGCTGATATCCTCTTCCAGCAGGTTGCTCACCTGCATGCCCAGCTTGACAGCCTCTTCGTAAAGGTCGAGGGCTTCATCAAGCGAGATATCCTTGACAGAGACGGCATCGACGATCTCGGTGAGACGTGCATTGACCGCCTCGAAGTTCACACGGGGTTCATCAGTCATGGCATTGTTCCTCAGTAAGGGTGGCTTGCGCTGCGATAGGCGGGGCAACCAGGTGCTGCTCGTTTGAAAGGGGGCTTGACGGCAGATTTTCGCCAGGCACGGTGTCAGGGGTCACCCCTTCGGAAGAGGCCTCCCCGCTCGTTTTGTCGACGGACACGTCGGCCGGGGAAAGCCCTTCGCGATCCTCCGGATGCTCTGCGTCCAAGACCACGGCCGCATCCGCGCCCACCATCGGGGAAAGCCCTTCAAGATCTTCCGGCTGCTCTGCATCCAAGACCACGGCCGCGCCGGCACCCACCATCGGGGAAAGCCCTTCAAGATCTTCCGGCTGCTCTGCGTCCGGCATGTTCTTCGCCGACCTTTCCTCTAAGAGCTTCGCTATCCTGCCCAACACCCCGTTCACGAAGCGCGGGGAATCATCTTCGCCACCGAAATCCTTGGCAAGCTCGACCGCTTCATTGATGGCGACCGAAGCAGGCACATCGCTTTGATAGAGCATCTCGTAGGTGGCCAGACGCAGGATGGATCGGTCCACGATGGGCATACGCTCCAAGGCCCAGTTCTCGGAGGTCTCGCACAGATAGGCATCTATGTCGGCCAGATGCTCATTTATGCCCGAAAGCAGCAGGCGGGTGTAATCGCCCAATTTGCCGTTCTCGTCGATATAGCGTTCCTCAGCTGCTATCCTCGCAGCGGGCTCATCCAAAATCTCGCCCTGGTAGAGAACCTGCAGGGCGCATTTCCTGGCATGGGTGCGTTCATGTCGCTTTGCGCACATCGGGATTCGTTCTTCCTTGTGCGCCCTAATCGGCGAACTGGATTCCGTCTATGTAGATATCGACGCTGTCAACCGGTATGCCCACTTGGCAACTGAGCGCATCAGCTACGGCGCTTCGCACGCCAGCAGCCACGACCGGCAGCACATAGCCGTAGTACACCTCGATACGCAAGGCAACATGAAGCTTGTCATCTGCGGTGACGTCTATCTCTACGCCATGGGTGGCCGATTTCGCGCCGAACATGGAACGCAGGCCGCCGGAGCCCATCGGGGCGACCGATGCGACGCCTTCGACCTCGTTGGCCGCGATGAATACGATGGTCTCGACAACGCCGGGCGCAAGCGCCATGCCGTCGATGTTCAGATCTGTCATTGCACGTCTCCCATCTGTGTCTCAAGGAAATCGGTAGCGAAGGTGCCTTCGTTGAATGCCTTATTCTCTAACACTTTGAGATGAAAGGGAATGGTTGTCTTGATACCTTCTATAGTGAATTCACGTAATGCACGCTTTGCCCGTGCGATTGCCTCGTGGCGGTCCTGCCCGTACACGATAAGCTTGGCCACGAGGGAGTCATAGTAGGGCGATATCTTGGACCCCGTGCGCACATAGGTCTCGACACGCACGCCAGGGCCTGCGGGGGCTTCGAAGGCCGTGATGATGCCCGGGCTCGGACGGAAGGCGAAATCGGGGTCTTCGGCATTGATGCGAAACTCGATTGCATGGCCGTTCGGGCTGAAAGGGGCGCGTGAGGCGCAGGACAAAGGCTCGCCCGCCGCGATACGTATCTGCTCTTTGATGATGTCGGTGTTGGTGACCTGCTCAGTCACCGGATGCTCCACCTGGATGCGGGTGTTCATCTCCATGAAGTAGAAGCTCCCGTTCGGGTCGAGCAGAAACTCTATCGTGCCAGCGTTCTTGTATTCCGTTGCCCGCACCGCCTTGATGGCGGCCACCCCCATGGCTCGGCGCGTCTCGTCGGTGAGCGCCGGGGAAGGGGCTTCCTCGATGAGCTTCTGATGGCGCCGCTGGATGGAGCAGTCGCGTTCGCACAGGGAAATGTTGTTGCCGAAATCGTCGGCAAGCACCTGGATCTCGACATGACGGGGTTGGGCAACCAGTTTTTCCAGGTAGACCTCGTCATTGCCGAACGCTGCGCCTGCTTCGAGGCGTGCAGCCTTGTACTGGGACTCGAGTTCAGCTGGGCTGTGGGCCTCGCGCATCCCCTTGCCGCCGCCGCCCGCCGTTGCCTTGATGAGGACAGGATAGCCCACCTTTCTCGCAAAAGCGGCGGCTTCCTCTGCTGTCTCGACGCAGCCGTCCGATCCGGGCACGGTGGGCACCCCGAAGCGTTTCATGGTCTCGCGTGCCGCGCTCTTGTCGCCCATGCTTTCGATGCTTTCCGCAGAAGGCCCGATGAACACGAGGTCGTTCTCGGCACAGAGCCGGGCGAAGGTTGCGTTCTCTGCCAGGAAGCCATAACCGGGATGGATGGCTTCTGCCTGGGTGTTCTTGGCAGCGGCAATGATGCTTGACATCACCAGATAGCTCTGGTTGGCAGGGGCAGGGCCGATGCAGACCGCTTCGTCGGCGTATTTCACCGGATAGGTCTCGGCATCCTCGAGGGAATAGACTGCGACCGTCTTGACGCCGAGCTCTTTGCAGGCACGCATGATGCGCAGGGCTATCTCCCCGCGGTTGGCAATCAGTATCTTCCCGAACATCAGGCTGTCTCCGGGGTAGGCGCAGGCTGGCCAAGGGGCTCGAGGTAGAAGAGCACCGTGCCGAACTCGACCGGGGTGGCGTCTTCGAGGCAGACCTCGCGGATGGTACCCATCTCTTCGGCGCCTATCTCGTTCATGAGCTTCATGGCTTCAACGATGCAGAGCGTCTGGTTCGCGGTCACCTCATCCCCCACCTGCACGAAGGGGGGCTCACCAGGGGCAGGGGCAACATAGAAGGTGCCCACCATGGGTGCGATGACCGGTTTCCAGTGGCCAGGGCGCTCGGGGGACTCATTGCCAGAGGCAGGGGCGGGGGCGGTGCCCGCAAGAGCAGCCGGGCCTACCGATGCGGCGGGCGTGCCGGAAGCGGCAGGGACGGGCGACGCCTCGGCTATCGGCAATGCCGAAGCCATCGGGGCCACCAGGTCGGAAGGGACGGCACGGGGCATGCGCACGGCGATGCGCGTTCCTTCCTCTTCCACGATTATCTCGCCGACCCCGCTTTCCTCGGCGACACGGACCAACTCACGGATTTGATTGATATCCACGTAATCCTCCTCTTTGGTCTTGCTTGACTCCTGTTCAAGTAAGAAATCGACGCGTTCGGATGTGCGATGTTTGCTCAGATAGGTACGTGCCTCGTTGGGGAACAAGGCATACATCAAGACGTCCTCTTCGGTCTTCGCCAGATCGCCTATCTCGTCGCGCAGCTCTTCATAAGTGGTGGTCACGAGCGATCCCGGTGCCACATCGGGCGGCAGTATCCGCGAGTCCCCCACGACCTTGCGCACAATCTCTTTGTCCATGGGACCGGGGGCCTTGCCATAGAAGCCGCAGATGTAGTCCTTCATTTCCTTCGAGACCACGCTCCAGCGCTTGCCGGTCAGCACGTTGAAGACCGCTTGCGTGCCCACTATCTGCGAAAGCGGCGTGACCAAGGGCGGGTAGCCCACTTCCGCACGGACCTTGGGGATCTCTTTCATGACCTCGTTCAGACGGTCGCTGGCATTCTGTATCTCGAGCTGCGACACCAGGTTGCTCATCATGCCGCCGGGCACCTGATGGGAATACACCTGCATGTGGATGAGCGAAGAGACGCCGCGCTTGTAGTGGCCGCGCTTGCGCACTTCTTCCCAGAATTCGGCTATCTCGAAAAGGAGTTCCAGGTCAAGCCCAGTATCATAGCGGCTTTCCTGCAAGGCTGCCACAATCATCTCGACTGCGGGGTGCGAATTGCCGAAGGCAAGCGGGGCGCTGGCCGTGTCGGCGATGGCTGCCCCTGCTTCGGCGGCCTTAAGGATGTTGGCCGGGGCCATGCCGCCCACATAATGGCAGTGGATGTGGACCGGCAGGCCTATCTCGGCGTTGAAGGCCTTCACCATGCGCTCGGTGCGATAAGGGGTCAACATCCCCGCCATGTCCTTGATGCACAGGGAATCCGCACCCAGGTCCTTGAGGGCCTGGCCATATTCAAGGAAGCTGTCCAGCGTGTGGACGGGGGACATCGTGTACGAGATGGCACCTTCGAAATGACCGCCGTGTTCTTTGATGGCCTCTGCGTTATCGACCACGTTGCGGATGTCGTTCAGGGCATCGAACACGCGGAACACCTCTATGCCGTTGCGATGGGCGGCATCGATGAAGTGGTTGCAGATGTCGCGGGAATAGTGCTTATAGCCCACCAGGTTCTGTCCGCGGGAAAGCATCGAGAGCGGGGTGTTCGGCGTCTTGGCCTTGATGGAACGGAGGCGTTCCCAGGGGTTCTCGTCAAGGAAGCGCAGGCAGGTGTCGAAGGTCGCACCGCCCCACGCCTCGATGGCCCAGTAGCCCACGCGGTCCATCTTCGGCAGGATGGGTAACATGTCGCCTATCTGCATACGGGTGGCCCATAGGCTTTGCTGGCCATCGCGGATGGTGGTATCCATTATTTGAAGTCTTGGCATGAACTCACCTCTTTATCTGGTTAGTCAAGGTACTCAAGTAAGCTTGACGGCTTTTTTATTGCAGGTCTGGGGAACCGCCCGCACAATCTTTGGGATCCTTGCGGGAAGAACCCTATAGTCTCTGGGGCGCATGCCCCAGGCTTGCTGTGAATCAGGGTACCGCCCCATTATAAGGGATACCGGCCCCCCTAAGCGAGTGAGCGTGAGGAATTCCATGGGTAATGCGTTATTCTCGGTCACTGTGTTACACCGGCAAGGGGGTAACACCGTGACTGTTCCCTGTGGTTGAAAGCACGATCGCCCTACGGCCGCAGGCTGCCCGCAGGCTGCCACAAGGCTGCCCGTGGGGTCATTCCCGGTCGCCGCAGGTTGACGCAGGGCTGCCCGTGGGCTGTGCCCCGCACTACACGCGCTTGATGAAGCGCCCGTCGCGGGTGTCCACCTGAAGCACGTCGCCCGGGTTGATGAACATAGGCACCTGGATGACCGCCCCTGTCTCAAGCGTTGCCGGCTTGGTCCCCCCCTGCACGGTATCACCCTTGAAGCCCGGGTCGGTCTCGGCGACCTCCAGCTCGACGAACATCTGTGGCTCGATGCTTATCAGTTCGTCACCCGCATACAGCAGCGTGGCATCGTCGTTTTCCTTGAGCCACTGGGCAGACCCACCGACCACGTCGGTCGCAATGGCTATCTGCTCGAAGCTGGCGTTGTCCATGAAGTAGTAGTCGCTCCCATCGTTGTAGAGGTACTGCATGTCCTTGTTCTCCAAGCGCACCTGCTCGAACTTGGTGCCCGAATTGAAGGTGTTATCGACTATGCGGCCGGTCTTTATGTCCCTGAGCTTCGTGCGTACGAACGCCCCGCCCTTGCCGGGCTTCACATGCTGGAACTCCACAATGGTCCACAGCTTGTCGTTGTACTCGATACATATCCCGTTCCTGAAATCTGCGGTTGAAATCGCCATGGTGTGCTTACTCCTTATCTTTCACCCTGTTGCCGGCCTTTTATGACCCATGCCCTGGCAATCTGTCCCAGGGCAGGCCTTGCGGCTTACAGGTGCTCTCTCGTTCATCCTGTCCGGTGGCTTTCCGGCACACAAGCCTACGTCACACGAACCGGTCTATTATAACCATCTCGTGGCTGGATTGTGTAAAAACCTCAAATCCCGCATCGGTTATCACGCCGAAATCCTCAAGGCGCATGCCGAAGTCAGCGGGGCAGTATATGCCCGGCTCAACAGTGACCACGTTCCCCTGCACCAAGGGCTCGGTGTTACGGGTAGCAAGCACGGGGCTTTCATGCACGTCGATGCCCACGCCATGCCCCAGGGAATGCGTCATCAAGCCTTCGAAGCCCGCTTGTGCCAGCAGGGATTCCGCAAGGCCTTGGGCTTGCGCACCGGTCACGCCTGGCTTGAGGAAGGCCTCAACCGCCTCGTTCGCCTTTCGCAAGGCATCATATGCCCGCACCAGCCTTCCTTCCGGCTGTCCTAGGAACAGGGTGCGCGTCATGTCGGAACAATAGCCCCGCACGCGGGCACCGAAATCCAGGACAAGGGCCTGGCCTGCCTGAATGATGTCATCGCCCGGGATGGCATGGGGGTTTGCGGCGTTCTTCCCGGTTGCCACGATGGAAGGAAAGGCTAGTGCTGAAGCGCCCCTCCGCAACATGAAGTCCTCGAGTTCCCTTTGCACCTCACGTTCGGTCATGCCCACACGGATGAAGCCCACGATATGGGCGAAGGCCGCATCGGTGATGGCCTGGGCGGCTTTGAGGCACTCTATTTCCCCCGCATCCTTCACCGCCCGCAAAGGCGCCACGAAGGCCTCTGTCTCACGCAGGGTGAACACCAATTGTGCAGGTGCCGAGGTGTCATGTGCAGGTGCCGTGGTTTCATGTGCGGGTGCCGAGGTGCCATGTGCGGGTGCCGTGGCATCCGCCGGCCGCGCCAGGGCTGCCTCGAGCTTGCGGAACTCGCCTAAGGCAAGCGTGGATTCGATGCCCACTGCGCCTGGCTCCGCACCCAGGCAGCCAGCCAGGAAATCACCATGAGCCTGCGGGGAGGCATCCACCGCGATGCCACTGCCTTTTGCTGCTTTTGCGGCAGCGCCAACATAGCGGCCATCGGTATGCAACCATGCCGAAGCCTGGGTCACCACCAGGGCATGGGCTGCCTCGTCGTCGAACACGCCTTCGAAAGCGCTTACCCACTTTATCGTAGAAAGGTCGCGGATGAAAAAGGCGTCCAGGCCAGCGTGTGCCAGAGCAACCCGCAAGCGGCCCAGACGGACCGGTGCCTGATTGCCCGCTACCATAAGCGCTCCATCTGCATGACCGGTATCCATGGTATGCCTAGCCAACGTGCCAAGGACCTTCAACCGGTCGGGTCTTGTGCGGCAAAAGCCCGAATGTGCCTTTCAAGAAGGCTTGGCTTCAGCCACTGTGTCGTACGCAGGGTCATTCATCTTCTCCTTATCGACGGTAAGCCTCATGTCACGAGAGCCGGCTCGATTCTACCACAAACAGCAAGCCGAGGCCATTGTGGGCAAGACCTGCAATCCCTTGGGTTGGGCGTGGCGGGGGGCGAAGGGGCGTGGCGGGGAGCGACAGAGGCGTGGCGGGGGGCGACAGGGAACGGCACCTTGTCAGGTTCCTTGTCACGATTCATGGGAAAGCCCGCGCCCCGTGGCTTTTATGCCAGGGGAACGCGGGCCTTATTGGTAGAAAGGCGCAGGTTCTGCAATCTGCTGCACCCTGAGGCGTCTTGCCGCTGAGACTTGCTGCGCATATGCGGCTGCGCACTTGCGACAGGGGGGGCTTAGCGGCGGCTATGCCTGCCTGCGGCCTTGGCCACAGCCTGCCTGCGCTTGACTACGCTGGAAGCCAGCATGCCGCAGGCGCCCAGGGCAGCAAGAACCGCCGCCAGCACGATAGCCATCAAGAGGCGGTCCCCCGCCAAGGGGATGGCGGTGGCTTCCGGTTCCCACACCGCATACACGGTGATGTCGGAACCGTCGAAGGTGACCGCGCTGACCACCGCGCCGCCTGGCGTCAAGGACCAGCCCAGGAAGCGGTAGCCGGCCTTGGCCAGGCTGCCAGCATTGCCCGAAAGGGTCACCGTATCGCCGGTCTGGTAGACGGTGGCATCGGCCGGTGCTATGCCGCCTTCGGCGCCGTTCGTGTTGTAGGTCAAGACAAAGCCCGCCTGCCGCCACTGGGCGGTATAGGTGACCGAGGAAGTCACCGTGGGCGCCACCTGGGGCGACCAGCCGGTGAACACCCAGCCTGACTGGCCGGTGGGCGTGCCCGAGAAGGCCGGGGTGGCAGCGTCGCGCAAAAGGCTGGTGTATTGCTGCGCCGCAAAGGTGCCATAGGCGCCCGGCGCATAGCTCACCGTATAGGTGACCGGGCCGCTCACCGGGCCGATGTCATAGTTGTTGAAGGCCATAATGCCGAGGTCAGCACCAGGGGCCAAGGTGAAGTTGGGCGAAATGGAGCTTACCGTGCCCGTCAGTTGCGAAGCGGAAAAACCAGCTGGGTATGAGGTTGGCTCTACCAGGGGGCTTCCCGTGTTGCCGGTGAACTCCAGGCTGCCTGTGATGTTGAGCGTCCTCCAGTTGTGCACATAGATGGCACCACCCTGCGTGCCTGCACTGTTGTCCTGGAAGATGATGCTGCCACCCAAGGTGTTGGTACCCACGTTGTTGAAGTCGATGGCACCGGCGTGGCTATCCGCAGTGTTGGTGCCGAAGTAGCAGTCGCCGTTGATTGTGACCGTCGAAGAGGCGTTAGCATATATCCCACCGCCTAAGCCAGCGTCATTCGCCATGAAGTAGGTATAACCGAGAACCTGTAATTGGGTGGAATCGTTGACGAAGATTCCACCTCCATTGAGTCCAGAGTGATTGAGAGTGAAGAAACTGTCGGTGACCGTTACGACCGAGCTTCCGTGAGCATAGATGCCTCCGCCATGGCCTGAGGAGTACCCGCAGTTATCGACACTCACGTTGTTCAGGGTGAGTGTGGCACTATCGACATCGATGCCACCGTTCCAATTTGTGGTTGGATAGCTTCCCTCGATAATCAGATCGGTAAACGTGATATCCGCACCATTCGGTATGGTGAAGTGTCTGCCGCTTCTTTCCATGCTGATGGTGAAGGGAGCATTCGCAGCCCCCATGTCGGAAGCGATGGTCAAGGTCTTGACCGGCATACTCACGACCCCGAACAGAAAGATGTCGTCCTGCAGGTAGATGGTGTCGCCGTCTGCCGCGGATGCCAAAGCAGTGCGCAGGTCAAACTCGTCCGAGACATACTGGTCGGCCATGGGCACGATTTCAGTGCCCTCAAGCCCTTCTTCGCCCCCTGGTTCCTGGCCGTCAGACGCATCAGGCACGATGCCCTCATCTGCGCTTTCAGAGCTGCTGTCAAGGACAGCCTCTTCTGCCGCAAGCGGGTCTTGCCCTTGCGGGTCCGGGAAATCGGCACCGGTCAAAAGAGCCGATGCCAGTATGGCCGCTAAAACGACCGCCAGGGTATTACGCACACGTACCGATAAAAACCGCAAAGCCTTACTTGGTGAAGCCACTATACCGCCCCTTTCACTGGTCGCCCGCATCTTCCACCTTTTGAAACGCCATGCGGGCTGTATTTCTGTATTTGGTTGTTAGTGCAATAATAGCAGTTCAAGGGGTGCTTCTGTCCCCTCGAACGCCCTCAGGGTCATATTTCTCCTTGAATTCTCCACAACTCCGCGCATCCTCGCCCTGCATCAGGTGCCTGCACCTGGTTCCCGCAGGTTGTATGCTTGCCTTTGCTGCAAGGCGCAAGCGTACCTCTTCCCTGTGCCCGATCGGCTCGGCCTTTCCCCTGCCTTGGTGGCGCGTCTGAGCCTTGGCCCCGCCCTGCGTCAGATGCCTGCACCCGGTTCACGCAGTCTGGTTCTTCTCAGCAGGATGTCGATGGCTTCCTTATAGCCTTGCTTGCCCTTGCCCTTCACCTGCGCTATGCAGACGTCCTTCATGACCGAGACGGCACGGAAGCCTTCCCGTGCCTCGATGTCGGACAGGTGGACCTCTACTGTGGGCACCTCGATGGATGCTATGGCATCGCGCAAGGCATAGGAGTAATGGGTGTGGGCCCCCGGGTTATAGATGATGCCGTCATAGCGCCCCCTGGCCTCGTGCAGCTTGTCGATGAGCACCCCTTCATGGTTGCTCTGGAAGCAGTCTATGCCAATGCCGTGTGCATGACCGTACGCACACACCTCTTCCTCGATGGCCTGCAAGGTGTCAAAGCCGTACACCTTGGGCTCGCGCACCCCCAAAAGGTTCAGGTTGGGCCCGTTCAACAGCAGATAGGTTTCCACTTTGCCATCCTTTCAGGTCAAACACTCAAAAGCCCGAAGACATCAGCAAGAGCCTGCCATCAGCATGCCCCCGGCATGTTGCCTGCCTTCGAGGCCGCCCAAGCCTGCAGGTGTTCTTCCACCAGGGCGGGGTCGGGCACGGCTAGTTCCCAATCGCCCACATCACGGGGCACTACGAAGCGGATCTCTCCCCCGCGCACCTTCTTGTCTTTCCGCATGGCCTCCAACAGGTCCCTCGGGTCGGCCGCCCAGGGAAGCGCGGGCAGGCCCAGGGTGTCCAGCAAGGCGTCTTGGGCTTCCACGAACTCCAAGGGAGTGCCGCAGACGGCAGCCCCCAATCGTGCGGCGAAGCGCATGCCTTCCGCAACCGCCGCCCCATGGGAAAAGGTGCCGTAGCCAGCCAAGGCCTCGATGGCGTGGCCTAAGGTGTGCCCATAGTTCAGGCATTCGCGCAGGCCTTTTTCCTCGAACTCGTCAGCGGCGACCACATCGGCCTTGAAAACGACCGAACGGGCGATGGCTTGAGCAACCGTTTCGCCTTCGCGTCTTGCCAGGGGGGAAGCAGCGCCTTCAAGCCAGAAGTAGAACTCGTCCGAACATATCACGGCCGATTTTGCTATCTCTGCGCAGCCGCAAGCCCATTGCGCTTCACTCAGGCTTGCCAGCGTATCGGTGGAGGCACAGACATAACGCGGTTGCTTGAAAGCCCCCACCAGGTTCTTCCCGGCGCTCAGGTTCACACCGGCCTTCCCCCCCACCGATGAGTCCACCATGGCCAGAAGCGTGGTGGGCACTGCCACAAAGGGCAGCCCCCTCAGGTAGGTGGCAGCCGCGAATCCGGCCATGTCGCCCACGACGCCGCCGCCCAGGGCAAGCACCAGGCTGTCCCGGCCAAGGCCTGCTTGAGCCATGGCTTCCCAGATCTCGGCCAT
The DNA here is from genome assembly GCA_031256895.1 of Coriobacteriaceae bacterium. Lineage (GTDB taxonomy): Bacteria > Actinomycetota > Coriobacteriia > Coriobacteriales > Eggerthellaceae > WRIS01. The sequence continues at coordinate 18,436 of JAIRPR010000172.1, forward strand.
GCATTCCAGGCTTTTCGATTCCTCGCCTGCGGGGATGCGTATCTCACTGGTCTTATAGCCAGCAGCTTTGAGCGATTCCTTCACCCGTGCCAGATAGAGCGGCGCCACGTTCGTGTCGGTCAGGACCAAAGCCTGGCCAGAGGTATCAAAGCTGCGGAGCTGGGTGCCCAGGCCTTCTAAAAGGCCTTCCCCGATACGCACATCGTAGCTTATTTCTCCTGGTAGGTTGACTATTATCTTGGTAGTTGCCATAAACTGCCTTCCTGGTGGAGCATATCGTTGACCTCACGCGCAAGAGCGGCAGGGGCCTTGCCGCTGGTGTCTATGGTAACATGGGCTGCTTCTTTGTACCAGGCAGCGCGCTGCTCATGCAAGGCCTGTGCGGCTTGCCGGTCGGTGAACAGGGGGCGCGTCTGGGCATCGCCTATCCGCGATGCCGCTTCCTCGGTCGAGACCTTGAGGTACACCACAAAGCCCCTTTCCTTCATGAGCCGCCTGTTCCCTGGCCGCAGCACTATGCCCCCACCACAAGATACCAAGAGGGGGCCCATCTGCACTATCTCAATCAACAGGGCTTCCTCTTTGTCTCTGAAGGCCGATTCGCCCGCTTCTGCGAACAGGTCGGCAATGCTCTTGCCTTCACGGCGCTCAAGGTAGGAATCCATGTCGATAGAGGCCACATGGTTCATCCGTGCCAGCCGACGCGCCAGCGAGGTCTTCCCCGCACCCATGAAGCCCACGAAGAAGACAGGCCTTGCCAGCTGTGGTTGCACGACCGAGGACGGCTTCGAGCCGCGCAAAGCCTCTTGGGCATCGTTCGTCACGGAGCCCCTTCCCCTATCGAGCCATCGTTTTCAGGCGGGCGCAATAAGCCTTGATGGCCGCTTTTATGTCGCCCATGGTGTCGCCGCCGAACTTCTTCAGGTAGGCTTCGGCCAACACGAAGGCGACCTCGCCTTCGGCCACCACCGCAGCTGCGGGAACCGCACACACGTCACCCCGCTCTTTCGAGGCGTCGGCAGCCTCCAGCGTGTCCATGTTAACCGTGGGCAGGGGGTTTGCCAGCGTGGGGATGGGCTTCATGGCCACCGTGATGATGAGGGGCAGGCCTGTTGTCATGCCGCCCTCCAGGCCGCCGGCGTTGTTGCTTGCACGCGAGAAGCCCTGTTTCTGGGAATGGATGATGGGGTCGTGGACTTGGGACCCGGGAAGCGAAGCCGCCGCGAAACCCAGGCCGAATTCCAAGCCCTTTATGGCGGGAATAGAACAAAGCGCCGCTGCCAACCGGGAATTCAAGCGGTCGCTTCCCTGTGCATAACCGCCCAGGCCAGGCACCAGCCCCAAGGCAACCACGCGGAAGGTGCCGCCCAGGCTCTCTCCCGCCTTGCGGGCCTTGGTGATGGCCGCCTTCATCTTCTTGGTGACAGCTTCGTCAGGGCAGCGGACCTCGCTGGTCTCTATTGCCAATGGCTTGTAATCGGGGGCTTGGATCAGGGGCTCTTCTTCCTTCATGGCCACATTGCCGATGCGGTTGACGTACGAGAAGACCTCGACCCCCACATCTGCCAGGAACTCGCGGGCTATGCCTGCGGCGGCAACGCGGGCTGCCGTTTCGCGGGCGCTTGCCCGCTCAAGGATGTCGCGGCAGTCCTCGGTGCCTATCTTTTGGGCGCCCACCAGGTCGGCATGGCCAGGGCGCGGGGTGACCTCGCGCACCAGCCCAACGGGGGGATCGCCCGCAAGCGCCATGACCGCAGACCAGTTCTCCCAATCCCTGTTCATGACCTGCAGTGTTATAGGCGTGCCCAGGCTGCGCCCGAAACGCAGGCCAGAAGCGATACGCACGGTGTCGGTCTCGATGTCTTGCCGCCCGCCGCGCCCATAGCCCCCCTGCCTGCGGGCAAGGTCGGTGTTTATCTGGGCTTCAGATATCTTGAGGCCTGCAGGCACTCCGGAAACGATGGCGGTCAGCATGGGGCCGTGGCTTTCTCCTGCAGTGATATAGTGCATCGCAGTTCCTTCTTGTCTCCTAGAAATCGGCTGCTTCGGCCATGATAGCGAACATCTCGTCATCGGATATGTCGGGGTCGATGCCGGCATGCATGAAGAAGGCGCGCGCCGAAGCCACGGCCTGGGCTACCAGCATGCTCGAGCCATCGAAGGCCGCACAGCCCAGCTTGAGTGCCTGGGCCAACAGCTCGGTGACGCCGTGCCCGTACACCACATCGCAGACCACTTGCCCTTCATGCAACAGTGCAGTATCGAAAGGAGCGGGGTCGTCGGCAGACATTCCCAGCGGCGTCGCGTTCACGATGATGTCTGCTTCAGAAAAGGCCTGCTTGGAACTGCGATAACTCCCCGAGTTGAAGTCCGTTTCTTCGTAGGCCTCCCGAAAGCCCCGATGTCCCGGCACCGGGGAAGGAAAGCTGAAGGTGGCCCAAGCCAGGTGGCGGTATTCGGCCAGGAATCCCTGGAGCGCCCGGGCGCTGCGTTGCTTGTTTCGCCCTATCAGGCTTATGTGTGCCGCTCCTGCCATAGCAGCGGCATGGGCTATGGCCAAAGCGGTGGGACCGCTTCCGCACACGACCACCCGGGCGCTGTCGAAGCTGACCCCTTTGCGTTCCAGGGCCAGCACACAGCCTTCACCGTCCATGTTGTAAGCCAGAAGCTCACTGCCTTTGCGGGCCAAGACGTTCGCTCCTTGGGCAAGCTTGGCCGAGGCAGCCTTGACACTGGCGTTCTGATAGGCCAAAGGCTTATACGGTGTGGTGATGTTGATTCCCAGGAAATCGCCCTTGTCCAAGAACGCCTGGGCGCTTTCGATGCTGTCGCAGTCCTGTGCGCGGTATTCCCAAGCAAGGCCGAGCTTTAGGTACAGGGCGTTGTGCATCACGGGGGACTTCGAGTGCCCCACGGGATGCCCCAGGACATACAGCCGCTCAGCCATGACGGGCGCCCCCTTCGGCAAGGCATTGCGCGGGTACGGGCGGCTGCGCAAGTGCGGACGGCTGCACGTCTGCGGGCGGCTGCGCGAGTGCGGGCGGCTGTGCGGGCGCGGGTGTCTGCGCAGCTGCGGACGGCTGCGCGGGTGCAAGCGGCTGCGCAAGTGCGGGCGCAGGTGCGGGCACGGGCGGCTGTGCGGGAGCCAATTCCCATGCAGCTGCGGGCGGCTGTGCGGGCGCGGGCGTCTGCGCAGCTGCGGACGGCTGTGCGGGGGAAAGCGGGGCACTGTTCTGACAGCCCAGGCCTTCTGGCTGCAAGTGCCCGATAAGCAGGGCTTCCGCGTTGCGTAAGATCAAGGTGTGCTTGAGGTCGTGTTCCACCAAAGGGCACACCAGGTATGCCTTCATCCCCAGCAGATGGGCGCCCACCACATCGGTCATCAGCTGGTCTCCCACGACCAAGGTGGCCTTGCGGGAAGCCCCCATCTTACGCAAGGCTATCAGGAAGGCCGGCGGCAGGGGCTTCATCGCGTGGGAGACCAAAGGCAGCTCGAGGCGCCTTGCCAGTTGGTGGACGCCCCGGTGCCAGTTGTTCGAGAGAAGGCAGAAGCCTATGCCCGCGTCGCGGGCGCATGCAAGCCATAGGCCGACGTCACGCGGCACCTCGTGGGTGTCGCGGGTGAGGATGGTGTTGTCGATGTCAAGCAGGACATGGGCAAAGCCACGTCCTATCAGGTCCTGCTTGACGTCTATCATCGTGATGCGCGAGATATACCTATCGGGCTCAAAAAAGGCCATCTGCCGCAGACCTCACCGGGATGCCGCTACGAGAATATGGCCGCATTGTGGTCTTCCAGGGTCTCGCTGAAGTAGTAGACCATCTGGCCATCCACTTCCTTGAAATAGAAGTAGAGGTAAGCGGTAGCCTCGGGGGCGCAGGCCGCCTGCAGGCAGGCAAGCCCGGGCGAGCAGATGGGGCCCGGCGGCAGTCCGGGGTTGTTGTAGGTCGAATAAGGGCTGAAATCGTTCTCGATGTCCTCGGCCGATGGGTCGCGGCCTACCACGAAGGCGGTCGTCGCATCGCTTTGCAGCCGCATGTCGGCGGCAAGCCGGTTGTAGAACACCGAGGCTACGGTGGCACGGTTGTCGGCAGCTGCCTCTTTCTCTATGATGGAGGCCATCACCAGCACCTGGTTACGGTTCAGGCCAAGGCTCTCAACATACGAATAATCAAGGGACGCTATCTCTATCTGGTACTGGGCAAGCATCATGCGCACCACCGAATCGGCTGTCGCCCCTTCGGTCACCGGATAGGTCTTGGGGAAGAGGAAGCCTTCCAGGGAGTTGTTGTAGGCACCCGCCACAAAGGGGAACTCCGCCTCGTAAGCAGCGGCATTGTTCGCGCAGGCCACGAAATCGGCAGCGCTTATCTTGCCCTCAAACGACTCGGCCACACGGTCGGCCGTGGCCTGTATGGTGAAGCCCTCAGGAACGGTGAAGGTCTTGCCCAGGACCACCGGTCCCAGGCGCAGCTTGGCGATGATGTCGTCAAGCGTCATGCCGCCGTTGAAGGTATAGACTCCCGGGCGCAGCTCGCCTGCGACCCCCAGCTCATTCACCCGCGCAATGAACTCGGTCGAGTTCTCGATAACGCCTTCCTTCTGCAGAAGGATGCCGATATCCCTGGCGCCCGATTCCTCGGGAATGGTTATCTCGACCGACTGGTCTGCCGTCAAGAGGCCTGCACTGCAGCTTTTCAGGAAGGTCGTGCCGCCCCAAAGCACCAGGCCAAGCACGACCAAGGCCAAAACGATGCTGAAGATGACCGGCACTTTGCTTTTCTTTGGCCTGATGTGGCTGGTATCGTAGGTCTTGAACTGTTGTCCGCCCCGTGCATGGGCCGACCGCGCCGCATGGTTCGAATGGGACGAATACGTGATCTTCCGAGAGGACATGTCTGCCTTTCTAACGCTGGGGTTCAACCATGCGGGCGTCAAGCCACGCCTGCAAGAACAAAGCTGCCGCTATCATATCTATTTTTCCCCTCATTTGCCGTTCGGTCATGCCCTTTTCACGCAAACTCCGCTTCGCTTGGCTGGAGCTGAGACGCTCATCGGCAAACACAAGAGGAATACCGCAGGCCGCAGAAAGGGACCGGGCCTGTTCCTCGACAAGGTGTGCTTGAGGCCCCGGCTTTCCGTCAAGGCTGTAGGGCAGCCCGCACACTAAGAGCCCCGGATCCCAATCTTCCAGCAGGCGCCGGAAAGCAGGGGCTTGACCCATGACCTCTCCTGCCGCGAGCACACATAAGGGGGTGGCCACCCTTTCGGCAGGGTCGCTCACCGCGATGCCTACGCGGCTTTGCCCTATGTCGAAGGCCATGACCCGCATCGATCCCCTTATACGAAAAGCCCGCGTGCCGCCTGGAGCGCGGCATCGATGCCCTCAAGCCTGCGCCCACCAGCCTGGGCCATCGTTGGCTTGCCGCCGCCGCCGCCCTGGATGTGCGATGACACCGCCTTGATGACCGCGACGGCATCGAAGCCTGCATCCACCGCTTCGGGTGCCGCCGCCGCAAGCAGCAGCGGGGCTCCTTCGTGTTCGGCAGCAAGCACACAGGCGCCCGGGCTTGCCATGCGCGTGCGCAGCATGTCCCACCTGTTGCGCAGGCCGCCGGCATCACAAAGGCCTACCTTCGCAATGACCAGCGGATACCCAACATCGGTCATTGCTTCGAGCAAAGGTGCGATGCTTTCTTCGGCATCCACCTGCTTGGACTGCCGCTGGGCGGCGCCCCGTTCCTTCAAAGCCCGCGCATTGGCCGCCGCACGTTCTGCGACTTCGAAGAGCGGTACCTTCAGCCCACTTGCCGCCTCCTTCAGCTCAGCCTCTATCCTGTTCAGGTACGCGAGCGCATCAAAGCTGCTCACCGCTTCGATGCGACGCAGGTTTGCGCCGACGCTTGCCTCAGAGACGACCTTGACGAAGCCTATCTCGCCCGTCGCTGTGACATGGGTGCCCCCGCACAGCTCCTGGGAGAAGCCTTCGATGTCGAGCACCCGCACGTAATCGCCGTACTTCTCGCCGAAAAGCGCTACGACGCCCGCTTCCCGGGCAGCGGCCAGCGAGGTCTCATAGGCACGTACCTTGTAGTTCTCCATTATCTTCTCATTGGCAAGGCGCTCAACCGAAGCTATCTGGTCTGCGGTCAAGGCCTCGAAATGGGTGAAGTCGAAGCGCAGGCGGTTGGGGGCGACCAGAGACCCGGCTTGTTTGACGTGTTCGCCCAGCACCTCACGCAAAGCCCAATGCAGGATATGGGTAGCCGTGTGGTTGCGCGAGATGCGTTCGCGGCGCGGGGCGTCGATAGCCAGCTGCAGCGTGTCCCCCAGGGCCAGCTTGCCTTCCTCTACCGTGACCGTATGGGAGACAAGGCCTTTCTCGGGCTCTTGGGTATCGGTAACCACCAAGCGCAGGCCTGGTGCGCACATGGTGCCGGTATCGCCTACCTGCCCGCCTTTTTCCGCATAGAAGGGCGATTGGTCGCACACCACTTCGCCGCTTTGGCCGACACTGAGCGATTCGACCCTTTCGCCTTCGCAGACCAGCGCTATCACGGTGGCTTCGCTGCTCGGACGCTTGTAGCCGAGAAAATCCGTCGCGCCCTTTTCGCGCAGGATGTCGCTCATGACCCCGCCATAGGTCGACCAGGCCTTGTCGGCATCCTTCGCGTGGGCGCGGGCTCGCGTGCGTTGTTCCTCCATCAAGCGGGCAAAGCCTTCGCGGTCCACGGTGATTCCCCGGGCTGCCGCTATCTCTTCGGTCACTTCGATGGGAAAGCCATAGGTGTCATGCAGGGTGAATGTCTGTGTGCCGCCCAGGCTTGCGCCCTCGAAATCCCTCAAGGCCGCTTCGAGGTAGGCCTTGCCCTGGCGCAAAGTCGCGCCGAAGCGCTCTTCTTCGGAAAGGACCACCCGCAGGATAAGCTCGTGGTTCCCGGTAAGCTCGGGGTAGACCCCGCCCATAAGCCTGACGACCTCATCGACGTAGTTCCCCAGGAAGGCCCCTTCGATGCCTATCATGTTGGCCTTCATGATGGCTCGACGCAAAAGCCTTCGCAGCACGTAGCCACGTCCTTCGTTGGCAGGCAGGATGCCATCGGCTATCATGAAGGTGACCGATCGCGCATGGTCGGCGATGATGCGCAGGCAGAGGTCGTCGTCACTGGTGGCGGGGACGGGGGCAACTGCGGCAGGTGCGCCGGGGGCGGGGGCGGGGGCGGCGGGGTCAACGCCGCGGGCGCCGGGCGTGCCGGCGGTGCCGGGGGCGGGGGCGGGGGTGGCGGGGTCAACGCCGGGGGCGCTGCTTCCGGCCTGTGCCTTGTAGGACTTGCCGGAAAGGCGCTCACCCACCGCTATGAGGCTGCGCAGGACGTCGGTCTCGTAGTTCGACTGCACCTGTTGCAGGATGGCAGCGATCCGCTCGAGCCCCATGCCGGTGTCGATGTTCTTCTTGGGCAGCTCGACCAGGCTTCCATCTTCCTGGCGGTCGTATTGGGTGAACACCAGGTTCCAGTATTCAAGGTAGCGGTCGCAATCGCAGCCAGGGCCGCAGTTCTCGCTGCCACAGCCGAATTCCGGGCCTTGGTCGTAGTAGAGCTCGCTGCAAGGGCCACAAGGCCCGGTGGGGCCCGCGTTCCAAAAATTGTCCTTTTCCCCCAAGCGCGATATCCGGTGCGGCTCTATGCCCAAGGACTCCCAGATGCCTATGGTCTCGTCGTCGTCCTCGAACACGGTGTAATAGAGGCGGTCTGGATCGAGCCCCAAATCCTGGGTCGAGAACTCATAGGCCCAGGCACACATCTCCTTCTTGAAGTAGGCACCGAAGCTGAAGTTCCCCAGCATCTCGAAGAAGCTCAGGTGGCGTCCCGTGGTTCCGATGATCTCGATATCGTTCGTACGCACGCACTTCTGCACAGTGGCAGCGCCCACATAAGGTTCGGGAAGGTGCTTCTGCTGCAAAAAATAGGGCTTGAACTGCACCATTCCGGCACTTGTCAACAGCATGGAAGGGTCGTCGGGGATAAGCGACGACGAAGGCATGCGCTTGTTGCCCTTATCCTCGAAGAAGCGCAGGTACGCTTCCCGTATCTCAGCGGTACTCAGGTGTTTCATAGACGGTCTACTCCTTGGTGGTCACTTTCCTCGTGGTGGTCACTTTCCTCGTGGTGGTCATCTTCATTGAACAGCGCAGACCTTGGTCTTAGGGCACGCCTTGGTCTCACTGGTCGTTTTCCTTAGGGCGGCTTTCCTTCGCCGCCTTGCCTGCCTGCTCTTATTTGCCGACAGGTTTTTTTGGCTGTCTCGGCTGTCGGGGCGTGACAGGCCTTGCGGGCGAGGTGGCATCGGCGATGGGGTCGAGGTCTCGCCCTTGCTGGGACCCAGGGGTCCCCTTGAAGAAGACCCCGTCCTCTGCGACGACACGCCGCCCGGTCTTGTGTTCAAAATAATACACGAAAATGGCCTTTATGGCAGCAACAGCGGGGATGGATGCCAACATGCCGACCAAAGAACCCATGATCCCGTTCATCTGCGCGCCTACCGCAGAGCCCACCAATAAAGCCACAATGACCAGGGCAGGGTGGACATCGACAGAATCCGCCATGAGCTTCGGCGAAACAAAGGTGTAGATGAACTGCTGGACGGCAATGGTCACAATGAGTGCGATAAGCGCAGCCCAGGGGCTTACGAACACCCCCACGACCGCTGCCAGCGCGCCGCCGAGCCAAGGCCCCACAACGGGGATGATGTTGAGCAGCCCGGCAATACCGCCGAGCGCCGCCGCATTGGGAATACCGATTATGGCGTAAGCTATCCCGCAGGCAATGCCGATACACAGGCACTGGACCAGGGTAGCCTTGATGTAGCCGCCCATGACGCGGGTGAAGGTGAGGTGCAGCATCGCGGCGTCCCGCGCGTACTTGTCAGGGATGACACGCCGGGCCTCGCGGCCGATAGCCGGCAGCTCCATCAGTATCCAGAAGGCAACGACCAGGGAAAAGCCGACCACCATGAAGCTGTTGATGACCGATGACCCCAATGCGACCAAGCCGTCCGCCGAGTTTTTCGCCATCAGGCTCACCCAGGCGCCAAAGGTGGTTGCTGCCTCGTTTATCCAGGTCTTAACCATGTCGTCTTGCAGGAAGCCAGAATACTGGTTGTAGAGCTCGTTGTAGAGGTCGGCCAGTTGCGAGGCATAGCCAGGCACGCTCTCGATAAGGTTCTTGAACTGTTCGCCGATGCCGAACACCGGCGAGAACAGGACAAGCCCCAAAAGGGCGAACAGGGCGAACATCCCCCCATACGCGATCATGGTGCCGAACACCCGCTTGATGCCCCGCTTCTCCAGGCGGCTGACAGGCGTCCGCAGGCAGAACACGATGATGACCGACCAGATGACCACCCCGATAGGTACTGCCAGGACGTTCAAGAGGTACCCGAAGACCAGCAGAAGGACGATTGCCCCGATAACGGTCCATACCCGAAGGAAGTTCCTCTTTGCCTTGGATTCCTGCACCGCCAAAGGTATCTGGGGCTTGCCTGTCCCCACTGGAACGCCTTCGGAGGCGTTGTCGAGGGAACGGGCAGGTGCAGCTTCTGTCGTCATGGGATCGCTGCCAGCATTGCTTGGGGAATCCGTGCTGGCTGAATCAGTTCTTAGGCCTTCCTCACCTTTCATAAGTGCGGGCGTTTTGGTGGGGTTCACCTTCCAAGTAGGTGAAATAGCGGTCACGTATCTCTTCGGCATCGGCACCCACGGCAGTCCTGACTGACTCGTTCATGCGGGCTGCCGTTTCGTGGGTGACCTCTGCCACCCTTTGCTTGGAATTGGATTCCTCTATATGGCGGGCAATGCGCTGTCTGGCTTTGTCGTGGTCTTCCGAAGCGGCATGCTTGACGTCTTGGGCGACCTCACGGGCATCGGCAGCCTTGCGTTCTCCGAGTTCGGTTGACTCGGGGCTCGCATGGCGCGACGAGAACACCTTGCGCACCCGCGAGCTCACATTGTTGACCAGTTCGAAAGGAGCATTCGCTGCGGTATCGACGGCATTGGCCGCCGAAGACAGGGTGGCCGTTATCTCGCTGACGTCCTCGAGTATCTGGTCGAGCCTCATTATTTCCAAGTTGGTCGCGTCTACAGCCAAGGACACACGTTCGACCAGGGGATCGACCTTCGAGACAACAGGCTCAAGCGCGGCGGTTATCTTCTCCATGTGCTCCAACGTAGGGTTGATCTTCTTCTGCATCTTGGTGACGACCGATCGTGCGCGACGGGCTGTGGCGATAAGCTCAAGGATGAACCACACCAGCGCAATGAACACCAAGACATACGCGCATGGCAGCACGATGTTCAGAACCTCGGAAATACTCATACAGTCCTCCTAATGATTGACGTGCCTACTATACCACTTTCCTCGGGAATACCGAAGCCTCACGTCGGGTTTTCATCGGGCATCCACTTTATTCGGCACCGTGCGTGCCCTGACCGGCCGAATTCCTGCCTTGGGTCGCGCCCAAGGACGTGGCAGCCGGCGTCCTTGCCATGTGGTCGCGCCCAAGGACGTGGCAGCCGGGGTCCTTGCCATGCGGTCGCGCCCAAGGACGTGGCAGCCGGGGTCCTTGCCATGCGGTCGCGCCCAAGGACGTGGCAGCCGGTTCAGCCGCCATGCGCTCCCGCCGAGGGGCGTGGCAACCGGCGCAGCTTCTCATCCATGGCGGGGTTCCCGTCTTTGAAGGGGCGATCTGCAGGGACTTAAGGGTTATCGCGTTTCGGGGGATCCGAGGGCAGGTCGTGTTGCGGGGCGCCTGAGGAGCGGTCGCGCTGCGAGGCGCCTGAGGGACGGTCGCGCTGCGAGGCGTCGATGCGGTAGGCTTCCCAACCCCTTTCGCCTGGGGCATAGAAACATCCGCGCTCAAGGCCGTCCGGCAGGTATTGCTGATCGACCCAGCCACCTGGGTAATCATGGGGGTAGCGGTAGGGGCCCCATTCCTGTGCCCCCGGGCGATGCCGGTCCCTGAGGTGGTTGGGCACGTTGCGGGCAGGGCCTTTCCTCACTTCTTCTTGCGCCGCGCACAAACCCTGATAAGAGGCGTTTGACTTCGGGGCTAGCGCCATGTACACCGCCCCTTGTGCCAAGTTGATGCGGCACTCGGGATAACCGATGACCTCGGTCGCCCTGAATACCGCTTCGGCCACGCAGATTGCCTGAGGGTCGGCATTGCCGATATCCTCTGAGGCGAAGATGAAGATGCGTCGGGCGATGAACTTGGGGTCTTCCCCTCCTTCTATCATACGTGCAAGCCAATACAGCGCCGCATCGGGATCCGATCCGCGCATCGATTTTATGAAGGCCGATATGACGTCGTAGTGGATGTCCTTGTTCTTGTCGTAAGGAAGGCTGCGGTGCGGTGTGGCCGCCTGAACGGCCTCCCGGGTGATGAGCGTGGGGCTGTCGGCACCTTGGGAAGCGACAATCTCGGCCGCCAGCTCAAGTGTTGTCAAGGCGATGCGCCCATCGCCGCCCGAAAGCAGCACGATGGCTTCTAATGCCTCCGCCTGAGCGGTGAAGCGACCCGCAAGCCCTCGTTCATCGGCGAGCGCCTTCTCGAGCAAGCCCTTGACATCGCAATCGTCCAGGGAGTGAAGCTCTATCACCCGGGAACGCGAGATGAGCGCGGCGTTGACCTCGAAGAAGGGGTTCTCGGTGGTGGCGCCCACCAAGACAAGCACCCGGTCCTCCACCGCATGCAGGAGCGCGTCTTGCTGGGATCGGTTGAAGCGGTGGATCTCGTCCACGAACAAAATGGTGCGCAGGCCGCTCGAGGTCAGCCTCTTCTCGGCGGCGGCGATCTCGCGCCGCAGGTCGGCCACCGTGCCTCCGATCGCCGAGACCTCGACGAACACAGCCTTGGTCGTCTCGGCGATGACATGGGCAAGCGAAGTCTTCCCCGTTCCAGCCGGTCCGAACAGTATCACCGAGCTCAGTTGGTCGTTCTCGATGGCCCCCCGCAACCAGCTTCCCGGGCCTACCGCCTCTACCTGCCCCACTACTTCGTCGAGCGAACGGGGGCGCATGCGGACAGCCAAAGGCGCGACGGCACTTTTGGCCTTATGCTCTATTTCGGTGAACAAGTTATCCATGCGGCCATTGTACCCTCAAACAAATGTGCGTGCCACCCATCGCCCTGTTTCGAGGCGATGTTTTTCCCAACCGTTACAAAATCAGCATAAACGCCCCCTGCCATGCCGGGAAGCGGGCCTGCCCCGAAAGGGCGCAGGGCACGGCCCCAGGCGGACACAGGGGCACGGTTCAGGGGCGGACAGGGGGGCACGGCACAGGCGGGCGGAGGGGGCCCCAATGAACCGAGGTAGTGAAATCCCGTAACCTGATAACGAAAATAAAGCCGCCCGAAGGCGGCTTGATTTTCGTGGTCGGGTTGACAGGATTT
>JAIRPR010000016.1 GCA_031256895.1 Coriobacteriaceae bacterium
CTTCAAATGCCTGTGTGAAGGTCTCGAGGCCTTCTGCTTCGGGAACAGGCTCTTCGTCAACCAAGAACTCCTTGATGACGTATCCTTGGGCGGCAGTTGCGATGATCTCTCTGTCCTCGCCAGAGGCGATGCCCACTATCGTGGGCGTGATGGTGCCATTGAAGTCGCTTGCCGTCTCAAGTTTGTAGCCCGCGCCAGAGGTATCGGCGATGCCCATTGCAATGCCGTCGCCCATGTCGGCTTCGGCCTGGTCACCAGCCCCTCCATTGCTTGCATCCCCGGTGCCAGCGGCCTGAGTGCCAGCGCCCTCATTGTCGGCAATCCCGACCCCTGCGCCTTCTGAACCTTCAGGCTGAAGGTCCGCATAGGCGGCCACCAGGGAAGAAGGGAATAGCACACCCAACAGCAATGCCGCCATCAGCAAGGCGAAGGGCTTTCGTGCCGCAACCGGCTTGCCCGCTCTCGCCGACGTGCCTGCCACAGGCGGCTTGCCCGCCACAGACGGCCTTCTTGCTGCAACCGGCTTGCCCGCCGTAGCCGAGCTTTCCGCAGCAAGCGCCCTTCCCGTCATGGACGACCTTCCCGCCTTTCCTTGGTCGCCGCACTTTTCCTTCACACACCGTTTCGCAAACATCTCCGCTTCTCCTTCTTGGCTCTTATATAAAAACACCTTCAAACCGCTCTGTCACATCTTTTTTGAGAACCACGACACCATTCCTGCTTTCAGGTGGCCTCATGTCTTGTCGCTTCTGCCCTCACCTGGCCTCATGCTTTGTCATTCCGCTTCTCACCTGGCCTCTTATTTTGCCATTTCTGCTCTCAGCTGGCATCATGCCTTGCCTTCCCCCGCATTCCCTTCTTCAAGGATGCCCGTGAAGGCACTGCCGAACGTGGTTTTCACCAGTGCCCTCTTGTACTGATGGAAATAGATGAGCAACCCGACGAACAGGCACAGCACAGCCAAAGCCAGAAAGGCCCAAAGGGGCACTACCACAAACGGCGAGCTGTACTTCAAGTCAAGGGCGCTTTCGATCTGCGCATAGACGCCCGTAAGCTGCAGGATTGCGAACAGCACCACGAACAGCCCCAGGGCTATGATGAAGGTCCTGATGAACATGCCTGCCACATACTGCGCAATGGGGTATCTTTCTAACAGCTTCCTCATCATGCCCCCTTTGTCCCCGCGTTCTTCAGGACTTCCTGTATCTCCAGCTTGGATGATCCGGTCGCATCCGCTATCGCCTTGATGTTCGCGTCGGTATCAAGCACGTTCTTCAGCTTCACCACGGCGCTGCGGAAGTCCGGGTTGTCCAGGTACACCGTCAGGGTCTCGTATGCCTCTGCCATCCCGGTCTTCCCTACCTCAACATTGAAGATGGCAAGAGCCAGGTCGTAGCCGATGCTCCCTTCCGCTCCCTCGAGCTTCACTACCTCGGTCGCGATCTCTTTGAACTTCCGGGTGTCCGCGTGGCGCATTATCTCGTCCACGCGTTCGGGCAACAGGGCTGGCCGGTCGATGTGCTGCAGCAAACCTATAAGCATCGGCGCCTCATATTCTGAGATGTCGCCGCCGTTGCGATAGGTGAAGCCCGCTATCCGCGCATAGGTATCGTCTACCTGGCCTCCCGGTGCCGTCGCAACGAGCTCTTGGGCTATCCCCTCAAGCCGATAGAACTGGGTGTCGTTGTAGTTGGCGGTCAAGGCGTCCCATTTGCCTTGCGCGATGTTGAATGCCATCAGGTAATAGGCTGCAAACACCATCAGGAACACCGCCAGCAGCGCAAGCATGCTGCCGCATGCGCTGAAAGCGTTCTTCACTTTGACGTCTTCCTCTTTCTTGATGGTCGGCGCGGAGTCCTTGGCATCCTCGATTTCTTTGCGCAGCTCGTAGTAGGAATGGTAGAAGTCCTTGTTCTCCGGGTCGGTGTAGCGGTCGTTGCGTTTGCGCGTGCATTTCCTGATGACAGCCTCAAGCTTCTTGTGGTAGTGGGGCGAAGTGCAAGACAGGTCCCGGTTGACATAGGCGGCATCGCACAGGAAGCGGTCGCGGTAAAAGTCATGCGGGTCGTGCACGAAGCGCCTGCTCTTCGTGGCAAGCTCGAAGATGTTCAGGCACTCCCAGAAGGTCGCGCCGAAAGAGAATATGTCGCTTTCAACGCTTATCCTTCCTTGTCCTGGAAACAAAGAGAAGGGGAAGTCAGAGCCGGCGCTTGCCTTTGCGTAGCATTCGGGCGCCGCGTACCCCAAGGTGCCGTACTGGTACATCGCGTCGATGGTCTCGTTGACGCCGTAATCCACAGCAGAAGGGCTGCGATCGAAGTGCCTGTTCGCCTTGGTCGTCTTCTTCGACCTTCCGAAGTCGATCAAGACCAGCTCTTTGCCATACCGGGTCACCATGATGTTCTCCGGTTTGATGTCCAGATGCAGTATGTCCTTCTGTTCGGTGACAAGCTGCATTATCTCACACAGGTTTATCATGAAGAGCATTATCTGGTTCTGGTACTTCAGCACGTTCTCGTAGCTGTAGCTGGCATCGATTGCGGCTTTTTCCTCAGGGCTGAAATCCTGGTAATCCACCACATTGCTCAGGCCGTTGCTCAGCGGCTCTATCCTTCTGAGCTTCCAGTATTCCTCGCGGCAATACTCGTCGAGGTTCCACCCGTCGATGAATTCCTCGACCACGCAGAAATATGAGCTGCCGTTTATCACGCCCCCGTTCACCTTGTCGCAAGCCAGGCTGAAACTGCCGAGGTCTTCTATGACGTCATCGATGCGGACCACCGAACGGCATTCCCGCAACTCCTCGAATATCTTGAGCTCTTCGGTCCTGAACAGGTCCAAGCGATTGACCACTATGCCGTTTTCCAAGGTTGACTTCGGCTTGAACTTGAGGACGCAGGAGAACTGCAGGCCGCCGTCCTGTTTTGTCTTGAGGCCTTTGTACACGACGCTCTCAGAGCCAATGGCAATGAAGCCGTCTTTGTTTATGCCGTAAGACGTGTCGATGACATACTTGTAAGAATTGCCGATGATCTCATTGTTCATCGTTGTTCGGCTTCCCGCTCTTTTCGTCCGCAAACACCAGATTGAATATCGAATCCTTCGCGTCAGATTGTAGCACAGTCAGCTCGGTTATTGTCTGTTCCTTTTCTGTTTCCTGCGCCGGAGTAACTGCGGTGCCGATAGACGGCTTCCCCATTCCTTGCTTCCTTTCCTTCATCATATATGCATAGTGCTTATAGTTGTCTTATCTTGGGCACCGGACATCAAATTCTTGTCCAGCTGCTTTATTCCCTGCTTTATTCCCTGTCGAACCCTTTTGGACCCAGCAACGACCTCGTACTTTTGACACATAGAGTTTCAACAAGTGAATTCAAGAGAGCTTCCTGGGTTTCCTTTATCTTCTCGTTTTCTCATTCACCCTGTCTGCGTCAGTCGGATTCTGTGTGATTTCCTTGCTTCGCTGCGGTCATCGCAGGTTGTTGTAGAAGGCTATCGACCTATAGTGGTCGTCGACGAAGGAGAAGTAATCCTTCGTAGGGGTCGCGTTCCTGTTGATGAGGCGGATGAGCTCCCTGCGGTCATTCTCCGTCACCGGGGCGCCCTTTTCGGGAGCCATTCATTCCATGCTGGATACGATGGCGATGAACCCGTATTCATGGATGTCTCCATGGAAGCGAGCCGTCTTGCCGTCGTGTTCCACGTCGACATGCCCCTTGCTGTAAATGAACCTCATGTTGCGTCCTTTCTCTTTAGTGCTGTTCTCATTCGTTCGCCTTCAGGGCGCCCAGTGCGCCCTCGCCCATGTTTGACAGCCCGGAGAACAGGGTCGCGTGGTGCTTCCTTGCTTCGCTGCGGTCGTTATAAGTTGTTGTAATAGTCCAGAGCATAATAATCGTCATCTACGAAATAGAACTTGTTATTTGTGGGGGTTGCGTTCCTGTTGATGAGGCGGATGAGCTCCCTGCGGTCCTCCTCCGTCACCGGGGCGTTATTGTCGGGGTCAGCCCATTCCATGCTGGATACGAGAGCAATGAAACCATGTGGACAGATGTCACCATGGAAGCGGGCCTTCTTGCCATTGTATTCAATGGTCACGTTCCCTTTTCGGTAACTGAACCTCATGTTGCGTCCTTTCTCTTTTGTGCTGTTCTCATTCGTTCGCCTTCAGGGCGCCCAGTGCGCCCTCGCCCATGTTTGACAGCCCGGAGAACAGGGTCGATGCCTGGAGGTAGCTGTGTATGCCGTTGAAGGAAGTGATGCCCGGGTTGATGTTCAGGATGATGCGCTCGGTATAGAGCCATGTTCTGCCGATTAATTCTCCCGATCCCCTGTATTGCCCTATGGCTTTACCGAGGTAAGCTACCGTCTCCCCTGACGATCGCAACGCATAGGAGGCGGAGGCCGCCCGCCACATCGCGTCCGTCTCCGGCTCCAGCATGCCTGCCGCATCGAGCGCCGACTCGAGCGTCGTCCTGCCCCTGTCCGTCGCGAACCTCCTCGCGGTTTGCTCGCCCTCTTTGCCAATGCCCGCCCAGAACGTCGATGTGTCGGGCCT
>JAIRPR010000041.1 GCA_031256895.1 Coriobacteriaceae bacterium
CAAAGGGCGCCAGGCACGGCGCCCGCCGGGCTGCCGCGAGGCCGCCCGGCAGGGCAGGCGGCAGCCCCAGCAGGGCACGGCGCCCGCCGGGCAAGCCGCACGGCGACACCTGCAAGGCCGACCTGGCCCACCGAAAAGGTGAGGGGCGCTTCGGCGCCCCTCCCAGCCCACCGGTGGCGATGCCGTCAGACAGCGCACTACTGTCAAGGCGGCCGAAGGAAAGGCAGCCAAGGCTTCCTTGGCTGCCACCTGACCCATCATAAGACCAACAGGAAGGACAGACATGAGCACATCTGACACATCAGGCGTCACTGCACAAGAAGGGGAGGGCAGCACCTTGGAAGGACTGCTGGCCGGTCGCGCACTCAGTTACCGGATGTTCTCACGCTTGTTCTTGAAACCCTTGAGCGAGGCCGACATCGAGGAACTGGATGCCATGGACCTGGTCGCCCGTTCCCAAGAGCTGGGAGGCGAAAGCCTCCTTGCAGCCGGCTTCAACGACATGGGCCGTGGCTTGCGCAAGCGGAACACGGCGACGCGACAGAAGCTGGCCACCGACTTCACGATGTGCTTCGATGGTGTCGAGACCTTCGATGAGAAAGTGGCGGTGCCTTACGCGAGCATCTTCTTGGGCGAGAAGGCGCTGTTCAACCAAGAGCCGCGCAACGAGGTCTACCGCTTGTTCAAATCGGAGGGCATCAGCTTGAAGGGCGGGGTCAACCTGCCTGAGGACCACCTGTCCTTCGAGTTGGAGTTCCTGGCGGTCTTGAGTGACCGTGCAACAGCGGCGCTTGAGGCTGGCGATACAGAAGAGGCACATCGCATCCTTGACCTTTCCGCCGATTTCATAAACGGGCATATCCTGACCTGGATAGGCCTGCTCGCAGATCGTGCGGCACAGATCCTGAGGACGCGCTTCTATCGTGGCCTTCTGGCTGCCACACAGGGCTACCTTGAGCTCGACTTAGAGACGATTGCCGATGTCAAGGAAGAGTTAGGCTGATGGAAGAGAAGATCTCAGGCCGTACGGTGTCACGCCGAGGCCTTTTGGCGGGCACGGCAGGCGCCGCTGTCATCATCGCGGCGGGCGGGGCGGTCAAAGCCCTTGCCGGAGAAGCCGATCCCCTGCGGCCGCCCGGTATGACCAGCGAGGAGCATTTCATCGGCGCCTGTATCCGCTGCAACCGCTGCCGGGGGGCATGTCCGCGAGACATTATCGTGAACTGCGCCTTCGAGGACGGGATCATCAATGTGCGGACGCCTCGCCTGAGCTTTCGCACCAAGGCGTCGCAGGCATTCCGCCGTCCCGAGGGCAAGACCCAAGAAGACGTCGCCCAAGAGCCGTATCCGGCCATCCTGGCTGCCGGCGGCATAGGCTTCTGTGACTTCTGCATGCTGTGTGCACAGAATTGCCCCACCGGGGCGCTCTCTGCCTTCGACCCCCGGACCCAATGGATAGGCGAGGCCGTGATAGACCCCGCCTATTGCATCGCCTTCGAGAAGATGGGCGGCTGTCGAAAATGTGTAGACTACTGCCCCTTCGGGGCGGTCACCCTGAACGAGAGCCGTTATCCGGTGGTGGACAGCAGCAAGTGCAACGGCTGTGGCATCTGCGAGAACATCTGCCCCTCATCCACCTACCGCACCTTCAAAGGACCAGGTCCTCGGGGCATCAACATCCACGTCAACAAGAACGGCAGGCCGCTATGAAGATACGCACGCTGCGATGGATAGTGCTGGCTGCGACCTTCATCGTGATCGCGACCGGCCTGGTCTTGAACACCAACCAGGGGACCATCTCGTCTTTCGGATGGCAGGCCATTGCGGCCATCTGCCCCTTGGGCGCCATAGAGAGCATCCTTGCCTCGAAGGGCGTCTTCCCCCGCGCACTGGTGGTCCTGCTCTTGACGGCAGGCTTGGTGGTCGTCTTCGGGAAGGCGTTCTGTGCTTGGGTCTGTCCCATAGCCCCCGTCAGGGCATTCACCGAATGGATGGGAAGGCGCAAGACGCGGGCTGCGACCCGCAGACAGGAAGCGGCACCTGCACTGGAAAGGGAGGCAACGCAAGCCCAGGAGAACGCAGCGGTGCTAGCCCAGGAGACGGGTTCGAAGCATCAAGAAGCCTGCGCGAAAGGCTGTGACGGCTGCGCTGAGCAGCGGGCCAAGCTGGATTCGCGCCATATCGTGCTGGGGGGATCCCTCCTATCTGCCGCCGTGTTCGGCTTCCCGGTCTTCTGCCTCATCTGTCCCATCGGTCTGGTGTTTGCCACTATCATTGTGGTATGGCAATGGATAGGGGTTGAAAGCATCAGCCTTTCGCTGCTCATCTACCCTTTGCTCCTGGTGGTCGAGCTACTGCTCCTGCGTAAATGGTGTGCGCGGTTCTGCCCGCTTGGCGCCTTGCTTTCGCTCTTGAGCCTGAAGAACCGCTTGTTCCGCCCTCAGGTCGATAAGGCAAGATGCCTGCGCGAGCAAGGGTCGGCCTGCCAGGTCTGTCATGAGGTGTGCCCTGAAGGCCTTGACCCCCACTATGCTTCTGGCATGCATGAATGCACCAAGTGTGCCATCTGCAAGGATAAATGCCCCGTCAATGCCATTGGCTTCCTGCCGAAGAGATTGACAAGCCCCTCGGGCGAAACGGCAGAGAAAGACCTCTGACGGGGGCTGTCCGTCACCAACCATCGCTGGGCAAGCCCCTCGGGCGGGGTGGCAGAGAAAAACCTCTGAGGGGGGCGGACTATCCCCATCAATCGCTCGATATGTCTATCGGTCGGGGTGGGGAATGATCCCTGACGGGGGCTGTCCGTCACTAACCATCGCTGGGCAAGCCCCTCGGCCGGAATGGCAGAGAAAAACCTCTGACGGGGGCTTCCCGTCACCAACCATCGCTTGGCATGCCCCTCGGGCGGGGTGGGGAAAGAGGAATAACGGGCAGCTCAGGAGCTGAGCCTGCCAAAAAACGGCCTCAGCTTTGTCGCAAAGGGCTTTCACGGAAGCCCCAAAGAAAATACACAAAATTTGTGTAGGTACCTTTGATGTACCGATTCGTTCGGATTTCCCCGAATCTCATCCATTATTCTGTACGTATGCCCAGGTAGGACTTGCTATTATGAGCAGGCAAGCTTATGCTTCAAAGAGGAAGGGGGAACGACAACGACAGATCAATGCGGGTGAAGCAAGACCAAGGAGAAAAAGGTAATGCAAGACGTCTGGTGAATCGAAAAGGATCCCCCGGACAAAGCAGATTGCCTTGTGGCCATAAGCGGTTCCAGAGGGATGGCTGACGGCTGCAAGGGGACCGAAAGAGAGGAGCAAGGAATGCAAGGACATACGATCACGCGTCGTAGTTTTGTCAAATCGGCAACAGTGGCGTCGGCTGCTGCTGTCATGGGTTCGGTGTTGACGGGCTGTCTTGGGCAGTCACAGCCAAGCGGCGGGAACGACAGCACGGGCGGCACCAAGGCGCCGATGGCTGAAAGGGTCTTCTATAACTCCGTCTGCCATGGGTGCATCCAGGCCTGCCCCTGCAAGGTGTACGTCGAGGACGGCGTGGTGGTGAAGATCGAAGGCCACCCGGACGCACCGACCTCGCAAGGGTCTTTGTGCTTGAAGGGCTTGAACCAGATACACACCTGCTACAGCCCCCGAAGGGTGCTCTACCCCTTGAAGCGCACCGGTGCGCGCGGCGCGGCTACCGCAGCATGGGAACGGATCAGCTGGGACGAGGCAGTCGAACTGGCGGGCGCCAAGATTGCTGAGGCCATCGAGAAGTACGGCACCTACGCCTTCTTCGCCTCGGTCGGCGGTGGAGGCGCGTTCTCGTTCATCCAGGCGATGTCCATACCGGTCGCATTCGGTTCGCCTACCGTGTTCGAGCCGGGCTGTGCCCAGTGCTACCTGCCCCGTGTCGCCACTGCCGGCTACATGTACGGCGGCCAGGACCAGTCCATCGCCGACTGTGCCGTGCTTGAGCCTTTCAAGGGCCTGGCACCCTTGGAGCAGGCGAAGGGCATCAAGAACGATACCGAGGTGATAGTTCTGTGGGGTGCGCAACCATCCGTTTCGCAGACATCCCAATCAGGAAGAGGTATGGCCGAGCTGCGCGCCTTGGGCTGCAAGACCATCGTGGTCGATCCCAACTTCTCGCCTGACGCCGTGAAGGCAACCATCCACCTGCCGGTACGTCCCGGCTCGGATTCAGCCCTCATCCTTTCGTGGTACCGTGTCATCCTGGACGAGAAGCTCTATGACGAGGAGTTCACGAAGTTCTTCACCAACATCCCCTTCCTCATCAACCCCGAGACGAAGCTTCCCTGGCTGGCATCCGAGGCCATCGACGGCTACACCCCGCCTGCCGACATGCCGGCGAACACCCCGGTTTATGTCTGCGTCGACGAGAACACCGGACAAGTGGCGCCGCTGCCCTTCGGCGATCCTGCCGCACTCAAGCAGCAGGTGAACCCTCAGGTTTTGGCGACCGCAACCGTGAAGGGCCTGGTATCGAAGAGCGCTGGCCAGGTCTATCGCGATGAAGCCGAGCCTTGGACCTTGGCAAAGGCAGAAGAGTTCTGCTGGGTGCCGGCAGACCGCATCCGCGCGGCTATCGACCTCTACACCGGGCAGCTCAAGAAGGGCAAGACCGCCGGAATCGCCAACGGCGTGGCATCCGACATGGAAGAGAACGCCTCGCAGGTGCCGCTCGGTTTGATGGGCCTCGACATGATAATGGGCTACATCAACAAGCCCGGCTGCACCATGACCCAGAACCCTGGCGGCATGGGCGGCATGGGCCCGGCGGTGGAGAAGTCCGCGACCAACCAATGGGGCAAGTGCTATCCCGACGGCGTGCTTCCACGCCCGACCAGTGGCGGCGACATGTTCGGAGCCATGTACGGTGTGGGCTGGACGGTGGGGGCGACCGAGGAAGAGAACAAGGCAAAGGCAGAGGCTGTCCCTGAGACCTTCGACCCCAGCGTGCCCGGCGCGGCACCCTTCTTCACCAAGCCCATGCAGTTCGCCTACAACCAG
Organism: Coriobacteriaceae bacterium; assembly: GCA_031256895.1. Taxonomy (GTDB): domain Bacteria; phylum Actinomycetota; class Coriobacteriia; order Coriobacteriales; family Eggerthellaceae; genus WRIS01. Next base: position 5,028 of record JAIRPR010000041.1, read on the forward strand.
CTCTTGCTCGACCGTTTGGGCATGGGCAACCACCGGGGGCTCTATTCCTGGTGCCACAGCCACATCCCCTCGGTCCGCGAGGCCATCGAGACGGGCGAGCCCTTCAAGCCGCGCGTGTGGTTCGACATGTCGGGCAACAAGTTCGCCGTGCTGGGCAGCGCGGGCGCCTGGTACAACGCAATCATGAACGACGGCCCCGACTTCATCATCTGCCAGTACCCCATGATAA
>JAIRPR010000068.1 GCA_031256895.1 Coriobacteriaceae bacterium
GAAAGCCCTTTTACGGTGCCATCATCGCCTTCCTCCAAGGCCATCGCCTCCCCCAGCTGGGCTAGGTCCCAATGAAGGTCGCTTCGATAGAAGTCCTTGGCACCCAAGGCGGCGCAGAGGTCTATGGCCTTTGCTTCGGTAAGCCTTCCCTCGAGGACCCGGGCTATCACATCCGGGTCGAATCCGGGCAGGTCACGCCCATCATAAAGGCTCTTATCAGGGATGACGGCATAATAGAACGAGAGGCCTTTAGTAGTGCTGCCCAGGTCAGCGACGACCCCCTCCAGTTTGTCGGCCATCCCTTCCACGCTTCCCACATCGACCGGCTCTATCTTGCCAGCCCCTGCCTCTCCCCAGTACAAGCCTTCCTTGTCGGTCATGAGCAAGACATCGAAGACCATCAACGACCGGGCGGTACGCCAAGCCTCGCGCAGCGGGAAGTTGTCTGCCGTCCACCCCTCGAAGCTGTTCTGGAAGCGTGCGCTCGTGAGGTTCTGGGTGGTGGCGGCCGGCAGCTCGGCAGGACGGCGCCTCTCGCTCACCAGCACGTCTGGCTTGGGGGCAATCAGGCAAGCCAAGAAGAACCCTGCGATTATCAGGATGAACACAGCAAAGTCCAAAGCACTGCGCAAAGGTGGCAGCGCAGCCCCTTTGCCTGTGGCATTGCCAGCGCCACTGCCAGCGGTTACGCCGGCGCCTGGGCTTGCATCAACGCCAGCACCTGAGCCATCGGTTACGCCAGCGCCTGAGCTTGCATCAACGCCAGCGCCTATGCCACTGTCGGCGGCACTGCCGGCGGCACTGTCGGCGCCACTGCCAGCACCTATGCCATCGGTTGCGCCAGCGCCTGAGCCAACATCTCTGCCACTGCCGACGCCACTGCCAGCGTCTGCGCCACTGGTCGCACCGATGCCTGGTCTCTTCGTCCTTTGCTTCTTGGTGCCGGCAATCATGCGTCTCCCTTCTTAGAACCGGAAATAGATAAAGGGGTTGAAGGAGCCGTCTACCAAAAACGCGGTCACCACTATGAGGATCGCAGCCAGGAAGAGCGGCTCCAAGACCGTCAGGGCACGAGCGGCATGCCCGCCTGTTTCTGTGAGCTTCTTGATGGCCAAGGCAGGCAAAGGCGTGCAGCCGATGGCGCCTATTGCAAGCGGCGCCGCGAAATCACGCAGATAATAAAGCGATGCCGCACCAGAGACGCCTCCTGTTCCCCATCCTATCAAGGCCTCGAAGGTCGCACTGGCACTGGCCAGGTCAGGCGATTCGAAGAGTATCCAGCTCAACGCCACCACAATCAGCAGGTACACATGGCGTATCAGGGAAGGCACCCGCTCTAACACACGGGCGAGCAGGAACTTCTCGGCAAGGAGGAAGGCTGCCATGTAAAGGCCCCAAAGGATGAAGTTCCAACCTGCCCCATGCCAAAACCCCGTGACCATCCATACGGCAAGGATGTTCAGCAGATGACGCGGAGGGCTTACCCGGTTGCCTCCCAAGGGGATGTAGACATAATCACGGAACCACGTCGACATGCTGATGTGCCAACGCCGCCAGAAGTCGGTGACGCTCGCCGCAGTGAAGGGGTATCTGAAGTTCTCCGGGAAGCGGAACCCGAACATCAGGCCAAGCCCTATTGCCATATCGGAATACCCTGAGAAGTCGAAGTATATCTGCAGGCTGAAGGCAACCAGGAACAAGGCCGCGAACAGCATGCTCTGTTCTGGCACCACCGCAGCTGAAGCAGCTGCCACGTGGCTGGTGCCCGCGTACCCACCCGCAGCTCCGGCTGCGATGGATCCTTGAGCCAAAGCGACCAGCTGGCCTAAGGTGTTGGCGATGATGACCTTCTTCCCCAATCCGATACAGAAGCGCCTGATGCCGCCAACAAAGCCCTCAAAGCTATGGACACGCTGCGTGAGTTGCCGCTCAATATCGGCATAGCGCACAATGGGGCCTGCGATGAGCTGGGGAAAGAAGGTCACATAGGTGGCGAAATAAAGGGGGTTCCTTTGCACCGAGACCTTCCCCCGATACAGGTCGATGGTATAGCTGAGTATCTGGAAGGTGTAGAAGCTGATGCCCAAAGGCAAGGCCAAGGCCAGCAGGCGCAGCTCCGAGTTGAACAATGCCCCCAGGTTTGCCAGGAAGAAGTCGGTGTATTTGAAGAAGAGAAGGCTTGAAAGCTCAAGGACCACGGCAGCAACGAACACGAAGCGCACCAGAGGGGTACGGCTTGCCGTCGTCGATGGGGCAGCCCTTTGCGGTGCGAGGGCTTCATCCTGTGCGCCCTGCTTTGCCGCCAAGGCGGACCGATCCCCCCCACCGGGCAACCCTGCGGGTACCCTGCGGGGGACCTGGCCGATGATAAGCCCCGAAGCCCAGCCAATGGCTGCTTGAGCCAGCATCACCAGGATGTAGAGCGGCTCGCCCCAGGCATAGAACACCACGCTGGCCAAGAAGAGCAGCAGGTTTCGCCATAGGAGCGATCCTCCAGGGCGTGGCACCAGGTAATAGAGCCCCACCGTGACAGGCAGGAACCAGTACAGGAAGGTGACGCTGGAAAACAACATGCCCTTACCTCGATTTATCAGCGTTCGGGGATGGTCTTTGGCTTATGCCGTTCCTTCTTGATGGCTTACTTGAGCACGAGGCCGCCATCGCCCGAGGGAGCGGCCGTTTCGCCTTCCCCTTTGTAGAAGACGTCAGCCCCACTGGCATCGACACCGGCCACAGCGGCAAAACCAGCCTTCAAAGCCTCGGCGTTATCAGCGTTGGCAGCAACAAGCAACACATAGCTTCCCGCTTGCTGTACGAAGCACTGGTCGGGTCTCACGCAGATCCATCTGCCCGGATCGAAGCTTGAGGTCAGCTCGCTTTTGAGCGTAGCGGCATCGCCATCGCTCTTGCATTTGAACAGCACCACCAGATGCGCACTGGTGTTGATCATCGCCTGCGAGATGGTGGCCTCTTCCACATACTTGTCGTAGGAGGTCGTGATAAGCCCCACGATGCTCTGGCAGTCTTGGGCAGTAAGGGCTTTGCTGTCGTGCTGGGGGAAATCCTTTCCCGGTGCAAGGACGGCTGCACCCTTCTCGTAGACCTGGTCGATGATGCCGGAAGTGGCTCCGCTCAGGGTGCTTCCCTGTTGTCCTTGACCGCAAGCAACCAGCAGGCCGCCCACAAACGCCGATAACGCCACAATGAGTAGAACTGATAAAGACCCCGCAAAAATCCGTTTCATGAAACCTACCTTTCCTATGTGGTTTCGCTCAAGCCTACCTGCTAATGCAGATTTTTGTCATGTACGATATACTCCTAAAGACCAGCCACGTCAAGCCAAACACGAATCCTCCGCATTTTGTGGGCGCGACAAGGGGCGGCTCTTGCCACGTTTCTTTTCGCGTTCTTCGCTTTACATGATGGGTGGATCAAAGACGTGACAGGGCAAAACGTGACAAAGAAGCGTCCCTTGTCACGCCTTGTCGTGCCACATCTGCCCTGACAACATGATAAAACGGTAGCCCGTATTCACCAACAAGCCCAAGGGCATACCGTGCCCCAGCTACCCGTTGACGATGGGGGCAAAAGCACCTTTTCAGCGGCCTGCAGTCATGGGCGGCCCCGTGAACAGCAAAGGTTTGGCAGGCATCTGGTCGCCGTCGCTCCTGCCATGGTCACTGTCGCTCCAGCCATGGGCGCCGTCGCTCCAGCCGTGATGACCGTCTACTCTGAACCTTGGATGAATTTTAAGAAAAAGCTTGCGCAACCCCTTGGTTTTTAGTAGGATATCTCCTTGCGTCGCGGACGTGGCTCAGCTGGTAGAGCACGACCTTGCCAAGGTCGGGGTCGCGGGTTCGAACCCCGTCGTCCGCTCCATCGAATGCAATGGCCGGTCAATCTCACAGATGTTGGCCGGCCTTTTCATCACGCACATCGAATAAGGCGACGTCGCCAAGTGGTAAGGCAGAGGCCTGCAAAGCCTTTACCCCCGGTTCGAATCCGGGCGTCGCCTCCAGTCAACTCCTTCTTCCCGCACCAGCCGATCAGTCGGTCTCCGGATGCGGCTCGAATCCGGGTGTCGCCTCCCGTCATCTTCTTCTTCCCCCATCATGATTGACGGGGTCATCGGTTCTGCGGCAGGCGGCCTGAACGGGCTTGGACGGCTATGCCCGGAAGCTCGGCAAGGCTGCCGATACGCATGAAGGGGCAGTCCTGCCATGCCCCCGTTCGGTCTATGATGATCGGCATGATGCCCGCCTTTTGGGCACCGATGCCATCGACATCAGGCCGATCGCCCACATGCAAGGCCTCTTCGGGAGCGATTCCCATGCGTTCAAGGGCTATCTCGAAGATGATGGGGTCAGGCTTGCGATAGCCCACATCCGCAGAAGCAATCACCGACTCGAAGTAGGGAGCCAACAGCAGGCCGCGTATGAGGTCTGCGAGGTTCGGCGCCCAGTTCGATACGATCCCCAGCCTTAAATGCTCATGCCTCAAAGATTTCAAGCACGGCACGACATCGCTTATCACCTGCCAATACTGTGGTTTCAGGTAGGCCTCCCACACAGCGTGGGCTATGCCTTGCGCATCATGTTCCAAGCCCAGCAAGTGGGCGAGGTAGCGGTACATCTCAAGGTATATCTCCACCGATCCGGTCGGTGAGCACCAGAAGTCGCCATCGCGCAGATACTCCTTCTCATAGAAGTCGTTCACCTCGCCAAGGCAGGCGCTCACTGCCTCTTTTGCCAAAGAATGCCCACGCAGCGTGGCCATCTCGAAGAAGACGCCGTCGATGTCAGGCCGAGGAAGCACCAGGGTCGACCCCACGTCAAAGAGTACCGCCTTCACCATCGAAGCCTCGCCTTCCCTTTCCCTGTCGTCTTATTGTGTGCCCAAGTCATGTCCTTCGTTTCCGTCTCAATCATTCTGGCTGCCCTTCCCCCGCCCCAGGAACGCATCGTTCAATCCACATGGCCGTCATGGGGCTCGATATGCACCAGGACCTCGCACACCGAGGGGAAGCGGGCGCGCACCTGTTCCTCTATCGCATCGCTCAGGCTATGCGCGGCCGATACCGTCATCTCGGGGGATACCAGCACATGCAGGTCGATGTATATCTCCGACTCGCTCCCGCGCGTCCTTATATGATGGGCTTCCTGTACGCCTTCTATGCCCAGGACAAAACTGCGCACCTCGTCTTCGGGGATGCGCGCCCGATCTGAAAGCGTGGCCAGGCCGCGCCGGAACACGTCGTAGGCGGTGGCAAGGATGGCACACATGACCAACAGCGCCACCAAGGGATCGGCCACCGGGATGCCCAGGGCGACCAAAGCAAGCCCTATGATGACCCCCACCGATACCAGGGCATCAGAAAGGGTATGGCTCGCATCCGCCCTCAAGACCTCGCTGGCAAGCCTTCTTGCACAGGACCGCTCATAACGGGTGACAGCAAGGTTCACGCCCAAAGTTGACACCATCACCACGAACGACAAAGGGGTCACTTGCGCGGTGAATGATTGGTTGACCAGCTTCGAGAAGGCGGCCGCGCCTACCTCGAATGCCGCCAGCAGGAGCAGCAATCCTATGATCAGGCTGGCATAGGTCTCAAACTTGGCATGTCCATAGGGATGCGTCGCATCGGCAGGCCGCGATGCAAGGGCGATTCCCACGATGCCCACCACATTGCCAGCGGAATCGAACACCGAATGGATGCCATCGGCCTGCATGGAAGCCGATCCGCTTATCGTGCCATAGGCGAACTTTGCAGCTGCAACCAGCAAGTTCAGGAAGAGGACCGCCCAAAGCACCCGCCTGATGGAGGCAGTGCGCACCGAGACCGGCGATTTGGTTGTGAGTGACACTGCCATAAGGCGGCCTTCCTGTTGCCTTGCCGGAGAGCACCGTTCTTCTCAGCCCAAGAACAAAAGAGCCCTGGTAAGGGCTCCTTGATTTGTTCCTTGGTGTCGGAGGCGGGATTTGAACCCGCACACCCGTTACGGGCACTAGCACCTCAAGCTAGCGTGTCTGCCATTCCACCACTCCGACTTCTCAAGTTCCATATGATGCCTTTGACAGCAACGTTTGATATTCTACCAAACCCACAGCCATAATGCAGCAAGAATTTCAGAGATTCACGCATCATGCAGCCATCGGGCTGCCGTTCGCACCGCAGTCCGCCATCCAGGGCTTCATGCCAGAATCAACGTGGCGCGGAACATGACGTGGAACGTGGCGCGGAACGTGGCGCGGAACATGGCGTGGAACGTGGCGCGGAACATGGCGCGGAAACGCTCTCTTGTCACGTTCAAGGCAGCCGACGAAGGACGTTTTTTTAGCCCTGAGGGAAAATGGGTATGAAGGGGCAAGGCCCAAGCGTGACGCCAACGGGCACCGCATGTGTGCTTATTCCTTTTTTTCTGCGGAAGGTGCAACCGCAAGGGCGCTTCCGTGTTCTTGGTACCGTGAGGCCACACACTCAATCGACCCGCATGGTATGATGGCGGAAGACGAAGAAAAGGAATGCGATGCATGAGAGACGAATCAAGAGACAAAGCAGCTGACAAAGGCTTGTTAGCAAGCCTTCGCGTAGGCGATACGCTGGCTTTAGAGCAGGCCATCGACCTTTTTGGCGGCTATGTGGCGGCGGTCATACGCCACACCTTAGGATCCCAGGCACGAAACGAGGACTGCGAAGAGCTGGTATCGGATGTGTTCGTTGCCTTGTGGCAGGCTGCAGGCAGCCTTTCCCCTGAAAGCAGGCTCAAGCCCTGGTTGGCCGTGGTCGCGCGCAACAAAGCCCTCAATTGGGCGCGTGCGCAGGGGCAGGCTCAGAAGTCCGCCGAAGCCGCACAATCCCTTGTGTCACCGGCAGGAGATGCGGGGCCGTATGCAGAATCGGCAATCGAGCGTATATCCCGCGACGGACTTATCATCAGGGCTCTCGAGACCCTTGACGAAGAAAGCAGGGAATTGATGATAGGCCACTACCTGAAGGAACGCAGCATCAAGGAGCTCTCAGAGGCAACCGGCCATTCGCAATCGAGCATCAAGAGCCGCCTGTTCAGAAGCAGGAAAGTGGTAAGGACCTACCTACAGCAGGAAGGATATGCATGATGGAAGGACAGACCGACAACACATATCCGACAACACCAGGCGCCACCGGTGCCAAAGCAGGATTGGAAAAGCTTATGGAAGAGATGAAGATGGACACGCTGTTGGCCTTAGAGCCGATAGCCATCGATACAGAAAAGGTTAAGGAACTGGCCTTTCGCCGGATACTGGCTATCCCGGAGGACCTTGGTCACCACAATGCCCCGCAAGGCAGAAGGTCTCGCCCGATGCCCCGTCGCAGCCCTACGCGCAGGCTCGATCCGACACGCCGGAAGATGCCATATCCCAGGATGCTGGTTGCTGCCTGCATCGTGGTGGGATCGCTCTTCGTGGGAACCGCCGCCTATGCCATCGGAAGCGCTTTGATGGTCGGCAACAACCCCCTCGACTGGAGGGAGAAGAGCAGTTACTATGGCTATAGCGTGCCGAACCTCGACCAGTTCAACGTGCCCATAGGGCAGACCCTGGAAAGCGATGGGGCTTCAGTGACGCTTGATGCCATCGCCATCGACGACAACCTGGTGAAGGCGTTTCTCACCTACCGCTTCAACGAGCCCATCGAGGCATACCTCACCGAAGAGGCACGCAGCCTGTATGCTGACAGGCCTGACGACAGCGGCTTTCGTTGGATGGCAATGGAGGTTGTCGGAGCCCCCAGCATCGACTTGGGCGGCCTGGTCCTCAGCCCGAGCATCTTTCCGGGCGGGCAGACGAACCTCAAAGACACCGACTCGTACTTCGCCGATGACGAGTACCGCGTCTATAAGACCTCCGTGCAGTACCTCATACCCGAGATGCTGCCCGATCAGCTCGATGTCACCGTGAAGATAAGCCCGACTGAAGGGTATTATGTCCTCAAGCCTGCCGTGTCCGAACCCCTGACCTTTGCAGCGACCATAGACAAGGGATCTGCCGCGCAATACACCGTGGCCTTCGAGCCGGGCATCTACGAATTCGACATCGAGGGGGTCACTTGGAAGCTCGACCTGAAGAAGTTCGCCAAGACCCCCTTCGGCACCTTGATATGCTATGACACCCACAATGACGAAGGCCTTGTGGAAGAGACCCGCTTCATCGGAAGGGGCGACCTCCGGTTCTTCGATCAGGATGGCAACAGCTACCATGGCATATCGCCCGGCTCTGCCAACTCAGGCAGGCTTATGGTCACCTTCTTCTCTGACCTTCCTGAAAGCGCGACCAGCCTCTCCTTCTGCCCGCCCATCAAACAGCCGGCAACCCATGACCGCAGCTACCCGGTGACTGACATCGGGGTGAAGATGCCGGTCACCCCGACACGCGGATTCTACCTGCGTGATTACCGCATCGAATACACCCCTGAAGGCTTTGTCCAGACCATCGTGTCGCAGCCTTACGGCTTCACCGACATAAAGGTCGATATCACGGAGCTGCCGCCCGAGGCCATCGAGTTCCAGGGTACCGATAAGCTGTACCAGGTCAGTTTCGATGGCATGTCCGGCGATTTCCAAAACGATGCTGGCGATATAGCGCCCCAAGAGCTGTTAGGCCTTCAGTTGAGCGATTTCGACCCCTACGACCCTGCTACCAACCTGTTCACCCAAAAGGTGAGGTACTATTCTGCCGGAGAGGACACCTTGCGCCGCATCCCCGGCATACGTGTCCGTTACAGCGAATGGGATGTCGGGGAGGACTACCGTTACGACTTCGCCCAGGCAAAAACACTGACCTTCGGTTGAGGCCTTGCCTTGCTGTAACGTGCAAGCCTTGGCATGGGCGCTTGCGCCTAGCCTGCGAAGCGCTTGCGACAAAGCGTGGCATGGGCGCTTGCACCTAGCATGCGAAGCGCTTGCGACGAAGCGTGGCATGGGCGCTTGCACCTAGCCTGCGAAGCGCTTGCGACAAACCGTGAAACAATCGCGAGCGCCAAGCCTGCGCCCCTCGATGCCTTGGGGCGCAGGCGGCTCTTAGCCCCGCGCCTTTCCTATCGTGGCTTCCACGGTGTTCTGTGCCTTGCCTATGACATCGTTGTCCAGCGCATACATCACCACACCGCCGATGATCGCCCATGACACCAAGGTCACTATGACCAGGATGGCTATGGTCATTCCGGCGCTGACGGGCTTGTATGCACCAGCAGGCTTCAACAGGAACTGGGGCAGCCCGCCTGTCTGGCCTTGGCCTTGCGCTTGGTTACTCGACATCGAATCCCCCTTCCTGGGTCGGTCCGTCTGAGGACGGGGCAGTATAGACCTGCCCCTGACTTGCTTGTTCCTGCTTGTCCTGCGAGGCTTCGTCTATCTTCTTGCTGACGAAGTCGAGGCCTTGGTTCAAAATGCTGGTGCCCAGTATCGATGCTGCCGCACCGACCGGGTCCCTCAGGTTCACGATGGGCGAGAAACGGCTGTTCTTCAGTTGCTTCCCCGCGTTCTTGATAACATCTGCCACGTTTTCGGCAGGGGAAGGTTCAGGTCGCGCCGATGTCACGGTAGCTGACCCAGCCGGACTGTTCGCGACGAGGACCGGTTCAGGGCTCGTCCCGGAATATGCCGTCCCTGCGGGCACGGCTTGCGTGCCCGCGGCTTCTGGTCGCCCTGCGGTTGCTGGATACCCCGCTGCGCCTGTTGCCCCAGGGACATAAGGTGTGCCTGCGATGTCGGGCACGCCCGCTGCCCCGGGTGCGTTCGTTGCGGGTGCCTGGCCGACCGCTCCTGGTGCGCCAGTCGCTCCTGGTGCGCCGGCCGCTCCTGGTGCGCCAGTCGCTCCTGTCACGTTCGCTGCCCCTGGCACGCCTGCTGTGCCAACCGCGCCTGCTGCCCCTGGCACGCCTACTGTGCCAGCCGCGCCTGCTGCCCCTTGTTCGCCCGCCTTCTCTTCAATCTTGCGGAACTTCGCGCTGAGCTTGCGCACCTGCCGATACACATCCAAGGCAGGCGCCTGGCCAGAGGTTGCCTTGGTGTAATTGTTGATGACCGCGATGAGGATATAAGGGTCGATGACTGCCGCCTTGAACACGATGACGAAGCCGACCGCCAAGAAGATGGACACATAAAGCGTCACCTCGCCCAGGGCGAGCAGCGAATTCAGCAGGAAGCTGAAGGCGAAGAAGAGTGCAACGCTTCCACCGATGTACCAGATAAGCAAGAACAGCACGATCAGGGCTGCATTCTTGAGCACCGACTTCCAATTCTGCACATACAAGACGATGCCGTCGCAAGCGCCTTTCCAGGCGTTCTCGGTGTTGCTGCGGAATATATGCGAGAGCACCGCCTCATCGATGTAGTTCAAGACGATGCCGATGAAGAGCTTCAGGATGGAAGCCACCTGCTTGATGCCCGGGATAGCCTCAAGGAAGCCTGCGGCTGCGGTGATCCCTCCTTGTATCTGCTTCACCGCGCCCGCAATAAGGCGGTCGAGCATCGCGAACACACTTGCCGAAGCGAAGCGCTGCCTGACCTTGCCGATGCCGAAGCTTAATATGGGGTCGCCCGTTGTGATGGTGCCATGGTCAACCAGCTCGGTGATCGCCGCCACATGGGCGGATTTCACCATATAGCTGATATAGTGCGATAGGAAGCGGTACACGCCCATGCCGATGCCTGCGAACACTATGACGACCACGATCGCCACAATGCCGCCTATGTCGCTGCCTATCAGCGCAGTGACCAGCAACAGGACCAACGCTGCGTATGCCCCTATCAGCGAGACCAGGGCGGTCTGCGCAAGCAGGCGCAGGAACACGAATGGCAAGGTCCGTGCGTATATCTGACTGTTCTTCACGTGATACTCCATTCCTTGTAATCGATAGAGAACTCCCTACCTGGCCTGTCCTGCCTTGGCCTGGCAACCTTCAATAACATTTTCCCGCTCAGGGCACCCGCTTCTGTCTTCCTCATCGAGAGCACCTCGGATACCTTTTCCCCGACAGCATCACCTGACGCGCTTTGGAGGGTGGCACACGATAAGAAGACCCGCACAGACACCGCCTCCGTGCCGTTGTTCCCGATGACCGGCGGTCGGTGCTGAAATCCTCAGGCGCATTATACC
>JAIRPR010000074.1 GCA_031256895.1 Coriobacteriaceae bacterium
CGATCATCTGGCACATCATGAGGCCTGTGCCATCGTTGAAGGCACAGGCGGCATCTATGGTGCATTGCTCGGGATCGGTCGATGCCCGTATCTTCAAATCGTAAGAGGCGTCACAAGAGGCAGAGGCGATGAAGACGCCTTTGGTTCCCTTGAGGAACAGCTCTTCTTTCGTTATCTGGTCGACAGCCTTCACGCCGACCACCCTTCCCGCTTCGACTACCAGCTCAACGCCCTTCGTGTTGAAGAGAATCTTCCCTCCTGTGCCTTCTATCAAGGGCTGCAGGACCAGCGGCCAAGCGGACGACTTCGGTGAGAGCATATGCATCCGGTCATTGGTGTTGCCGGGATACGCCAAGGGGCCGTTGAATTTCACGCCATGGTCTACCAACCAGTCAATGGTCTTCCCGCCTTCCTTGGCCTGCAGCTCGAAGATCGCCCAGTCTTCGCCGGCACGCGCTTTGGCAGTCTTTGCCAAATGATGCTCGGCATCTTCCAGGTACGATTCAGCGCTGTCTTTGATGCCTTTATCGGCTTGCATCTTCGACCCCGGGGTCGTGAGCGATCCGACACAAAGGGCTGAACACCCGCCCAGGGCAGAAGACGATTCCAGCAGTATCACGGAAGCGCCCGCTTCGCCGGCTGATAGCGCGCACGCGCAACCGGTGCCGCCGCCGCCCACAACAACGATGTCGGCCTCATCGGTCCACGAAACGGCGGCTTGGCTTGTCGTGCCCGGTGTGCTGCCCCCTGCGGTGCCGCATCCTGTCAAACCGGTGGCGACCGCAGCAGCTCCCGCCACCGCAACGCCTTTGAGGAAGCTCCTTCTTGAGACATCGGCTGCCTTTTCTTTCCTTGCGTTCTTGGTCATTTTCCCATCTCCTTTTTTTGTTGGTCTTTGCGGCCTTTCAGGCTCACTTGTGGTTGACCGGCCTTCCAGCCAGTCGGTCCCGCTCTTGTGGTTGACCGGCCTTCCTGCCAGTCGGTCCCGTGCTGCCTTTTCCTTCTTGCCTCCCTCCATCGATCTTCAGGCTTTCGGTGGATAGGACAATTGTAGGAACGAAAGCGCTGGTTGATAAGGCCACGATGAAGGGGGTATCCAAAAAATAATGCCCCCATGAACAAGGGGGCTTGGGGGTGATTCATCAGAGAGGGGCAGTTCACCGAGCACCTGGAGCAAAGGCAAGCTTTCGGCTTTGCCGCTTCGGTGTCAACGAAGCCGGGCTTGCCCTACCCCTTTGGCGCATTCGGGCCTAGGTGTTCTTGAACACGTAGTAATCGTTCCCTTCAGCCAGGCTCTGCCCTTCCTTCCTTTCTCGGGGGGCTTCGATGTCAAGGGCGGCTTCCATCGTCACATCTTCCTCGGCATCAAAGAAACGGGCAGAGGACATCTCGATTATCCCAAGGTTGCAGTCTTTCTCTGTGGTCGAAATGCCCATGCTGCGGTTCAGATAGCCCTCTGCCTCTATATAGAGCTGGTAGTCGGCAGCCTCAGCCTGCTTGAACCAGAAATCACCGAAGTCGTCAGTGTCTTGGACTTGAAGCGAGCCGTCCAACTTGTTTTCCAAGGTGACCCTGGCTCCTATCAGCACCTCATCGGCAACCAGGTCCACCACGGTGCCCGCAACGAAGGGCTGGGGGGCATTGAGCAAGATGAGATGCTCCTTCGCCTTGACAACCGAAGCCTCATAATCTTGAGGATACCGTATGCGGGCTTCCTGATCGTCGAGGCAGCGCAGCGATCCGTGCGGGCAGGCGTCGGCGCAGCGGGGCTCTTTCCAGCCGTCGTCGAGCAGATGCGCACAACCCGTGCACTTTTGGGCAATCGAGAGATCCTTGTTCTGGAAGATTGCGCCATAGGGGCATGCCTCTGCACAAAGCATACATCCGTTGCAGGCATCCGGATCCAGCAGCAAGAGGCCGTCATCACGGCGCTTGAAGGCATAGGCTGGGCAGATGCCGGCACAGGGCGCATCATCACAATGGCGGCACATATTCAGGGTATAGCTCACCACCACCTTAGGAACGCTGCCCCTCACCTTTTCGGTCACGCGAACCCAGAACTGCCCCGAATCAGGCTGCGACCGTGCATATCCCGGCCATTCATTGCCGCAGTGTTCGTCCTTGCAAACGATCTGGCAGTTCCTGCATCCGTTGCAGCGTGCATAATCGAAAACGAATACCTTCATAGTGTTCCTCCTTCTTCCGCAACCGCGGGCACTCCGGTCGCCTTTGCAGCACCTGCGGCCTCCTGGAGCCCCGCAAGCCCCCCAAAGGCCACAAGCCCTTCAATTGCACTTGCCCCATCAGCCGCCCTTGCCTCACCAAAAGATCCAGCCCCTTGAGGCGCAGGATGGAACACCAGCCCTGTGGCTGCCTCATAGCCCATCCCTTGTGCTTCGAGGCCTTCAAACCCAAGCCCCTGTACGTCGAACTTCTCTACATTGACCAGAAAACCGCTGGTGACTTCTCCATAAGAGTACCTCGAGGTGACATCGTTGGGCGCAATCAGGTTGTTGGCGCCTCCTCGGTCAAGCCCCCCAGTTCCCGCCGACATCGTATCGACCCGTGCTCCATGGTCCTGGTACACGACACCCCGCATGATCCTCTCGGTCACCATGACGCCGCCGAGCACCGATCCCCTTTCGTTGAATATCCGCACGATATCTCCGTCCTTCAAGCCGAGCACGCCCGCATCGAAGGGGTTCACCCATACCGGCTCGTACCAATACCCGTCAGGGCCGGCTATCTTGCAGCCGTCTATCTCGCGAAGCCATAGGGCATCATCGTGGTTGGCGTGGATGCGCCACCGGGGGTGGTTCGAAACGATGAGGAAGGGGTATTCGCGGGCCCGGGCACAGCTCAGTCTTTCCTTGTGTTCTGCGCTTTCCTCGACCCACTTAGGCACCGGTCCTCTTTCTGTGTCGTCGGGGAAGTAATAGGCCAGGCTGGTTGAGTAATACTCGAGCCTGCCGGAAGGGGTCTTCAAGGGGAAGGCATCGGGGCTCTCATAGAATCGCGAAAGGCCGACCGGCAGGTCCTGCCAGCCTTCGGCAGCCGGGAAGGGGTAATAGCCCTTCGTCTTGAAATCGTCGAAGCCCATGGCCTTTGCCGCGCCCGTGTTCTCAAAGCCCAGCCTGATGAAGTCCTCGACATCCTTCCCTTCGGTATATTTCTCGTAAATGCCCTGGTATTCGCCTCCGAAGCTCTCGATCCTCTTTGCCACCATGGCCACCACTTCCATGTCAGAGACCGATTCGTAGAGCGGACTGATGGCCTGCCGCTCGTAATACACCGTGTTCCATTGGCCGCTTTCAGCATCGGAACCGATGTCGAGGTTCTCCAGCTTGGTGTTCGTCGGCAGGATGATATCGGCAAAGCGGCAATCGTTCTCCATCCAGATGTGCTGTGCCATTATGGTCTCGATGGATTCGTGCCTGAACGCTTCCTGCATCTTGAAGCCTCCGTTCCAGCAAGTCTCCCAACAGGGGCTGTCTGTCCATATCATATGTATGGGGCTTTTGCCTGGCTTGGGGTAGACATAAGGGCCGCTGAACTGGTCCTCGCGGGGAAGGCCTGCGGCAATGTTGCCGTACCATTGTATGGGGGGATGCAGTATCGCCTGCGGCACCATCGTCTTAGGAATGATGTCTGGCCTGATGGGATTCTCGCGGCCACGATAGGCCGGGAAGAGGTCGGGCTGCTCGCTCTGGGCGACCAGGGCGTTGACGTCTTGAAGCCCGAACACCGACCAATCGATGAACTTGAACTGATTGGCGCCCGGCTTTCCCAGGCCCTGCATCCCCAACAAAGCAACCTCGAGGCGCGCCGGCTCGTGCGAGAACGCCGAACGGATATAGGATCCGCCGTTGCAATGCGCTACCGAGACCGCATGCCTTGCCCAATAGCGGGCAAGTGCCTTGATGGTGAAGGAGGGCACCCCGCATTTCTGCTGCGCCCAGGCAGGGGTCTTCGCTACACCATCTTCGCCGCCCAACACATAATACCTGAAATGCTCGAAACCGACTGCATGGCCCTTCAGGTATTCTTTGTCGTAGGTGCCTTCGACAAGCCAGGTGTAGGCGATGGCAAGCTGCAGCGCCGCATCGGTGTTGGGAAGCACCGGTATCCATTTGTCTGCATGGATGACGTTCGTATAGTTCGCATCAGGCGCAATGTGGATGCATTTGATGCCCAAGTCGTTGAACCAATAGCACACACGGCTGGCCATCTGCCCGCTCCATCCCCAGGGGGTGGTTTCGGGGTCGCAGCCCCAGAAAAGCACCGCATCCCCGTTCTCGGCAACATCTTTGATAACGTTTACCTGGTAGTTCTGCTGCCCGAAGGGATCCATGCCCCATATATGCTTGGCACCCCAATACCAGCCTTCCCAGCTGTCAGGCTGTCGGGATTGCAGGGTATAACCGCCAAGAAGGCTTAATAGACGGGTCTGGCAGCCATGGGTGCCGTGGACAACCTTGGTCTCACCGTGGCCGTCGGCCTGGGCTAGAACGGCCTCGGGGCCATAGGTCTCCTTGACGCGGACAAGCTCTTTGGCCACCAGGTCCAAGGCTTCATCCCACGAGATCCTGACGAACGGACTGATCCCCCTGTTCTGGGGGTTCCGTTCGCCTTCAGGATCCCAATCCGCGCGTCTCATCGGATAGGGGATCCTGTTCTTGGAATAGACCCTGTTCTTATAGCAAAGGGAAAGGGGCGAACTGTAGGTACGCGTCCCACAATCCAGATCCACCCCGCGGGCGCTCAGCTTCCAGGGGTTCAGTTGTTCAAGCGGGTATTCCTGGTCGAAATGAAAGGGGCGGATCCTGATTATCCTGTCCTGTTCCTCATCGACATCGATGGAACAGACGCATGAGCCTACCCCGGCAGAGCAGAAGCCAAGGCCTTTGATCACCGTTTTCGTTGCCGTCTTGGGCGCTGGCTTGTTCGCTGCCTTGGTCGCTGCTTTGGTCGCTGCCTCGGGCGCTGGCATAGCCGCTGGCTTTGCCACTGACTCAATCGCTGCTCCGGTCGCTGCCTCGGTCGCTGCCTCGATTGCCACCTTTGCCACTGGCTCGGTCGCTGCCTTGTTCGCTGGCATAGCCGCTGGCTTTGCCACTGACTCAATCGCTGACTCGATTGCCACCTTTGCCACTGGCTCGGTCGCTGACTCGATTGCCACCTTTACCGTCGTCTTTTTCTCGTGCATGGAAGACCTCTCTCTTTCTCTTTTTCACTCGTAGTTTCTTACGCGGCTGCCTTATCTGGTGCCCTTGTTCCCCTGCCCCCGCAGGCCGCCTGTCGTGGCTGCATGGCCCCCGCAAGCCGCCTGTTGTGGCTGCATAGTCCACGCAAGCCGCTTGTCCTGACCGCAGAGTCCACGCAGGCCGCTTGTCCTGGCCACACTGACCCTGCAGGCTGCCCGTCCTGGTGCCCTGTCCTTGCCGCTTGCAAGCCTCGACAGTGCTGCCACGTGCTAATACCCGGCAAGCGCAACCAAGGGCCCCAACAAGGACATGTGCAGCACCATAAGGCCAATGGTAGGAATGATGCCCGCCTTTACCACGTCGGCCATCTTCCAGAAACCGCCTCGGTGGGTCAGCATGGTGTTGTTGTCGATAGGCAGCATGAAGCAGGTGCTGGCGTTCACTCCCACGATTATCGCTAAAGCAGCAGCCGAGACCCCCAGGCTGTCAGCCATGCCGGTCAGGGGGATAAGGAACAAGGCCACAAAGGCTGGGCCCACCGGTATGCACATCCTGAGCAACGGCGCAAAGGCAGCGCTGGCGGCAAGCATAGCGCCCGAACCTGCGGCAAGCTTGCCTATGGTGGCATTGAAGAGCCAGCTTGCAGCGCCCTGTTCCCGGATGCCGGCAGCCAGCGACTGCACGCCTCCCACCAGCACTATCAGGTTCCAAGCAACCGCCTTGTTGAATTCCTTCCAGGTCAGAATGTCAAGACCAGGAACAAAGAACAGCACCAGGGCGAACACTGCTATCGCTGTGGTGTCCCAGCCGGTCCAATTGCTTGCAAACCAGCAAGAAAACACGAGGAACAGGATACAGAGCACCTTCCAATCGAAGGCGTTCAGCCGTATCTCTTGTGCGTTTTTCCTGATAGCTTCCAATGCACATGGGGAAACAGCCTCTGGCCTGAAGAAGACCACCAGGGAAAGCCAGGCAAGCAGCAACTCCAGCACGGCAATGGGGAAACAGACCATGGACCACCCGAGGAAGGATATCTCGATGCCGGTGTTAGCCGCAAGCATTCCCATGGCCATGATGTTCATCGAAGACCCGCTGGGGATTGCCTGGCCGCCGATGACCGAACCGTATGCCACGCCGATCATTATCATCTTGCCAAGGTCGGACCTGCCAGGCTGGGCCTTCTGGATGGCAAGGAAACTGTTCATGGCGATGCCCGCAAACATGGCTGTACAGGCAAGGTCGCTCATGAAGCAGGAGAACAGGAACGCTGATGCCATGAAAGCCAAAACCACCAGACGAGGCCGCCCTTTGGTGAGGCGCAACAGTACACTGACCATCTTTATGGGTACCTGTGTCTTCAACAAAGCGGCAGTCAGGCCGAAGGTGGCAATGGTGAAGAAGATGACGGTGCTGATGAAGCCCGCCCATACCCCGCCGAAGTCAAGTATGCCGAACGCCGGCATGAGCACCATAAGGCCCAGTGCGGTTATCGCAATGGGTATCGGCTCTAAGACCCAGAGCGCAAGCCCTGCCACCAGAAGCGAAAGGGCCATCTTGCCCGCAAAGCCCAGGCCGTCAGGGGTAGGCAGGGCGGCAAATGCAGCGATCACCGCAATGCCCAAGCCCAAGGACGCAAGCCTTCTGGCTGTCGGCTTCCCCGGCGCATGACCTGGCCCCGTCATCAGCTTCCCCGGTGCCCTTGCCGGCTTATCCGCTGTTTTCTGCCCTTCGTGCTGCATCAGTATCTCCTTTTTTCCTTGCCTGTAGCCACAGCTCAATCAACCGGCAGAGTGCTTCATGGCGCCTGCCCATGTCGCCTGCCCATGGCGCCTGCCCATAATGCTTCCATACCTGCCACATCATGCAACGATAGCCCAGGTAGCCGGACGGGTTGGCTCGTGGCTTTCAGGTGCCGCGGCCTCTGGCATCCGGCTCACCTGGGCAGGGGTAAGGCTACCAGACCCCCATCAGCATGCAGAGCGGTGGTGCGATGAACGCTGTTCCCAGCCAGACCGCCACAGTGGGGATAATGCCGGCTTTCAAGCAGTCGTTGAACTGGAACCATTTCGCCTCAAGCACCAAGAGGTAGATCATCGAGATGGGAATAAGGAAGTTCACGCTTGACGCAATGGTCAGGGCAATGGTCGTGAAACCCGGCGACACAACGCCGCCTGCCAGGGCGATTCCTGCCATGGGGGCGCACAAGAGGCCGATGACCGCAGGCCCCATGGGAAAGAAGATGTTCACCACCACGAAGAACGCCGTCAAGGCCATCGCCATCTCTACAGGCCCCATGCCAGAAGTGGCGGCGACGAAGGCATCGGTCATCCATGCGGCAGCGCCGGTGCTGACGAAGGGTGCAGCCATGACCGAGACCCCACCGAACACCATGACCACCGTCCAGGACACCTCTTTTTGGAATTCCTGCCAGGTCATCATCTTGGTGAAGGGGAGCAGCATGACAGCCATGCCGAAGATGCCCACCGTGGTGGCATTGATGACGGGATAGAAGCTGCCCAAAAACCAGAACACGAACATGGCCACTACCATGACCAGTACTTTGCCCTCATACCGGTTGAAGCCCTTGGCCTGGCTCAGCTCGATCTGGATCTCGCCCAGGGCACTTTCAGGGATTCGTTCCGGCTTGAATACCGCAATCAGGCTGAACCACGCTGCTACCAGGATGAACAGGGCTATAGGGATACAGACCACCATCCACTGCACGAAGGTTATGGTGATGCCGAACGCCGATTCAAGGATACCCATGGCCATGATGTTGATCGATGAACCGATGGGGGTCATGGCACCGCCAATCATGGCAGCGAAGCCCGCAGTGAAATAGAGGCACTTCCCCAGGTTGGACTTGCCCCTTTCTGCGTTCATCTTCTTGAGCAGGCTTGCCACCAGCCCCATGAACAAGATGGTGACCGGGATGTTCGACATGAAGGACGAAAAAAGCGCCTCGACCAGCATGAACCCGAACAGGAACTGCCGGGGGTTCCCTTTGGTGATCCGCACTATATGGCTCACCGCCTTTAAGGGGATGGACGTCTTCATCATGATAACCGTGATGGAGGTCGAAGCGATGACAAAGAACAAGGGCGGCGACCCAAAGGCGCTCAAGGCCTCGCCATAGGGCAGAAGCCCTATGGTGGGGACCACCGCCAGGATAAGGATAGCGGTGCCCGCCATGGGGAAGGTCTCGCATATCCACAGGATAAGGGCAAAGGCCAGAACGCCTATGGCCATGAAGCCCTCACGCGTCAGCCCTTGGGGCACATCGAGCAACATGGTGCCTGCCAATACGACAACCGCCAGGATCAAGCCGATAATCTTTTTTACCATGAGTCTTCCTTCCTTCCTTCAATGATGTTTGGACGTCAGTACGTCACAAGACGAACAGGGCCCGTTTCTTATCCAGCCTGCCGATGAACTCCAGCGGGTCGCCGAATTCCAGGCATTGTGTCTGGCAATGCTGGACGCAGGCAGGCCTTTTCCCTTTGGCGAGCCGTTCTTTGCAGCCGTTGCAGAAATCGGTGGGGGCAGGGAAGAAATCATATTGCCATTTCTTCGCACCAATCTGAAAAGGGCCTATCTTCTCGACCACAATGCCCATGTTCTCGGGTGTCAGGCTGTGCTCGTTCTGACAGGAAAGCTCGCAGGCGTGACAGCCTGTGCAGAAGTTGTAATCGACGAACATGGCTCGTGCCATTTTGGCCTCCATTTCTCTCTATTCCTTGACCACCTTGCACAGCAGTGCCTTGAACGGCCCGCAGTACCCCGAATCGCCCGCATCATAGGGAAGCAGGCAGTTGATGTTCGATTCGAAGGTGCCGAAGAAGGTGCCGTCGTCTGCGCCGCGTTCGGGGAACCACCAGGCGTGGTCAGTCGAAATCGTGTCCTCGCGGATGCGGGGCGAAACATGTGCCCGCATCCGGCAATGCCCATGGTTGTTCTCGATACGGCACCAATCGCCTTCCTCTATGCCCAGTTCTGTGGCCAACTTCGGATGGATCATGAATTCCGGCCACTTATGGATGCGCCGCATTGAAGGCGAGTTGCGGTGTTCGGAGTGGAACAAGCCCCAACGGCGGGCACCGGTGGTCAGCACATAGGGATAAAGCTTGGCAAGATCCGGCCTGCTCACCGGGCTTTCCGGCGGCTCTTCATAGACCGGCATGACCGGCAGGTCGAACCATTCGAAGGCATCTACCTTGAACTCGAACTTGCCGGTGGCGGTGTTGAAGCCCGGCTTCCCGTCTTTGCGGAGCAGCCCCTTCTCGTGGCGGTGGTATTCAAACTGTGGGAATGCCCAGGTGCGCTTCTTCAGGTAGTCGTAATCGACCTGAGACCCCGCCTTCTGCAGTATCCAATTGTAGATGCCCAGGTCGTGTTCCCAGGGGTTGCCCTCGGGGTTGAACCTCTTGCAGATATCGTTGATTATCTCTTGGTCCGAACGCGATTCCCCCAAGGGATCGACAGCCTTCACAATCGATCCCAGGTTGAAGGTATGGTGCCCGGTGATGCCGATGCGTTCTGCAAAAGTGCAGGCCGGCAGCACGACATCGGCGACCGCAAGGATGGTAGGGGTCATGAACAGGTCGGTCATGACCGTGAACTCCGATTTGAGCAAGGCGGCATGGAGGCGATGGGGGTCGCTTCCCTGGCAGGTCAAAGGGTTGGTCTGCAACAACCAAAGCGCCCGCACCGGGTAGGGCTTCCCGGTCTCGAGTGCAAGCAAGACGTCGTCGGGGCTTGTCGTGCCTGAAGCCGTCATGAGCGGGTGGTTGTCATTGATGCGCTTGTCGAGCTGTTCATCAGGAAGCACCTTTTCGCCATAGGCAGGCCGTGCCCCCATCAGGCCTTGGGTTATCCCCCAATAGGGTATGCCTATCATCACACCGCCAGGCTTCTCGAAGTTGCCGGTCAGGGCGATAAGGTCCATCACTGCGATGCCGGTGAAATAGCCGCCCTTCGTATGGTCCAGCGCGACCCCCCACTGCATGCTGGCAGGCTTGGCATTCGCGAACAGGCGGGCAGCTGCGTAGATGTCTTCAACATCAAGGTCGCAGACCTCGGCAGCCCATTGCGGGCTGTATTGGGCCACATGCGCCCGGTATTCCTCGAAGCCATAGGTCCAATCCCTCACGAAATCCTGGTCGTAAAGCCCTTCAGAGATGATGATGTTTGCCATCGCCAGTGCGAGCGCCGCAACAGTGCCTCACCTTATCTGCAGGAATATCTCTGAATGGGCTGCCACCCAGGTGAGTTTGGGGTCGATGGTGATAATCTTGGTCCCGCGCTTCATGCATTCCAACAACCACCAGCCAAGCGTGCCGTCAGAATTGGCGACGGGAAAGTTGTTGCCCCACACCATGGTGCATTCAGGAACCTGGAAACGCGGGTCATCGAAACGCAGAGGCGAGTTCTGCGAATAATCTGAGACGAACATGGCCCCGGCTTTCAGCCCAGCACTCGCAATGCGCGGCAGGTAACATGAGCTGCCGCAGAAGAAGGCGCCCGAGCTGTTCGGGCTTCCGAGCGATTCGGCGATGCGGGCATAGTAGCCGTTGGTGTCGCGCCCGGTGCCCTTGGCCACGTACAAGGTCTCAGGCCCGTAAAGGGAAAACACCCTGCGCAGGTTCTCCTCTATGTAGTCGTAGGCTTCGTCCCAGCTGACCTCACGCCACCTGTTTTGCCCTCGTTCGCCGCTGCGGATCAGAGGGTGCCGGAGGCGATCTGGATGGTAGAGCATCTCCTTGAAGGCAAGGCAGCGAAGACAGAGCCGCCCTTGGTTGTAGGGGTTCTCTTCATCGCCTTCGATCTTCTCCAGGACCCCGTCTTTGACATAGAGCAATACCCCGCAGTTGTCGTGGCATCCAGGCCCGGTCCGTGCATGGCTGCGGTACACGGTGTAGCCGTCTTCTTCCCAAGTCCATTTCCTGCCGGTGGGGTCGTCGGCGGTCTCCAGAACGGAATCGAAATACAAGGGGAAGGTGTCGCGGGCATCGGGGGTGGCTGGCGTGCCGGAGGTTTCGGGGGTTTCGGGGGCGTCGGGGGTGCCGAGGGTGTCATCCGTGGCGAATTCAGTCATTGTTCCTCCCTTGTAGGCGCTTGTGAAGGGGATGGCAAAGGGGTTTGTGCAGGCATTGGCGTTGGCGCAGGTGTTGGCGTTGCAGGTGCAGGTGTGGGAGTTCCCGTGGGCGTTCCCGCGTAAGTTCCCGTGGGCGTTCCTGCAGGCGTTGGTGCAGGTGTTGGAACACGGGCGGGCACGGGTGCAGCCATTGCCCCTGGCGGCTTCATGATGGGCGGCATGGCGGGCACCGCTCCGAGTGCTGCCGCCGTCAGGGAGGCCTGGGCTGCAGAAGGAGCCGAGGCGAATTCCCCATCAGCGATGTTGTCGGCAATCACGTGATCGAGGCTTATTCCGCAAGACCGGCATTTCTTGTTGGTCGGTGGATTAAGAGTGCCGCACTCAGGGCATTTATGGGGAACTTCGATTGCTGCTGGCCTAAAACACATGGGTCCTCCAAGCTGTCCGATTGATGCTGTGGCTCCTGGCGGGTATTCTGGACAGCGCGGCGGTTTGCTGTTCCTTTGAGCGATTGCCGGTACCGATTGGTCGTGCCAACCAGGATTCCCGTATGCTCCATCGGCCAAGAGCAAACTATGCCAGAACTCGAAGTGCCCTCAATCGCAATTTAGGGAGTATTCCCGCACGATTGCGCATAGTGTCTCAAGGTTGAGGGATCCAGCGCACCACATACTACCAGCAGTAGTAGGGTTCTCAAGCACTTTCCCCAAAGCCTTCTCGCGACCTTTCCCAGGGCTTTCCCTTGCCCTCCTTCAGGGCTTTCCCCACGACCTTCCCGTGGACCTTACCCTGGGTATTCCCTCGGGCATTCCCGTGAACCTTCCCCCGGGCATTCCCTCTGGGCATTCCCTCTGGGCATTCCCCCTCCTGGAGCTTCCCTCCCTGGGCCCACCAGAACCTCTCCCCTGTCCTTCCCCCGCCTTGGCAGCAACCCGGGGCCACGCTTGAGCGGACGGGCATTAAACCTCATTATCTTTCCTTGATGCCGTCCACAATAGAGATGAGCTCCTGGTGCGAATTGATGCCGAGCTTCTGGTACACATGGTAGATATGGGTCTTTGCGGTGTATTGGGAGATGCACAGGTCCTGGCCGATGAATTGCGCATTCCTTCCTTTTGCCAGCAAGACCAAGACCTCGTGTTCCCGGCTTGACAACCCATAGTGATGGGCGATGCCTTCGCACCGTGCCTTGAAGCTCTCCCTTTTCAGGTTCCATTCTTGCTTCTCATCTACCAAGTTGCTGCGGATCGGGAAGATGACGGCCAGGGTGGCAAGCACCACGATAAGGCCGGTTGCCGCGATGACAACGGTATCGGTACCAAGTGTGGCATCGTTGAAGAACACCAGGCAGAGCAGCCATCCCCCAATCATTCCCAACAAGGGGGACAACCTGCCATGGGCAAGTGTCCTCACCACTTCCGTCGCAGAATCGCTGCCGATGGCTATCAGGGTGTATTGGTTGGCTATCTCATAGGTCGAGAAGAGCAGCAAGAGGAAGGCATAGCTTATCAGGTTTGCCATGGCATCAGGCCACAAGAGAGAAAGGAATCCCCCGATTACCAGCGGCAAGAGCACCTTCATGATGGTCGAGTAAGGGATGTAGCGCCGCCATTTGATGACGGCGAGCAAGATAAGCGCAGCACACAGCATGGCACCTGAGAAAACCAGGGAGAACTCAGAATGACCGAGGCTACGCATAAGCTGGAAGGTGACGAACCCGAACAGGACGCCGTACAGCAACACGATGATGCCGGTGGTGATACGCAGGCGTGCGCTACCCTGTACTGCCCTCTGGTGTCCTGAAAGGGATCCGACATAGCGAAGGTCAAGACGATACACCAGAACAGAGGCCCAGGGCAGAAGCAGCATAGCCACCTGCCCAAAAGGTGCCTTGAGGTTGTTGACGAACAGGAACATCACGGCACTCAAGACCGCAGCCGTGGCAATGCTGCGGCTCACACTCTTCTTCCAAGCCACGGTGAACATCTTATACCAGGCCATCGTGATGAACGCTATGCCGCATCCGAACAAGAACCAACACGATGCGTGCAACCCCATGCCCCAAGGCCATCCGACAAGCCGCAGGCATGGCTCAAGGGCAGCAAGAGCCACCGCAGGAACCGTGACGGCAGCTGGCAGGAAGACAGCCCTTTCCCACAGCTTATCGAAAGCTGTCTGGCAGGCCACGAACACAACAAGGCATACGGAAAAGCCCGCAAGCACGGCGATGCGCAGGGCGAAGGCAGGCGTGTCTTCGGCTTGTAGGCCATAGACCGGACTGCCACCGAATATGGCTATCAGGAAGGAAGCGTAAGCCAGCGCAAAGCCAGCGGACAGGATGGGAAGCATAGCGGTTACGCTGACAAAGCCGACATCAGGCCTTGGCTGTTCGGTTTCTTGCTTCTTGCCAGAAAAGAGCTGCATCGTTCGTCCCCCCGCTTCAAGCCTTTTGCACGGTTCCTCGAGGTTGCCGAATAGCGCACCCAGATGGTAGCGCCTCTTGGGGATGCTCAATACCACGTCGGCGTGCTATTCAGCTACGGGCAGTAACTTCCCGCATCCTCTTTTGTTGTGAGTCAATTGTAGCATCAAGTGCCCCAAACGCAGGCGAGACCGATACGCGTATCTTCTTTTCGCATCTCGTGACACTACTGTTCACGGGTCAACCAACAAGAACACAGCACCCTGATTGTCTCCAATCGATGAGATAAAGAAACGAGCAGGTGAAGCATTCCTACTGGCTGACCCGCGAACAGTAACCTTGTGACCCCTGTCTTATTGCCAGCTTGAGGGTTCGTCAGAAATCTGATGGATCACAATAGGCAAGTCCACGTCCTTCGAGAAGTGCCAATAACGCTTCCGGCGATATGGCAGGCACCAAGCTTCTTGAAAAACCAGATGAATCGCGGGTAACGATGTAGTCTGCCCTGATGTTCTCGGCACAACGGGATACCAAGCAGTCCTCGAAATCGTCCCAACCCTGACGCAGTGCCCAAAGGCAGTCATCAGCAGAAAGGCCTGCGATATGAAGGATCTCGCACGCTGCCAGAAGATTGCTTTGAGAAATCTGGTTTCCCAACTGCTTTTTCAAGAGGTAGAGAATATCGGTGAGCATGTTGGCACTGATGAAGATCTGCGTATCTCCGAATGCGGCGCTGAGAAATACGCGGTTTGCCGCATCATAGAACGGCTCACGCCTGCCAAGCTTGTCTAAAACCACATTGCAGTCAAGCAACAGTACCATGTTTATCCCTCAATCGCTCTTCCCGTACTTCGTCATCGGTCATCATGATCGACACTGGCAGCTCAAGCGCCTTGAGTATCTTGATGCGCCTTGATACCTCATCCCTTGTCGGTCTGTCAGGTTTTATGACAACGGGCAGGTCACCGGTCATGACTATTGAGTCCAGCACCGATTGCACCAATAAAGAAACGGTCATCCCCTTTTCCTGCAAAATAGCCGTTGCCTTGCGTTTAATGTCCTTATCGATACGTACCGTCAACATTGACTCCACATGTGCCTCCGTCCTTGGTTTACGCCGAGCGCCAATTTCCCTTACCGTAATCGAGTTCGGTTCAGCTTGATTGTATTACGGGTATTACCTTACCATGCAAGCCCGGTTTCGTCAATGAGTCTTTCCTTGCACTTATCGGGGCTGAAACAGAGTATCACTGATATGAACTTGGTGTCCATCGAGCTGCTGCAAGAACATCCTGGAAGAAGGATGGCAGTTAGTGCCTGAGCCGATCCGATGACACAAGGACGAAAGCAAGCGGCCCCGGATGAACCGAGGCCGCCTTTTTATCGGGCCTGTAGCATCAGCCGGAGAATCAGATCTTGCCGATATCCTCGAAGGTCCAGTTGGGCTTGGCGGCTACCTTGCCCGAAACGTAGCCATGGAAGAATGCCCAGCCGTTGCACAGCCCGCCCACGGTCATCTGGTAACCGCTTCCCAGGCGCCAGCCTACGGTATTTCCGGCGGCAAAGAGGTGCGGGATGGGGTTCCAGTCCTTGTCGAGCACCCGGCAATAACGGTCGATCTTCACGCCGCTGGAGGTGCAGTAGAACTGGCATTTCGCCTTGACTGCCTGGAAAGGCGGATCCACGATGGGGCTTAGGTACTTAGGCAGCTTGCTGAAGTCGTCATCGATGCCGCTTTTGCAGATCTCGTTGTAGCGGTCCACCGTGGCACGCAGCACCTTGGGGTCGACGTCTATCTGCTTTGCCAGATCCTCGATGGTGTCTGCGGTATGCACCTCGTCGTGGGCGTTGACGTTCTCGCCCCAGACCTTGTAGGGCATGGGCATCAACGTGCTGGGCATATCGAAATCGCTGTTCGGCAGGATCTGCCAGTAATAATTGACGCCCGCTGGCAGCTCCGCTATCAGGTGGGTATGGTCAAGCCAAGAGGAAGCTTCGTTGCGGAAGCGCCTGCCCTCGGTATCGACCTGCAGGAAAGGCCACCACCAGTAGCCCGTGTCTTCCCAGGATTGGAAGGAGGGATCGGTCTGCTCCATCACAGCCCCCGCCCAGCAGAGCATCTTGTGGCCGGTTCCGTCGTCCATCTTCTCGTTGGTGGTGATGGGCGATGTCTCGGTGACGCGGGCATTGTAGATACCGTGGTTTATGGCGTAGTTCGCTAACCAGGGGTTGGCAAATGCCCGCAGCATCTGCTCATTGCCGCCGTAAGAGCCCGTGGCGACCACGACACCGGTTGCTGCCTTGTAATAGATGTATTCCCCGGCCTGGTTCTGGGCTATAACGCCGGTCACGGTGCCGTCTGTTTCCTGCGTAAGCACCCGGGCAGTTATCTCGTAGTGGATCTCGCCGCCGTTCGCCTCGATCCAGTCATGCATGATGTTGTTGAAGACCTCCAGGTTGTCGCCGCCCGAAGCATCGAAGTTGACATGGCTGGCAAGGTTCTGCATGATCTCGTACTTCTTCTCTGGACCGGGCACTTCCCCCATCGCCGTTCCAGGCAGGCCGGCCGGCTGCAAGACCACTTCTTCCAGCTCGTCGAGCACGGCACCGCTGTGCCAGACCCAACTTGCCAACAAGGCCTGGTCGCAACGCCCCTGCAGCTGATTGAAGATCAGCTGGAAGAGCTCGTATTTGTCAATCTCTGGCAAGCCCTTTTCTATCTGGTACTTTGAGTTCGAGAAGCCTATGCCGCTGCCGCTGATGTGGGCGGTGCCATTGCGCTCCAGCACTATCGTCCGGGCACCTTCCTTGACGGCGCCGTAACCAGCCAGCTCTCCGGCAACTGCGGCACCGATGACCACGACATCTGCCTCGATGGTCTTCACGCAGTCCTCGGGCTTGACATCTGGCGGCGTGCCCAGCCAGTCTATCGGGTTGCGGCTGTCAGCCAGCGCTGGGTACTTCTCGGTATCCAGCTTTGCGGCAGCCGTCTGGGTATCGCCCGCATTGCCGGTTGACGGTGCCGAAGCACAGGCCGCAAGGCCTGTTACTGCTAGGCTTGCGGCACCGATCGCCGCTTTGCCGAGGAATGCCCGACGTGAAACGCCTTTCTTCGATGATGCTTCCTTTGATGGGTCCATTTCATCCCTGTTCATCTTTCCTCCCTTGTTTGTCCTACAATCCAATCCCGAGCCTCCAAGCCCGAGTCATTCTCATTATAGCCTAATTCCAAGGCTTCGGTAGCACAAGTGGCAGCAGCATTGCCCCAAATGGTGAATGGGAAGGTGAAAGGGCATGCCCAAACGCCCCGGGGTCTGGCTTTACTTTGGGGTGCAGCTTCGTGTATGCAGATAATACGGCGGCAACAACTAATCTGGCCGAACTTTTCTGACCACGAATTCGCAATTTCTTAGTGAATCATCCATGATGAAGCGCTGTATGCGCAAGAAAGGATGTCCACAATGTATTCAAAACGAAGGAGCTTCAGCCCGCAGTTCAAGGCCAAGCTCGCCTTAGAAGCCCTGAGCAGCGAGCACACGGTCTCTGAGATTGCTGCCGAACACCAGCTCAAACCCAACATGGTACGCAGATGGAAAGATGAGCTTGCCGCAGGCGCCTCTGTCGTCTTTGACGGTGCCAGACTGGCCAAGGACAAAAAGCGAAGGGGGAAGCACTTGAGGCTGAGCGTGACGAGCTGCTCAAGGCAGATGGCACCGCAACGGTCGAACGCGACTGGCTTCGGCGAATCCATAAGGACGTCAATGGAGGACAAGAGCCGCCTAGAATTGGTCAAGCCTGATGAAGAAGACGACCTGTGCCCGATACCGCTGAAGCGCCGCTGCGAGCTTTTAGGCATCAATCGCAGCA
>JAIRPR010000129.1 GCA_031256895.1 Coriobacteriaceae bacterium
GAGAGAAGGGGCAGCTATCGACGGCGGGATTCTTCCACCGACGGCGTCTGCTGCCCCCGACGAAGAAGGAGTATGAATGTCTGATTACGCGGAGACCATGCGCTCGATAAAGCAGTACCTGAGCGCACGCGTGCCCTTAATAGTGGTGAAGTCGCAAGAGCGATCGCGTGTCAAGGAGATGATGAAAGAGATTGCGGCATCGCTGCGGGTGATGCCCTTCTACGGCTATTCGCGCACCGAAGGGCTCTTCCAGATACAGCCTTATTCGGTGATAGCCGATGACGCCTCGCTGCAGACCGCCATCGACCAAGCCCGAAACCAGTTCAAATCGGTCGACAACGTGAACTTCGTCTTCGAGGACATCGACGACATAGCCTCTGACACCCCCACGGCGCGCGAGCTGGCGGCAACGGTGCTCTTAGCAGAACAGCACCATCAGGGCTGCATCATCTTGATGACCGACAAGCCGGTCTGGTCCGGCTTGTCGATGCTGGGCATGCTGGCCGAGCTCGACCTGCCCAATACCGAAGAGATACTGGTCGAGATAGCGGGGATAATCAACATGCACCAGGGCATCATCCCCATCTCCTGGTCCCCTGAAGAGGTGC
Organism: Coriobacteriaceae bacterium; assembly: GCA_031256895.1. Classification (GTDB taxonomy): domain Bacteria; phylum Actinomycetota; class Coriobacteriia; order Coriobacteriales; family Eggerthellaceae; genus WRIS01. Next base: position 609 of record JAIRPR010000129.1, read on the forward strand.
ATCAGGCAGCAGAGATCCTGACGGGGGTCTCGCTGATACAGGCGGTCAACATCGTCACCACGCTTATCGCCAAAGGCCAGGTCACTTCAGATGACATCTCTGAGCTGTCGAAGTACAAGGATCGCATCATCGGCTCTTTGGCCGGCATCGAACGCGTCAAGGTGAGTTCCAAGAACCAGGTCGGCGGCCTTCGTAACCTGCGTAAATGGTTGGACACCCGCGAAGAGCTGATGCGGGCGGATCTGTCGGCATCGGCAGTCAGGCCTCCACGCGGCATCCTGTTGTGCGGTGTGCCCGGCTGCGGGAAATCGCTTTCGGCCAAGGCCATCGCGCACCGCTGGAAGCTGCCGCTGTACCGGCTGGACATGTCCGCTGTGCTGGGCATGTACGTCGGCCAGTCAGAGGCGCAGTTCAAGGAGGCCCTGGAGGCAGCCGACAAAGTGGCTCCCTGCATCCTGTGGGTCGACGAGATAGAGAAGGCACTTTCTGGCTCGAACGACTCGACCGGCGTCCAGCGCCGGATCATCGGGCAGTTCCTTTATTGGCTCCAGGAATCGACCTCGAAGGTGTTCATGGTGGCAACCGCCAACGATGTGCGCAGCTTGCCGCCCGAGCTGTTGCGCAAAGGGCGCTTCGACGAGGTCTTCTTCGTGGATCTGCCCGAAGCTGACGAGCGGGCTGAGATACTGCGCATGTACTTCACCCGCTATCTGGACTTCGATTTGCCGCCCGACCTGCAAGACGATCTGGTGGAGATGACCGAGGGCTTTTCCGGGTCGGACATCGACGCCTCAGTGAACGACATAGCCATCACCATGCTGGCGACGCATACCACCACCGTGCCGGGCGACACACAGATAAAGCAGTTCTTCGCCAACGTGGTGCCTTATTCGCGCACCAATCCGGAAGACCTCATGGACATCCGCGAATGGGGGGCAAGCCGTGCCGTGCCCGCCGGTGTGCACAAGCAGCGCCCGACAGAGAGCGCTTCACCGGCAGGCAGGCAGGTCGTGTTCCTTTGATGCCTGTCTTTGAGGGCAAACAGTAAACACAAGAGGAAGTGAGGAAGCAATGTCGCAGTATACCGAAGTCATCGCCATAATCATGGAGATCAACCGGATGATATCCCAGCAAGGCCAACAGATCGAGGCGACACAGCGGCAGACCTCCGAGCTGATGGACCTGGTCCACGAAGGCATCGACGGTTCGCCCAGCAAGCACGTCAGCGATGTCAAACAGGGCATCGACCAGGTGCGCGAGGCATTCAAGAAGGCGCTTTCGGCGCTGGGTGAAGCCCAGGCCGCTGTGGCACGGGTCGCGGGATAGGAAGGGGGCACCATGGCGAACAGCCTGCAAGACGTCGTCAATGCGGCATACCGGGTGAACGAGGCCACCAAGCCGGTGGCACAGGCGTCATCAATGACGGCAGCCGAATTGGGCAAGGCGACACAACAGCTGGCGGCGGCGGTATCGGGGAACCGGAACTCGGGCCCTGCGGCCGTCCACGCGCTCGATCTGGCCATAAAATCGCTGCAAGAGGTGCATGTCTCAATAGACCGCATGAACCGCTCCATCACCGCCTTCGTCGACGAGCAGATGTCGAAGTAAGGGCAGCGGACATGGCTTTCGAGGCGTCTGCGGGAAGCAGGCACGAGAAAAGGAGCAGGCATGGGCGGCGATGAGAGGCCACGGTTCATGAGCGAGCTGCACAGCATCAGGCATGGGCTGGGCAGCGTGCGAAGGGTCTTGGCTGAAGAGCAGCCAGACCGCATCGTGAGCAAGGCAGAAGGCAGTGATGCGCTCTGCCGTTGCATCGAAGAGGCCTTGGCCTGCATCGATGAGGCCGATGCCGAGATCGATATGGCCATCAATGCCATAAACAGCATCCCCGAAGAACAAGAGGAAGGGTAGAAGGGCGTCATATGGGTGCGACAAGCTATGAAGACATCGAGAGGGCCCTGGAGTGCTTGGAAGAAGATGTGCTGAAAGACCAGGAGCGCCTTGCCGCCCGCATCGAGGAGCTGAGCCGTGCACAGGGCGGCTTCCAACAAAGCAGGCTCTGTGCTGCCGACACCTCGGGGGCGGCCAACGAGGCATCCGAGCGCTACAGCAGGGCACTCGAGGCCTTGCATGGGGCAGGTCGCGCCTTAGGCACCTATACCGCCGAATCCTTGAAACTCCGCGAAGCCCTGAAGAACAAATAAGGCGAACGGGATCTTGAAGGGGGAGGCTGCCGGCGAACCGCCGCCGGCGAACGGCTGCCGGCGAACCGCCGAGCCCGGCGAACGGCTGCCGGCGAACGGCTGCCGGCGAACCGACGAGTCCGGTGCCCCTGTGATAGGAAATGGCTGATGCGTAACATTCCGCTTATTTGTGGTCGGCGAACCGCCGAACCCGGTGCCCCTGTGATAGGCCGGCTTGCCATAACAACTGCGTTCGCGTATCATAGCAGCTGATTCGACGTTGTCGCCCTAGAGCCGCCCTGTGTGCACCACCTGTCCACTCTGTGGTGGATTCCGGGTTCGATCGGGAACCCCCGATGCCAGGGTGGTCTTGAGGGCTTTTGCCGCAACCGTCAATGACTTCCCAAGGCATCGACGGTTGCGGCCATACCGACAGGAGGACCCATGCTGTTTGCCGATATCTCTTTGCTTGACAAGGACTTCACCTTCCATGAGCATCGCTGGGTGGGCGTTGCTGAGGGGCGTATCGCCTATATCGGCGAAGCAGCCCCCCCCGACGAAGAGGCCGCCGCCTTCGGGGAGGTGTACGAAGGGCAGGACAGGCTGCTCATGGCAGGCTTCTACAATGCCCACGCCCACGCGCCCATGACCTTGTTGCGCGGGTATGCGGAAAGCCTGCCTCTGCAGGAATGGCTCTTCGGGAGGGTGTTCCCCTTCGAGGAGAAGATAAGCGGGGAGGACTGCTACTGGGCAACCCTGCTTGCGGCGGCCGAGATGGCGCGTTTCGGGGTGGTGGGCTTTTCCGACATGTACTACCATTCCGAGGAACGCATCCGTGCGGTCGTCCAAGCAGGCCTCAAGATGAACAGCTGCGAAGGCCTGCTCGCCTTCGAGGACAAGCCCTATCGCGCATACCCCCATTTCGCCCATAACGAGGAACTGGTCGCCCGTTACCATGGCAGTGATGAGGGGCGCATCAGGATAGACTACAACATCCATGCCGAATACACCTCGAACCCCCAGGTGGTCGCCGATGTGGCCGCCATTGCCCAGGAAAAGGGCCTGCACATACACCTCCATGCCTCAGAGACCAGGAGCGAACACGAGGAATGCAAGTCACGAAGGGGCGGGCTTACGCCCCTCCAGTACTTCGCAAGCCTGGGCGTGCTCGATTGCCCCACCACAGCGGCCCATTGCGTATGGGCAGAAGAGGCCGACATCGACATCCTGGCTGAGAAGGGAGTGACCGTCGCCTGCAACCCTGCCTCGAACATGAAGCTCGGCAGCGGCTTCGCCCCCATTCCCCGGATGCTTGAGCGGGGCGTCGCGGTCGCCCTGGGGACCGATGGCATGGCCTCGAACAACAACCATGACATGATGCAGGACCTCTACCTGCTGAGCTTGGTCTACAAGGGCGACACCCTTGACCCTTCGGTGGTCACCCCCGCCCAGGCACTGTATGCCGCCACGCGGGCAGGAGCCCTTGCGCAGGGGCGCACCGACTGCGGCTATCTGGGCAGAGGCGCCAAGGCAGACCTCTGTGTCCTGGACACTTCCGGGCCTTCCTGGGCACCTGCCACAAGCCCCCTGTACAACCTGGTCTTCGCCGGGCATGGGAACGACGTCTGCCTGACCATGGTGGACGGCAAAGTGGTCTATCGCGACGGCAGCTGGCCGACCCTCGATATCGAGCAGGCGAAGGCAAAGACCTCGGAGGCTGCCAAGCGCATCATCGCCTCTTTGTGACATGCTTTGTGGTAAGCTATCACCACACAACGGCAGAGGCAGAACAAGGACGGGGAAGACATGCATATCTCAAGGAATGGCCTTCTGGGCAAAAGGCGGGGCTCGAGAAGCCGCGGGGAAGGGCAACGCCTCGGGCAGCGGGGAAGCCTGCTGCGCGACGGAGGAAGGCACGAGGGCGCGACACCCGCGGTGCCCGCCGCACCCGCGGCGTCCGCAACAGCCGTGGCACCTGCGGCGCCTGCAACAGCCGTGGCACCCGCGGCCTCCGCGGCGTCCGCAACAGCCGTGGCACCCGCGGCACCCGCGGCACCTGTGGCGCCTGCAACAGCCGTGGCACCCGCGGCACGCGCAACACCTGTCACCCCCGCGACAGCCGCCCTCACGCTGGCGGCGCTGCTGCTCCTGTTCCTCATCCTGCTGCTGGGGGCATGTTCCTCCCAGCCCACGGCACAGACCATCTCATCGAACACCATGCTGGAGACGCCGAACCCCAAGACGGCAAGCGCCCAGACCACCGAGGCCAATGCCGAGGTCTATGCCCTGCTCGACTTCGGGGACGAGACCGAGCGTGAATTCGCAGAACGGGGCTTCATCGCCGCGCCTGAGAATCTTGAGATAAAGGACAAGGCGGGAAACATCGTTTGGAGCCAGGACGCCTACGGTTTCCTTGAGGACGTGCAAGAGGCCCAAGGGCCACAAGGTGCACCTTCTTCCCCAGAAGGCGGCATCATCGCGGGTGGCGATTCCCCCAAGACTGTGAACCCGAGCCTTCTGCGCAACACCACCCTTAACCACCTCTTCGGCCTTTACAAGGTCAGTGAAGGCATCTACCAGGTGCGCGGCTATGACATGGCCAATATCACCTTCATCGAAGGCGAAAGTGGCTGGATAGTGTTCGACCCCCTTATGAGCGTGGAATGTGCCCAGGCTGCCAAGGAGCTGGTGGATGACGAGCTTGGGGTGCGCCCGGTCGTTGCCATCGTGTACAGCCATCCCCACGTGGACCACTATGGCGGCGTAAAGGGCGTCATCAGCGCAGAAGAGGTTGCTGAGCGGTCCGTTCCCATCATAGCACCTGCCGGCTTTGCAGAGCACGCGGTGAGCGAGAACCTCTATGCGGGCACGGCCATGGGAAGACGCGCTGAATACCAGTATGGGACCTTCCTCACGCCTGGCCTGCAGGGATCGCTCTCTATCGGCATCGGGATGGGGCAATCGCTCGGCACGGTCTCCTATATCCCGCCCAATGACAGCATAAGCGCCTCAGGGGAGACCCGCACCATAGACGGCATCGCCATGGAGTTCCAGATGACTCCCGGCACCGAGGCGCCGGCCGAGATGAACGTCTGGTTCGCGGACAAGAAGGCGCTCTGGATGGCCGAGAACTGCACTGCCACCCTGCACAACCTCTACACCTTGCGCGGTGCCCCTGTGCGCGACGGCAACGCCTGGGCTGGGTACCTCATGGAAACGCTGGCTTTGTACGGGGATGAAGCGGAGGTCGTCTTCCAGTCGCACAACTGGCCGCATTGGGGCAACGGCTTCATCCGGGACTACCTCATCGACACAGCGGCGGTCTACAAGTTCATCAACGACCAGACGCTCCTCTACATCAACCAGGGATACACCTCAAGCGAGATTGCGGCCATGATAAGCCTGCCGCCCGACCTTGCGCAGAACTGGTACACACGCCAGTACTACGGCACGGTGGCGCACAATTCCCGTGCGGTCTACCAGCGCTTCATGGGCTACTACGATGCGAACCCCGTGAACCTGAACCCCTTGCCGCCCGATGAGAGCGCAAAGAAGCTCGTCGAGTACCTCGGCAACACCGAGGCGGTGCTGCAGAAGGCGCGGGAGGACTACGCGAAGGGCGAATACCAATGGGTCGCGCAGATAACCAACATACTGGTGTACGCCGAGCCCGAGAACAAGGAGGCCAGGCTGCTCTGTGCCGACGCCCTTGAGCAGCTTGCTTATCAGGCAGAAAGCGGCACCTGGCGAAACGCTTACCTTTCCGGGGCTTATGAGCTGCGAAACGGCGCCAGCACGACGGCAAGCACCCAGAACAACGGCGACTTGCAGGCAGCCATGACCCCCGAGATGACCTTCGACTACATGGGCATACTGCTCGACACCGATGCAGCCCAGGACCTGGATGCCGAGATCCTGGTGAAGTTCACCGACGGCGAGCCCTACCTGATAACCCTGCGCTGCGGCGTGCTGCTGTACCAGGCAAATACCCAGGCCACCGAAGCCGACGTCACCGTGACCATGCCCCGAAGCGCTGTATCGGCGCTGATGTTGAAGGATTCCCGGCAACGCTTGCGCCTGATGGAGGTCGAGGGCGATTCATCGGTGCTCGACAAGCTGGCGGCGCATCTTGTGACCTTCGATGGCAGTTTCAACATCATCGAGCCTTGAAAGCGAGGCGCTTGGGCATGAAGCAGTCCCCGGTGTGCCCAGTCTGGCCTCAAGCGGCTCCTGACCGGGTTGCCGTTCACCCCCATGCCGGGGGGGACGGCCACCCCGGCAGGCGCCACAACCCGAAAAACCACCCCATTCC
>JAIRPR010000159.1 GCA_031256895.1 Coriobacteriaceae bacterium
TGCGCCGCCCGCGGGGGGGACGTGGCCGGGACGGGGGGACGGTTCCTCTGTCCACTTTCCCGGGAAAGTGGACAGAGGAACCGTCCCCGTGTCCCTGGAAAGTGGACAGAGGAACCGTCCCCATGTCCCGGGGCGATCCTTAAGCGATGGCTTCTGCCAAGGCGGCGGATTGGCCGGCAATGCGCCCGTTCACCAGGCAGTCTGCTGTCGCACAGGAGCCAAGCCGGCAAGCTCCATGGACACCGCCCGTTGCTTCGCCGGCAGCGTAGAAGCCGGGGATCGGTTTGAGGTCGATGTCGAGGACCTGGGCGTTCGCATCGGTCTTGACGCCGCCCATGGTATGATGGACCTTTGGCCAGATGCGCGTCACATAGAAGGGAGGCTCTGCGACCGGCTTGGCGTCCTTGGGTATCTTCTTCCCGAAATCATCATCCACACCAGCCTCGACGAAGCCGTTGTAGCGGGCCATGGTCTCCTTCAACGCATCGGCTGGGATCTGGTATTGAGCGGCTATCTCATCAAGGCTGCCGAACTTCTTGGTGATGCCCGCCTCGATGGCAGGCTCCAAATTGGCATCGTAGTTCCATTTGGGTATGTTGCGCTCATCGACTATCTGGATCAAGGGCACGCCATTCTCGATGATGGCGTTGGAATAGATGCGGCGGTCGGCCAGCTCGTTCACGACACGCTTGCCCGTCTGTGGGTCGATGCTGGGGCAATAGGCCACATTCGCATCGATATAGCTGGGGCCTTTCCCGTAACCCTCTTCGTCGGGGCTGCACCAAGGCCCAAGCTGGATCCAATCGAGATGGACTGCCAGTGCTCCCGCCTTCATGGCAGCGCCCAAGGCTTCCGCGGTGGCACCAGGCTGATTGGTGCAATCGACGCTGTCGTCCAGATGCGGGTCGTGCTGGGAACGCCATGCGACATCGCGCCCATAGCCGCCGCTTGCCAGAACGACCGCCTTTTTCGCTTTGATGTACACGGGGCTGCCGGTGGTTGGATCGTTGTCTTTGGCCTTCTCGTTGACCTGGACGCCCACTACCCTGCCGGAATCGTCACGGAATATCCTGACCAACATCCTGCCGGTCTTGAGCTTCACTCCTTCTGCCTCAAGCTTCTCAAGCAGGGGCGCTACAATGGCAGATCCATGGCCGAGCTTCGGATGCAGGGTGCGCAAGGTGTTATGGCCGCCGTAAGGGATCACATTGACCTTGCCGGATTCGTCGGCATCCCATTCGACCCCCAGCACATCGCGGGTCCATTCCCAGGTCTCGTTCGACTTGCTGGCAAGCGTACGGCATTTTTCGATGTCGTTCAGGCCAAGGCCGGCGGCTACCATGTCGGCCACATACTTATCAACCGAGTCCTCGATACCGAGCGCAGCCTGGGCAGACGACATGCATACAGCGAAATCGCCATCGGCAATGGCTGAATTGCCCCCAGTCATTGCCATCTTCTCGATAACCATGGTGTCAGCGCCAGCCTTCGCGGCCTCATAGGCTGCGGAAAGCCCCGCGTAACCGGACCCTACGACCAAGACCTCGCATTCCTCATCCCAATTCTGAGGCAAGGAGCTGCCGATGGTGGCAGCCTGCGCCTGCCCGCCGCCCTTCGCGGGGGCACAGCCGGTCAAACCGGTACCTGCTCCGACAAGGGCGACGCCGCCAAATGCCAGGGCTTTGAGGAAGCCGCGGCGGCCCAGGGCGCCGGCGTTGCCAACAGCGCCGAGCGATGGCACCTTCTGTATGGCCATGCCGTTGTTTTCTGAAGCTGCGCAATCGGCCATGTCGGCTGCTCCTGCTGCCTGCTTGACGGCTCCTGTCGTCCCGAAGGCTTTGGCCTGCATCTTTCTTGCTTTTGAATAACTCATCCTGGTTCTCCTTCTCCGTGGGGTTCGAGCCCCTTCTTCTGGCGGGGCACGGTGGGCTTTGCGTGGGCACAGCATGGCAGAAGGTACAGGAGGGCGTGTACCACCAAAGGGAGTATTCCTTGGGCAGACACGGTAGCACAAAAGGAAGTATCTTTATGATATCCCTGTTCACAGGCCTGTTTAGGGCTGATCCATTGGCTGGCTCCCCACACCCAGGCACTTGTTCTGCGCGGTGGGCACGGTGTCGAGAGATGTTTGAGGGCGGTGGGCACGGTGTCGAGGAATGTTTTAAACTGTGTGGGGCTTTTCCCTTGGCCGCGCCCTCACACCCAGGCGCTTGCCTTGCGCGACTTAGCATGATGTCAGGCAAAATCCCCGGTTCATCCGTTCGCCGCGCTCTTACCCTTGTTTCCCGATAAGGACGAGCTAGGCCTGGAAGAAGTCGAAGTCCGCACAGTGGACTTGCCGGTGTAGGCGCTTACCCTTGTTTCCAGATAAGATCGAGCAAAGCCTGGCGGGTATGGACGCCGAGCTTCGCATAGCTTCGACGCAGATGGGTCTTCACGGTGTAGTTGGAAAGGAAGAGCTCTTCGGCGATGTAGGCGGCGCTGCGGCCGCTCGCATACATCCTGAGGATCTCCTGTTCGCGTTCAGTGAGGCCGCTTCCTTTGACCGCCTCGGCGAACCGCTGCTCGGGAGGCACTTGCCCTAAGATGCCCGTCTGGCCATCAGGGTAGCCAAGGCTGTAAGCCGTTGCAGACCCGCGATAGCCAAGGGTGCCTGCCATCCTGCTGTCGGATGTTCCATCGGCACCAGGCAATCCATCTGTGCGGATGCCCGGGGCGGCGAATGCCCATCCTGAAGCCCCTGGTGTTTCTGCCCCATCAGCTTCTTCTGCTTCGAAAGGAAGCTGTTCGATGTTCTGACGTTTCAGTATCAAAAGGACGGCCGCGATGACCGCGATGAACACCACCCAAAGGCCTACTATGGATACCGCATTGGCCACAGCAGGGGAAAGCCCCACTGCCTGGGAGAGGCCTACCGCAAAGCCCCTCCCCCCTAAAAGGCCAAGCCGCATCGAGCCCAAGCCCAGGGCAAAGACACAGAGGGGGTTCGCCTTGCTCTCATATGCCTTCCACGCAAAGACGATCCACACGAGCTGCCCGAAGAAATTGAACACCGCAGTGGGAAGCCCGCTGGTGAAAAAGCTCTCACCTTCCAGGACGGCACGCGCCATGAGCACCGTGGCCAACACCAAGGGCACGGCTATCAGCACCCGGTACCTGACGCGGGACCCGTCGCGCAGCACATACACCAGCATGGCAAGAGAGACCGCGATGCAGCCGACCTGGGCCTCGGGGGAGACGATATACTGCGCATAACCCTGCAGGATGTCTATCTGCATGATGCTGCCGAAGATGAACGAGAAGGCAAGGCTTGCGGCGCAATAAGGTGCGACCGGCGCGAAGAGTTCCTTGAAGGAAGGCTTTTGTTCCCCTTTTCCCCGGCCGAGAAAGCCATGCGACTTTCTCTCAGGGCTGTTCTCTGCCGCCTGGCCGCCCGCTGCACGGCTGCCGATCGCTTCGATCCTTGCCGCAACGCCTCCCGCCGCCTGGTCGCCCGCTGCCGCACCGCCGGTCACAGAGGGGCGGCTTCTCCGCTTCGCCCCGAAATCGAGGCGTGCCAGGCAGAACCCGAGAACAACCAGGGAAGCAAACGGGAGGATCAGCCCCAATGCCTCGGCAAAGGAATAGGGGGCCGCCAAGGAAAGGCCCAGCGAACAGATGCTCCAGACCAGATAGGAACCGACGACAAGGACCATCGACACAGCAGGCTTGAAGCTCGCGAAACACACGCCCCAGCACAGGTTGAGCAAGGCAAGGCTGGCATAGACCAGTAGCTGCAGCACCAAGACCCAGGGATCGGGCAGGTCTGCGAAAGCCAACAGGACGGCCGCACCGATGCAGGCCAAAAAGCTCACCCCATAGAGGTACTTGTTCGTGGATAGGTGCAGGCGATACAACAAAAGGCCGCCCAACAGATACGCAAGGGTCTCAGCCGCAAGGGCGGGAAAAGGCGTCAGGCCGAACCCCAGGAAGCTGGGAGAAGGCACCTGCAGCACCACAAAGACACCGTCGCCCAGAATAACCGCGAACAAAAGCATTCGCGGGTATTGTGCTTCCTTAAGCAAGGGGAGGCCTCCTTTGGTCGGGGTTCACGTATGCCGTTTCCGTGCGCCTCATTCCTTGTATTGGCTCGGATGGCGGGTGAAGAAGTCGGTACGGGGCGGCAGCTCGCGCACAAGGTGGCGGCCCTCATGGATGGCCCCTGCGCTGCACAGCTCTTCCATGGTCTCGAAGTCATAGTTCCAACTGAAGAAATCCTCGTTATCGAAGCCCAGGTACTCACAGATCATCTCAGTCCCCGCCGGGACGACCGGATGCATGAGCAAGGTGGCGACCCACAAGAGATAGAAGCAGTCAACCAGCACCTGGCGTCTTTCCTCATGTGCATCCTGGGAAGGTAAGCCCATGCCGCCTGAGGGCTGGGGGCTTGATCCCTTATCCCCGGTTGCCCGTGCCCTTCCCTTGTTCCGCTCATCCTTGCCTTGTTCAACAGCGCTGATGCGCTCCGTCCAATACCGGTTGGCGAAGCGGATGAACCCGTCCATGAGCGACATGATGGAATGCAGCTCCACCTTGTACATAGTGGCATCGTATTCGTGAAGCACTTCCTGGGCTTTCTTGTGCACTTCCGCTGAAGGGCTGCCGAGGGGCATGTAGCCTTCAAAGCTCTTCTGAGCCTCATAGAAGCAGCTGCGGGCCAGGCGGTTGAACACGTTGGTCAACAGGGCGCTTTCCTTCAGTACCGGGTCTGCCACCCGGGGGTCATGGCGCTTGTTCTCGTCGGGATCGAAGGGCTTCGGCTTGAAGCCAACCGATTTCTGATCGAGGCCCAATGCCAGGAAATGGGCACGGAGCTGCTCGAAGGTGTAATGTTCCAGAAGCTCGTCGGCGCTCGGTGGCTTGACCGAGCCCGATGAGGACGCCTTCTTGTCGCCGAACAGGACATGGTGGTTGGCTATGAGCCTGGTCTGCCGAAGCGGCCTGCCGGGCGGCCGCGATCCATCGCGGGCTTGGCGTGTCGCTTCGAACAAGGCTGGTTGGGCGACCCCATAGAAGTAGAGGTTGTCCTGACCGATGAACTGGTAGACCATAGCGTCTTCAGAGCACCAGTAATCCCCCCAGCTGTTGCGCGGGAGGCCTTGTCTGTCGCCCAAGGCGATGGAAAAGGAGATGGGCGCCCAAAGGCTTTCCGGCCAACACCACACGGTGAGCCCTTCCAAGCCTTCGATGACCGGAGCGGGAACGCCCCACTCGATGTTGCCGGATATGCGGAAGGGGGTCAGAGTCTTCCCCGCCCGGAAGCGGACCTGCGCCTGAGTCAGGATGTCACGGGCAAGGTCTCGATCCTCGATGGAGGCGAACTCTATCTCAAAGCTCTGCTTCCCCTCCCCCGCAGCTTTGAACTGATGGGCGGGCAAGCTTGGAGCCAAGGCACAGTAGCCTTCAAAGTCCTCGTTCTTGATGTACATCACCGGCGGCGCCAGGAACTCCTTCGTGGTCGCAGAGACCACTGCCCGCACATCCGGATCGAGTTCCAAGCCTTTGACATACCCCTTGAGGAAGCCCGCAAAATCGGGGAGGTCGAAGTACCAGTTTGCGACCGGGCGCATCTCAGGAACCGTACCGGTCACCGACGAACGGGGTGCTATCAGATCTTCGGGGGCATACTGATGCCCCAGGTCGCATTCATCAGCATAGGCGTTCTCGCTCTTGCAGCCCTGGACGGGGCAGCGCCCTTGCACCTGGCGCCCGTTCAGGAATATGCCTGCCTGTGCATCAAAGAACTGGAGGGTCTCCCTTCGGTGGAGGTAACCGTTGTCATAGAGCCGCTTGATGAAGGTCTCGCTGGCCAGTCGGTGGACCTCGGCGCAATGGCCGATGCCGCTTCCCTCATAAACCGAAAGGCTTATCCCATAAGCAGCCAGGGTTGCCTTCTGGGCTTCATGGTTCATCTGGACATAATCGGAGATGCTTCCTTTGAACCCCCCCGCTTCGACCAGCTTGCGGTAGCCCTCATCTATGGGCGATCCATAGCAGTCAGTGCCCGAGACGAAACGGACGTTTTCAGGCCCAATGCGGTCACGCAAGAAACGCGCGAAGCAGTCGGCCGGGACAAAGACGCCACCGATATGCCCGAAGTGCAAGCCTTTGTTACCATAAGGCATCCCTGCGGTGACCGTTGCCCGCGCAGGCCACCGAGGCGCTTCCCAAGAAGGCGCAGCATCCGTCGCTTCCGTCACGGCAGTCAGCCCGCCCTTTTCGGGGTGCCCGCCCTTCTCAGGATGTCCGCCCTTTTCGGGGCATCCGTCTTTATTGGGGTGTCCGCCCTTTCCAGGGCTTCCGCCCTTCTCAGGACATCCGCCCTTCTCGGGGTGCCCGTCTTTCTCGGGACGTCCGTCCTCAGTTCGCGAAGGAGCCATTTCCCTCGAGCTCCTTCAAGCGTCCCAGTACGTCTTGCTGGGAAGACGCGCTGCCCAGAATGCCCAACAGATCCAACATGCTCAAACTGGTGCCACTGTAGAGGTATACCGTGGTGTAGCCCCCTTGGATATACGAGAGTTCCGCTGCCTTGACGACGGCGTCCTCGAGCGTGCCTATCGAATCGGCAAGCCCGTTCTGCACGCCGGTCATGCCCGTGAAGGTGAGGCCTGTTGCCAGGACGCGCACCTCCTCGACCGTCATGCCGCGGCCTTCGGCGACCGTCTTGATGAAGGTCTCGTTGATCTCGTTCACCATGTCCTGGTAATAGGCGCGCTCCTCTTCGGTCAAAGGCCGGTTGCCGTAGCTTGAGTCCTTGCTCTCGGCAGAGGTTATGTCGTCTATGTGGATGCCCAGCTTCTCGTAGAGGCCTGACAGGTCGGTGATGCTCATGGCGGTGCCTATGGAGCCGATAGCGGTCGTCTTGGCAGTAAAGATGTAATCAGCCTGCGAGGATATCTCGTAGGCCGCGCTCGCATTGATCGAAGCGCTCGATACCACGATGGGCTTGGAGAACTGCTTGACATAAAGCGCCATCTCTTCACCGGCGGTGGCCACGCCCCCGCCGGAATTGATGCGCAGGACCACAGCTTTGATGTGAGGATTCGTTTCCGCCCTGTCAAGCTGGTACTTCAGGCCTTCAGGGCTTGAGTTGCTGCCGTCATACTGGATGGTGCCGTCGATGTTGATGATGGCAACAGCATCCTGCGTGAGGTAATCGGCCGAATCGGTGGAAGCCGACGAGGTAAATGCGGAAGAGAAGGCGTTTGAACAGGAATTCATACCCAAGATGGAAAGGATGAAGAAGGCAGCCACAACAGCCAAGGCCACTATCCAAGCCTTGCCTTTCTTCTGGGGCGGGGAGGGCATGAAGACGGGGGGGTAAGGCTGGCCATACCCTGATGGCGCTGGCGGCATCCCCGGTGCGTACGCATAGGCAGGCAGTGCAGGAGGCATCCCTGCGGCTTGCGCAGGTGCAGGAACATACGAAGGCGTCCTTGTTGCCTGTGCGGGTGTGGGAGGCACGGGCTGGGTTCCTGTTGCCTGCGCGGGTGTGGGAGGCACAGGCTGAGGCCCTGTTGTCTGCCCAGTGTAGGGCGAAGGGGGCGGCGTAGGAGCAGAAGCCTGCGGCCAGACCTGGCCATTGCCACTGTTATTGTCGTTCATCGGAGGCAAACCCCTTCCTTAGAACTCGAAGCTGTCGTCGGATTTCGATTGCTGAGCCTTCTTTGCAGTCCTCATCAGGAATTCCTGGTTGTTGTTCGTCTGCTTCAAGGACTTAATCAGCATGTCCATCGCCCGTTCTGTGTTGTTCATGTTGGCAAGGATACGGCGCACCGCCCAGATGAGCGGGGCTTCTTGCGGGTCGAGCAGCAGATCCTCGCGGCGTGTGCCCGAAGCGACGGGATCGATGGCCGGGAAGATGCGCCGGTCGGAAAGGTTTCGGTCGAGCTTGAGCTCCATATTGCCCGTGCCCTTGAACTCCTCGAAGATGACCTCGTCCATCTTGGATCCCGTGTCGACAAGCGCCGAGGCCAGTATGGTCAAGGAACCGCCGCCTTCGATGTTGCGCGCAGCCCCAAGGAAGCGTTTCGGGGGATAGAGCGCGGTGGAGTCGACGCCGCCGGAAAGGATGCGCCCCGATGCCGGCTGTGCCAGGTTGTAGGCACGGGCGAGCCTGGTCAGCGAATCAAGCAGGATGACGACGTCCTTCCCGCTTTCCACCAGGCGCTTCGCACGTTCGATGACCAGCTCGGCAACCGCGATATGGTTCTCGCTGGGCATATCGAAGGTGGAAGAGATGACCTCGCCCTTGATGGAGCGCTCCATGTCGGTGACTTCCTCGGGGCGTTCGTCCACCAACAGGCACATGAGATGCACCTCGGGGTTGTTCGAGGAAATGGACGCGGCGATGTCTTTGAGGATGGTGGTCTTACCAGCCTTGGGAGGCGATACGATAAGCCCGCGCTGGCCTTTGCCGATGGGTGCTGAAAGGTCGATGACACGTGCAGTGATGGTATGCTTGCCATGTTCCATCCACAGCCGCTCGTCGGGATAGACAGGGGTCAGGTCTGAGAAACGGACACGTTTGTTGTAGGAGTCGATGGGCACGTCGTTCACGCTGATGAGCTTGTGGACCGCTGCATACTTCTCGTTGTCGCGGGCAGGCCTGACTTGGCCCTTCACGTAGTCGCCCTTGCGCAGGCCGTTGCGCTTGATGGCGGAAAGCCCCACATAGGCATCGGTCTCGCTGGGAAGGTAGCCCTGGGTGCGCAGGAAGCCGTAACCGTCTGCCAGGATGTCCAGGACGCCTTCGACATCGATGAAGCCTTCGGCTTTCACGCATGCCTCGAACACCTTTTCCAGCAGCTCGGCCTTCTTAAGGCCGCTCGCATCGACCCCGAGCTCCTCGGCCTTGGCGCGCAGTTCGGCCACCTTGAGCTGGGCAAGGTCCTCTATGCTGGTCTGGGGGACCATCACCTCGTTGCGGCCGGGGCCTCTTTGCTGCCCGCGCTGCTTGCGGTTGCCGCCATTGTTGGAGGCATTGCCTTTCCCGCCCTTTGCGGGCTTGCCGCCCTGCTTGCCAGCCTTCTGCTTTGAAGGGCCGCCCGAGGGCTGTCCGCCCCCTCCTGATGACGCCTTCTTGGCACTTGCCGCAGCCTCTTTCTGTGCAGCCTTTTCGGCAGCTTCCGCAGCCTTCCCCGCCCTCGCAATGACCTTGGCTTTGACCTCGGGTGACATCTCTTTGGTAACCACCTGCACGCTCTTGCGTGCGCGCGGCTTGCGCCTTGAGTTTACCTCTTCCGATTCTGATTGCGTCTTCTCAACGTTTTCTACTTCACTCATGCGTTCTGCACTTTCTCCCAGTCTTTCATAAAGGCATCCAACCCGCGTTCGGTCAGCGGATGCGATACCATCTTCTTCAATACGTCAAAAGGCACTGTGGCGATATCCGCGCCCATCAATGCAGCCTGTGCCACATGGTTGGCGCTGCGGATCGATGCTGCGATGACCTCGACCTGTTCCCCTTTTACCGTGTCTTGGCTGAAATCATAGTTGCCTATGGCGGTGACGATGTCTTCCAGCTGGCCGAGCCCGTCTTCCGAGATGTCATCGAAACGGCCGACAAAGGGGCTGATGTAGCGGGCGCCGGCACGGGCGGCCAAGATGGCCTGCGGCACCGTGAAGCACAGCGTCATATTGACGGCAATGCCCTCGTTCGCCAGGACGCGGGTCGCCGCGAGGCCTTCGACCATCGTGGGTATCTTTACCACGACGTTCTCGGCCAAAGCCGCCAATTCCCTGCCGTCCCGGATGATGTCGGCACGCGTCAGGGAGACGCTTTCGGCTGAGACGGGGCCATCGACCAACTCACATATGCGTTTTATGTGGTCAGGGAACCCCGAGAGCCTTCCCCCTATGCGGGCATAAAGGCTTGGGTTGGTGGTGACGCCCGCAAGGGCGCCCCAGCTTGCCGCCTCCTCTATCTCGCGCAGGTCGGCGGTGTCCAAAAAGAACTTCACCTATCTTCCTCTTTCCTCTCGGTTGCCGTGTCGCCACAGCAAGCACACATTTCCCTTGGTAAGCCTTCCGCCTTACGCGGGGCTATTTGCTTGGTTCTTAGAAACAAGCAGGTCAAAGCTATCCGGTTGAGCTGTTTTATGGTTACCTCTCCGTCTACATGCCAACAGGCTGCCTCTGAGGGCAAGCGTGGCGCTATAGGTTTTTCAGGCATGAAGATGCGTCCCGACACATTATTTCTAAAGGATTGTAGTGACAAGTGGTGATAATGGTGGTAAGCATTTCTTTCACATGGAATTAAAAGAACAGGTCACATGGTACCTCATGTTGCACAAGCTTTCAAGTGCTGAATTTTGTCTGTGGCAGCTACAGGGCATCAAAGGGTTACGGTGCACACCCCCCCCCGCCCGTATTGCCGAGCAGCTGACTGCTTCTTGACGGGCACGGGGGAGCTGTCAGGCGGGGTTCAGCGGGACAAGGGGACGGTTCATCTGTCCACTTTCCCCGATGGGGAAAGTGGACAGATGAACCGTCCCCTTGTCCCGCTCTGTGCCCCGCTCCCAGCCGAGCCCCCCTGTGCCCGCCCTTGGGCTGGGGCTCGCGTCCGGTTCCCATAGTGCACCTAACGGCCTGTTGCGCTGGGTCTTCCAACGGAAGCCGCAAGCTTGCGATGCCGCCTGTGGCGAAGAGCAGCTGTGGAGACCAGGCTCGCGGCGCTTGCTGCAGCCAAAGTGGCCGCTATGGGCACAGCAACACCGGGTGCCTCGCCAGTGGCTGGGGTTGCGCCCGCCGCCGCAGATGTGAGCGGCACCCACACCGCATAGACCGTCATGTCTCCCGCAGCGAAGATGATCGCCTCCACGGCCTCGCCTCCCGGCGTAAGCGACCAGCCCGAGAAACTGTGACCAGAACGCACGAGGCCTCCAGCATTGCCCGGCAGGGCGATCGCGTCTCCTATATGGTGGACTGTGCCGCCCGCTGGTACCGCGCCGGAATCTGCGCCGTTGGCATCGAAGGTAAGCGAGTAATCTATCGCTCGCCATTGGGCGGTGTAGACGCGTGACTGGGTGACCGTCAGTTCCACCGCTGGTGCCCAGTCTGCGAACTCCCAGCCAGGCTGAGCCGTCGGGGTGCCAAAGAATGCGGGGGTCGCGGCATCTCGCGCGAGGTTCGCCGACACCTGCGCGGCAAAAGCGCCGTGTTCGCCCGGCTCGTAGCGCACGGTATAGCCTGGCGACCCCGCAGGCGCGATGTCGTAGTTGTTGAAGGCCAACATACCGAGGTCGGTACCAGGAACAAGCGCAAAGGGCGGTGAGATCGAGGTCACCGCGCCAGTGAGTTGCGAGGAGTCGAAGCCAACAGGGTATGCTGCTGGCACTACGAGCGATGCAGCGGTGTTCCCCGAAAACGAGATATTGCCCGTTATAACGAGACTCTGATAGTCGCTGACATAGATCGCGCCGCCATCACTT
>JAIRPR010000194.1 GCA_031256895.1 Coriobacteriaceae bacterium
CCCCAATGAACCGAGGTAGTGAAATCCCGTAACCTGATAACGAAAATAAAGCCGCCCGAAGGCGGCTTGATTTTCGTGGTCGGGTTGACAGGATTTGAACCTGCGGCCTCTGCGTCCCGAACGCAGCGCTCTACCAAGCTGAGCCACAACCCGTGAGCTGTTTTTGCAGCGGGAGTAATCTTAGCATACCGAACAGTAAAACAAGTGCGGTTTCTTGCATATGGGGGGCAATTTCCCGGATACTTTCATACATTCAGACATCCTTGTGCCCACAGCCTTCGCTCCCCCACACATCACTCATCGGCATCAGACGTGTCAAATCGAATAGCACTGCCTTGACCTTTGACGTCTGCCGGGGACATGCCGCAGTTGATGTCAGCCATTCCGGGCACCCGCTCGGGCGGCCACCCTTTCCTGCTCTTTTTCAGCCAGGCGCTCATAGGTGACATACTTCGTGGTGACGGTCCCATCAGAGATGACATCGCCTTCTTCATCGTAGGCAGCCACCTTCCACACAAGCCGGCCGTCATCGAAGCATTCCAGGTCTGCTACCCCCCGTATAGTGCCTCTTTTGCCGCTCTTGCGGTGGCGGACCTTGACTTCTACCCCAAAGGCGCGGCCCTTTGACAGGTCGGCACGGTTCACTGCCCCCAGGCTGGCTGCAGATTCCAAAAGGGCGATGGTCGCCCCACCATGCAGATAGCCATAAATCTGCTGGAGCTGCGGGGTGATTGACATGTCCATTTCGACATGTTCCTTCCCGGAAGTAATCGTCTTGATGCCCAGAAGCGCGGTAAGGCCTGGCAGGGGATCATCGCCGCCCGCGCCTACGATGCCGTCATGAGCGTCTTGTGGGGCAAGAACTCCTGGCAAGGGCTCATCGGCATTCGTGTCCGACGGGTAATCGCTGGGGTCTTGAGGGACAGGAGGGCTTGGCAGGGAGCCATCGGCACCCATACCCGACATGTCGCCGTCAAGATCCGGAAAGGCTGCGGGGGCAGATTGAGGCTCCATGGGTCCCTGGTGCGCCGTCAGTACCGGTAGGCACGGGTGAACTGCTGGCTTGAGCCATAGCAGATGCCGTAATACTCGTTGGCTGCATGCACATAGGACCCGCCGCCTGCACTGGCACAGATGCCCACGTGGTCAGGCTGCCACAGGATGTCGCCCGGCTGGGCTTCTGAGACGGGGAACCAGCCGCTGTTCGGATAGCCATAGGTCGTACGGGGCGGCACGGCATGGCCTGTACGCCTGCAACAATAGCACACGAGGCCGGAACAGTCGAAACCCGTGGAAGGGTCGTTCCCGCCCCAGACATAGGGCACGATACCGACGTACTTGACGGCCTCGCTCAGGATGTCAGGGGCTGCAGGCCCGAAATCGTGGTCTTGCCAATTGTAGCCTGGGTCGGTCACACCGGTGCTGGGAGGCCTTCTTGCGGCTTCGCTTTCTGCCCGGCGCCTGGCTTCCTCTGCGGCGGCTATCGCCGCTAGTTCTTGTTCCTGGTAGAAGAGCGCTATGGCTTCTGCATCGAGCGAGTCGAGCAAAGCCTGGTACTGCACGGTAAGGGCCTCCGCGGTCTCTTTGACCTGCCGTGCCTCTTCAAGCTTTTCGGCGGCTATCTTTTCCTGACGGTCATATTCGTCGCGGGCAGATTGGAACTCCGCACGCAGGGCTTTCGTTTCAGCCACCATGGCGGCATCATCGTTGTTCATCTTGGAGAGCAAATCCCAGTTGGTCGCGAAATCGGTGAAACTGGTGGCACCGAACAAGATGTCAAGGAAGGTGCCTGCCCCATTGCGGTACATGCTGCGCGCACGGGTGCCTAGCTTCTTTTGGAGCTCGGCTATGTGGGCGTTCGTCTCATCCATGCGTGCCTGGGCATCGTCACGCGCAATGATGGCCTGGTCGCGAGCATCAAGGGCAGCACCGTAGGCGTTCTCCTTCTCGCGCAGCTCGAGATGAAGGCTGGCCAGTTTTATGCGCACGGCATCGGCTTCGGCCTGTTTCTCGGCCGCCGTCGGCGCCGCAAAAGCCATAAGGGGATCCAACACAGAAGCGATACCGATCGCTGCCGCGCCGCCGAGGAACGTTCTTCTGCTGATATTGGGCAACCGCTCTCCCATGCAATAAGCCTCCCGCAAAATATATCCGAAATATCCGTAAACTGTATCGGAACAGGATACCAGATTATGCGGCATGCACAAAACCCGCACCTCTGATGCCTACAGGATGAACACAGCGCCTGCCGCCCCGCGCCTATCCACCAGTGCCGCCGCCCGCCAACCTTACCCGACAGCGCGCCAGCTGATGCGGCACTCTGACTCTAGTTCGCGTACATGCTGGCGTAAGGCCGCGAGGAAGCGGGGCGCAAGCGGGTGAAGCTTTTCCCGTCGGTCGCTACCGGGGCGGTAAGCTCTGAGGCGAAGTAGGCGTTGTATTCTGAGAGCAGGGTGGCCACGGCACGAAGGTCGCCTTCATCGAGCGGCTCCTGTACAAGGCCTTTGGGCACTTCGGCCTCAGCCAGGGGGTGTGCCAGGTAGATGACCCCACCGTGC
>JAIRPR010000011.1 GCA_031256895.1 Coriobacteriaceae bacterium
GCCTTCACGTGGTCCACGGAGTCTGGCGGGGCGCCCGTGGTGCCCTGTGCGTTCTCATGATAGACGATGTCGTAGTAGGTGGTCACGGTGACGTCGTCGTTGTCGTCGCCTATCTGGTAGTAGAAGGCGCCGCTCGTGGGGTTGGGGTTCAAAAGCGACGCGTTCACCTCGACATGCGCCTTGTCGCCCGCTAGGGGCTCGCTCGTGGTGTCGTAGGTGAAGATAAAGGAAAGCGTAGTGCCGTCGGCCTGGGCGGATCTGACCACCAGCACCGGAAGCCCGGTGTCCGCGTCGGTCGTGGTCTCGTAGCTGGTTATCCCCGAGCCGCTCGCCGGCACCGTGAAGGTGCCCGGCACACTGGCAAGCATGTAGATGGGCGTGTTGGCGGCGATGGAGCCGATACTGCCTTTCATGTAGCTGTCCTCAGCCAGGGCTTTGTGGGTCTCGAAGGCATCGACGGGGCCGTCGTAGGGGCCTGGATGCGGGATGCTCGCGTTCGTCACCGTCACGTTGTAGGGCACCGTGGTCCCGCGGGGGTTTTCCGCAGGCACGCTGGCGGCAGGCGTCAGGGTGGTCGTCCATGCGATACCGCCGCCGCCCCAGTTGTTGGGCAGCTTCCACCAGTCAGAGAAGATGGAGCGGCAGTTGCCGAAGCTGTTGTTGCCGGCTACAGGAGGCGTGGGCAAGCCATTGATGATCTCCTTCGCCGTGATGTTTTGCAGCGGCGTGCGCGCATCCATCCCGCTGAAAACGTTCTGCAGATTGTTCACCCGGTTCCAGTTGTAACGGGTATAAGAGGAAACCTTGCCGGTTCCGGGATCGACCGCTCCCGCCGTGCCCGGGGGGTTCTGGGGTGCGTTGTCGGTGGTCGTGGTGCCGTTCTCTATATAGAAGTTAGGGTATGCCGCAAAGCTCGCCGGGAAGCGGAAGGCCGCGTCGAGCTGGAAGTCCGGGCCGCCGGCGCCGCCGAACATGTTGTACATGGTATCAGCATGCTGTGCAGCCGTGAAGTCTATGCTCTGCGGCATGTTGAACACACCGTTCGTGCTGATGGAATGCAGGCTGTTGCAGTTGCGGAACATCTCAAAGGCCAAATTGGTGCTGGAATAGAAGAGCGGGGTCACCCGGGTTATCCCCTGGGGGAAGGTGAAGTCGTCGCTCACGTGTTCAAGCGAGCTGCAGCCATTGAACATCGCGCGGGCAAAGCTATAGCCCACGGTGCCTGCCAGCGCCTGCGGCAGGTTGAAGGCATCGCCTACCTTGATAAGGCTGCTGCAGCCTTGGAACATGCTTTGCGCGAAGCAGATACCCACGTAGTCTGTCAGGCCCTGAGGCATGGTGAAGGCGTCACTGACGTATTCCAGTGCGCTACAGCCGTTGAACATCTCAATGCAGAAGTTGTCGTAGGTCGAGGTATAGCCTTGCGGCAGGTTGAAGGAGGGGATGAAGTGCGTAATCTTTCGGCAGTTCATGAACATCTGAGTGGCGAAATTGTGACCGATGGCACCCGAGACGTTGTGCGGCAGGTCGAACACCGGGCTTACGGCAACAAGCTCCGCACAATTCAAGAACATGTGCGCAAAGTTACCGTCGCCGGCTAGTTGGGTGATGCTCTGCGGGAAGGTGAATACAGGGCTCACGCTGGTGAGTGCTGAGCAGTTGTAGAACATCTGAAAACAGGTGTTGCCGCCAGGGAGGCTCTCCATGATATGAGGGATGTTGAAGCTCTCGCTGACTTTGACCAGCTTCGAAGAGCCTACGAACATATATTGGCAGAATCCCCAACCCGACCTGGTCATCGACTGCGGCAAGGTGAACACATCGTTCACCTTGGTCATCTTGGTGCAATTGGCAAACATGCCATGGGCAAACTGGTTCTCAGCACTCGTGATGCCCTGGGGCATGTTGAAGTTCGCATTCATCTGCAGAAGCGAGCTGCAGCCAGCGAACATTTCCTGGACGAAACCATGATAGACGGTCACCAGGTTCACGGGCAGGTTGAAGGTGTTGTTGTCATTCACTTGCTCAAGTGCGGAGCACCGATAGAACATCTGGTAGGCAAAGCCATTACCGGTGCTGGTCATCGCCTGGGGCATGGTGAAAACATTGCTGACGCTTGTCATCGAGCGACAGTCGAAGAACATGAATTGACAAAAGTTCGAGTCGGAAGCAGAGATGGTCTGTGGCAGGTTGAAGATGTCGTTCACCCTTGTGAGGGAAGAGCATCCGTTGAACATGCTTTGCGCAAAACTGTTGAAGCACCTCGAAGGCGCTGAAGGCTGTGGCAGGTTGAAGTTGGCGTTCATCTGCACCAGCGAGGTGCAACTCAAGAACATCTCCTGGGCAAAAGCGCCGTAAAGGCCCGTTATGTCGGTGGGGAAGGTGAACACAGGGCTTACCACGGTGAGCTTTGGACACCCCGCGAACATCCGGAAGGCAAACGTGTCGCCCACGTCACCCACTATGCCTGACGGGAAGGTGAAGGCATTGTTGACCTTCTCGAGCTTGTCACAACCTTCAAACATCTGCGCACAGTAATAGTGGCTCACCGTAGTCTGGCTTGCGGGCAGCTGGAAGGCCTCATTCATGCTTATCAGGGAGTCGCAGTTGATGAACATCAAATGGGCAAAGCTTGTGCCGCTGCTTTGGATGGTCGCCGGGAAGGTGAAGCTGTCGTTTATCCCCGGCAGCTTCTGGCAGTTCTGGAACATGCTGGCACAGAAGGTGTTGCCCACGCTGGTGATGCCCGCAGGTATCTGGAACACCGGGCTCACTTCCTCGAGGGACACGCATTCGGCGAACATTGCTTGGAACACGCTGCTTCCCGCTGCCGCTACGTCAACATGCGTCGGCAGGTTGAAGTTGGCAGGCATCGAAACAAGTGCCCTGCAGGCATAGAACATCTCCTGTGCAAAACAATCATAGAGCGCATTGATGCTCGCAGGCAGGCTGAATGATGCCCCGGGGCTGATGAGCGCAGTGCATTCACGAAACATCCGGTAGCAGAAGTAATTGCCGGCCTGGGTGAGGCTCGGCGGCAACAGGAAACTGCCATCGAACTCCGGCTGGATAAGGCTGTTGCAATGATAGAACATGCTGTTGCAAAAGCTGTTGCCCACCGACACCAAAGACTGCGGCAGGGCGAACACCACCGGGCTTGCGCCCCTAAAGGAGTTCACATAGGTCATGGAATCGCAGTTGTAGAACATATTGGCCGCGAAGTTGTGGCCGGCCTCGGTTATACCCTGCGGGAAGTTGAAGCGCCCGTTTTCCGAAGGGCCGATAAGCTGCGTACAGTTGAAGAACATCTCTACCACATAGTTGTCCGACACGTTGCCGGCCGTCGCTGCGGGCAGCGTGAAGTTAGGGCTCACCGTGACCAGGTTGGTGCAGTCACGAAACATCGCATTGCAGAAGTTGTTGTTCACGTTTTGAAGCCCCGACGGCAGGAGGAAGTTGCTCTTCAGGCTTGTCAAGGTGCTGCAGCCCCGAAACATCTGACCACAGAAATAGATGCCGCAGGTCTCAAGATGGGCGGGCAGCGTAAAAGGGCCGCCGCTGGTGCCGGTGCCGTTGGGATGCACCAATGCGCTACAGCCATAGAACATCTGCTCGCCGAAGTAGTGGCCGACCGCCTTCACGTCTGTTTCAACCAGGCCAAGGGTGAACACATTGGACACATACTGCAGGCCTGAGCAGCCCAAGAACATGCCTCTGCCGAAGTAGTCACCCAACGATCCCGTCATCGTGTCGGCCCTGGTGCTTTTGATGTGCAAGGGGAAATTGAAGCCGTCGGCGACATGGGTCATCCTTCTGCGGTCCTGGAACAGAAAACTGCAGAAGTCATTCCCTGCAGAGCTTATGTTGGGCGGCATGGTGAAGCCGTCGGGCATGTTGGTGAAGCCCTCGCGAAAAGAATTGTTGCCGTTATCGACGCTATAATCGATGGCTGCGAACGCATAGGTGAAGAAGGCGTTGCCCACCGATGTCAGGTTCTGAGGCATGTTGAAGTTCGTGGGAAACGCGGCTATGCCCGATGCCGCAAAGATGCCCCAGGCGAAGTTGTGCGGCACGGAAGTGAGCTGCTGGGGGAAGTTGAAGTTTGCGGGCAAGGCGGTCAGCGCGTAAGTCCTCCAGAACATGTTGCGGCAGAAATCGTCTCCAACCGCGTTCAACATGGGCGGAAGATTGAAGTTTGCGGGCAGGCCGGTGAGTGCCGCGTCGCCGAAGAACATCCTCTGGCAAAAACCGTTCCCCACGTTTTGCAGGGTCTGCGGCAGATTGAACCCGGCCGGCAAGGAAGTGAGCGCGGTACAGTTGGCAAACATCCCCCGCGCGTAGTTCACGCCTGTGGCTGTGATGCCTTGCGGCATGGTAAGTCCTGCAGGAAGCTCGGTGAGGTTATGGCAGTCATAGAAGGTGTTCAGCCATTCATTGTGCACGGCGGCTTGAGAGTCGATCTCTGCCTGGGTGCGGGTCATCTTCAGGGTGAGCGGCGAAAGCAAGCCCACCACCATGTCCTTGTTGGATTGAACGTTATAGCCCCAAGGGTTGTCGTAAAACCCAAAGGCGCGCGCCCAGCCGGTGGCATCAGGGTCGGTGGGCTCTATGGTGATGGTGTAGGTGCCGGCCGTTGCATAAGCGTGCGGAATGCCGCCGCCAGAGGTGTTGCTGGAACCCTGTTTCGGCTCTGCCGCCGAACCGTCGCCCCAGGTGATCGTCCAGTCAAAGGTGTTGGCACCGCCGCCGACCCACCCGCAGGTCGGAATGGCAAAGGTCTGGTTGTCAGCAGTTGTGGTTATCTTCAACCTGAGGTACTCGGTGGCGGATTGGGGGGCGATGGCGCCTTCTTCGGGGTCGGCCTCATCAGCTTCCTCGCCATCGCTTCCTTGGACTGCGGCTTCTTCGTCGCCTTGGCCGCCTCCCGAACCGGTGACATCGTTGCCTTCGTCGGTGGCACCGTTGCCGGCAGCATCCGTGTTGTCAGAGCTGCCTGCGCCGTCCGTGCCATCGGGGCTTTCTGGATCGGTGGCAGCGGTCTGCCCGGCACCGGAGCCATCCGTGCCCCCGGTGCCTTCTGTGCCTTCGGTGCCGTCCGTGGTTGCAGTGCTTTCGGTGCCGCCGCCGACCCCGCCGGCTCCCTCAGCGTTGGCTTGGCCATCGCCGCTGGAGCCGCTACCACCTGCAGGGCCGGATGCGGCCTCCATGGCACGGTAACGCGCAAGCCCGTCGTAGAGCGGGCGGAAGCCCAGCCCTCGCAGAATAGGCTGCTGTGCGTGATTGTCTATTGGATTGCCCCCCTCGGTAAGCATCGCAGGAGGGGCATAGGGTGCCGTTATGTCCATCGCACCCTGAACAGCATAGGGGCTTGTTGCCTGGACAGCCACGGTCGCATCTGCAGGGAAAGGCATCGCATACAAGGCGCCAGCTTCTGCTTCGGCTGACGCATCCCCCCCAGCCATCAGCATGTTCTGGGCTTCCTTCGCCATGGCTGGCTCATAGCCACCTGTCGGCAAGGACAAGGGCACCAAAGCCCCCGTGAGTGCCACAGCGCATAGTACGGCTATCATACGGCGGATTGGGCTTTGCTTCGTCAAGCCAAAGCTCAAGCGTGTCTTCATCTCATGCCTCCCTACCTTAAGGAAAACGCTGAACCGCAGGCGGCAACGCCCGCGTCCACTCAAAGTTCCTACCTTTGTTATTTGGTGCCATTATCCCACGTGACACCCCCATTTCTCCGAAGGTATCTGCTTTGATACCTTCGGTCAAGCCCCCTCTTTACACCTTCGGTGATGCCTTCGTTGAACACGATGAATAAGGGGGATAAGCTGGAACCCCCGGCACGGACCTCTTTACCCCTTCGGTGATGCCTTCGTTGGACACCCTGCCAGGCCCCCCGTCGGGCATCCCGTTAGGCCACCCGCCGGGCATCCCGCCGAGCCACCCGTCGGGCATCCTGCCAGGCCACCCGTCAGACATCCCTTCCATTCCTGTTCCTGGAAGCCTTGTCTCGCGCCTTCCCTGTTGAACATCCCGCTGAAGATGCCCTTATCCTTTCCCCCGGTCTATGTCGTTCCAGTGGCTGAAAGCCCATTCATAGGTCAGCTTTGCCATCCTTTTAGGCTCGATGTCTTCCCTTTCCGTTATCCACCAGGCAAAGATCATGGCACTGGAAGCCGCCGCGAAATACGCGGCGAAATCCTTTTCATCGGGGGCAAGCGTATAATCCTGGTAGATCTCTTGATTCA
This sequence comes from Coriobacteriaceae bacterium, assembly GCA_031256895.1. Classification (GTDB taxonomy): domain Bacteria; phylum Actinomycetota; class Coriobacteriia; order Coriobacteriales; family Eggerthellaceae; genus WRIS01. Next base: position 6,249 of record JAIRPR010000011.1, read on the forward strand.
GCTGGTAGGTCTCACGCGTGATGGTCTCGACCAAGGACATGTTGCCTTTATAGTTCAAGAGCTTCCGGTAACGTTTCCGTTCCTCATAGAAGACCTTGTGCGACCTTTCGACCAGAAGACGGCCTGCGCTCTTTATCTCTTCTATCGGCAAGGTGGCACGGATGCTTCTCACCGGGCCGATGAAGTCGTCATACACCAAGGCTTCAACGACATCATCGAGCGTTTCGAAGTGCCGGTAGAAGGTCCTTCTCGATATGCCCAGCTTCTTGCACAGAGCAGACACTGTTATCTTGTCATAGCTGGTACCGTCAAGCATGTCTTTGAAGGCCTGCTTGATTGCTTCGTTCGTTTCCGCCATTGCAGCCTCTTTCACCTCTCGCGCCTTTCCTTTTCTGGCCTTATTATAAGCCTCTATCCTGGCTTGGGACATGCTCTTTTCAGAATGCTTCACTGCGGGGAGGCAATGGCGCTCCCAGGGCGTACCCAGGGCGGACGACGGACGGACGACAGGCGCTCCCAGGGCGTACCCAGGGCGGACGACGGGCGCTCCCAGGGCGGACGACGGGCGTACCCTGGGCGCTCCCAGGGCGTACCCAGGGCGGACGACGGGCGGACGACAGGCGCTCCCAGGGCGTACCCAGGGCGGACGACGGGCGTACCCTGGGCGCTCCCAGTGCGGACGACGCCCTTTCCGCCCGCTACAATAAGGCACGTTTGTGACCTCATGTGCTACAGAGATTCCCGAATGATACAGGTGATGCAATCGGGGGGCCTCCCTGCGACATGCCCCCGCAAGTTTTCAGTACCTTGGAAATTGACCCGTCTGGCGGCTTTGTAGTTCACTGGAAGGAGAACGTCAAACGATGTGCTGTTGGAAACCGGTATCGAGAGAGGTTCCATATGGACAAAACCACACAGGGGAAGGGGCTGCTCAGCCGCCGTTCCTTCCTCACCTGGAGCGCGGCTCTGGGAGGAGCGACGGCCTTAGCCGGAAGCTTTGTAGCCTGCGCACCCAGCAAAGAGGCTCCCGTTGGGCAAGGCGGAGGGCTCAAGGCAGAAGAAGGCGAATGGAAGCCCGCACTCTGCCGCAATATGAGCGGATGCGGTTCCGATTGTGCGAACTTCGCCCTGGTGAAGGACGGCGTGGTCGTGCGGATGAAGACCGACGACCGTTACGAGGACAGCCGCGACAACCCTCAACGAAGGGGCTGCCACCGTGGCCTGGCGCACCGTCAAAGGGTCTATGGTGCAGAACGCCTCAAATATCCCATGAAGCGCAAGAACTGGAACCCCGGCGGGGTCAACCATAACGGCCATTTGCGCGGCAGGGACGAATGGGAACGCATCAGTTGGGACGAGGCATTGGAGCTTACTGCTTCTGAGCTCAAGCGGATCGTCGGCGCCTATGGCAACAAAGCCATCTATTCGCAATGCCAGGTCTTGAACCATGTCGGAGGCGCGGTTGACCTGTTCGGGACCACCTCGACGGGAGATTCCATCCTGGCAGAGAAGCTCTTTCGGGGCGACCTGCCCCAAAGCCCTGGCATCGACCGCTTCCTCACCCGCAAGAACGCGAAGCTGATAGTCCTTTGGGGCAAGAACACCGCTTTCACCAGTGCCACCACCGCCTTCTACCGCCACCAGCTGATAAGGCAGGACTCAGGCGCCAAGATCTATTCGGTGGCCCCCGACTACAACAACAGCGCAGTCGCCCTGGGGGCTATCTGGGTGCCCGTGCGCCCGGGGACCGATAGCGCCCTGCTTTTGGGGATGGCCTACCACATGATAGAGAACAACCTGCAAGACCAGGACTTCCTCGACCGGTGCTGCGTCGGTTTCGATGCTGACCATATGCCTGAAGGTGCCCCCGTTGAAGAGAACTTCAAGGACTACGTCCTGGGGACCTATGACGGCACGCCCAAGACGCCGGAATGGGCTTCTGAGATATGCGGCACAGACCCCAAGCAGATACGGGAACTTGCGACCGACATGGCCACCATCAAGCCCTGCCTCTTCGACATCAGCAGCCAGGCCATGTGGCGCACCTCCAACGGCCGTGGGTCAGGTCATGCAGCCCACACGATAGGCTGGATGACCGGCAATGTCGGCATCGAGGGCGGCTGCGTCGGCGGCCTGGCTGGCTACCGCAGCTTAGGCGAAGACGCCGCTTCTTGGATCTACCCCGGACAAAGCCCCGACCCCCGTATATCGAACCCGGTGTTCCCGAAATCGGCGGTCTGGGGAGGTTACGGCTATGACGACCCCTTCGACACCACCATCACCGCCATCGCCTATTCCGAAACGGCAGACGCCATATTGAACAAGGAATTCACGGCGCCATCGCGTGGCAAGGTGCCTATCGACCTGAGATGCATCGTCAACATCGTGAACTTCGGCCTGGGCAACAACTTCATCAACTCGACCAGCGGCACCGTCAAATCCGTCGAGGCTTACCGTACCTTGGAGTTCGTCGTGTGCCACGACATCTCGCTTTCTGCAAAGTCGAAATATGCAGACATCGTGTTCCCTGACACCTTTGCCTGGGAAGAAGAAGGCTATGTCTTCCCCACCTTGGGCGCTCCTACCAATGTGCTCTATTGGATGGAGAAGATAATCGAGCCGCCCTTTGAATGCAAGACATCGCGGTATCTGGAACGCGAGCTTGCCAGGAAGCTGGGCGTCGATCCCGATGACGTCCACCCCTTCTCAGACAAGCAGCTCTTCTTCGACCAGGTGGCAGGCGCTATCTATCTGAGCCCTGAGAAACAACAGATGGTGCCCCTGGTCACCATCACACAGGAGGACATCGACAGCTACGGCGTGAAGGGCACCCCACAGGAAGGCATCATAGGCTTTAGGGAGACCCTTGACCAGGGAGGTTATGTCCTGCATCGCGAACCAGGCGATTTCTATGAGATGGCCAGCCAAGCCAACACCAGTGCTGCCTTCCGCGCCGACCCCGAAGGCAACCCCCTGAGCACCAAGAGCGGCAAGCTCGAGATCTATTGTTCCGAACTGAAGCGGGTCTTTGAAGCGTTCATGTTCGAGGACGACGTCCAATGCTCGCCCCGGTACCGCAAGACCTTCGACAGTTACGAGGATTCCTTCATCGATTGGGAAAACAAGGTAAAAGGCCCCTACCCGATACAGATAGTCACGCCGCATTCCATCCGGGGAACCCACACCTGCTTGAACGACCTGCCCTGGCTGCGCCGGGCACATCCCCGGGAGTTCGTCATGAACCCCTTGGACGCACAGGCTCGGGGCTTGAAGACAGGCGATACCGTTTTGATCTCAAGCCGCTTTGGCAAGATATTGCGCAACCTGGCAGTCACTGAATCCGTCATGCCTGGGGTCGCCCAGGTCTGGCATGGGTCATGGGACGATTTCGACGAGGAAGGCATCGACCGTGGGGGCTGCTCGAACACGCTGATCGGCGCACGCCCCATGGGCTACGGCTCACAGGCATACAACTCGACCCTTGTCGAGGTAGAGAAATGGAATGGGGAGCCGTTGCCGGCCGATTACACCTGGCCAGCCAGGATCCCCTTGAAGGAAGGTGAGTGAACCATGGCTCAAATGGCATTTTACTTTGATTCCCGCGTTTGTACCGGCTGCAAGGCCTGCCAAGTGGCCTGCCAACAGAAGAACGAGCTACCAGCAGCCCTCGTATGGCGCAGGGTATTGACCTATGGCGGGGGGAAGTGGGTGGACAAAGGCTCCCATCATGTGCCCGAAGGGGTGTTCCGCTACTTCGTCTCTGCCGCCTGCAACCATTGCGCGGCGCCTGCCTGTATGGCGGTATGCCCGGTCGATGCCATTGCCAAAGACGATCAGACCGGGGCAGTCTGGATCAACCAGGACATATGCATTGGCTGCGGAAGCTGTGAGACCGCCTGCCCCTATATGATACCCATGCTCGATGAACGGACAGGCAAAGAGGTCAAATGCGACATGTGCCGCGACTACCTGGCACAGGACAAGCTGCCCCTCTGTGTCGTATCCTGCAACCAGCGTGCCTTGGATTTTGGCGAACAGGAGGCCTTGCAGGCGAAATACCCGGATACGACGGATGCTGTTGAGCCTTTGCCGCTTCCGACCACCGCCCCTTCGATCCTGATACGTCCCCATCAGGATGCCCAGAAGTCAGGCGAAGGGACCGGACGCATCCTGAACCTGCCCTACGAATACTAGCTTCACGATCTTAAGGCAACGCCCACGCCATACCCGCATGGGCGTTGCCTGTTTCCTGCCAATCCGGCGTGGGCACAAAGCGCACCAGGTCCTGCATGGGGGCAGGACGCGTTCCTGGAGGCGCTTCCTCGTCCGACGTGGACGCGGGCGCGGACGCGGGGCACGTCCCCATCCGGCGTGGGCACAAAGCGCACCCGATCCGACGCAGGCGCGGGGCACCTTCCTGGTCGCACAGTCCCCGCATGCACCCCTTCCGTTCCCTATTCCATCATCATATCCAAAAATGACTAGTCATTGGGGCTTTTCAGGTGTACTATCATGAGCATGGAGAATCTGACCACAAACCATGACGCGTTTCACCAGATGCTGGCATCGCATGATGCGCGCTTCGATGGACAGGGGCTCGTCGACGGTGACAGCATCACCTTGCTGCTTGCCTACCGCCCGCCCTTTGATTGGGAACTGCTGTTAGATTTCCTTGGCAGCCGCACCATCGACCGCATCGACCGGGTGGAAGACGGGGCGTACCTACGGGCTGTCCGCATCCAACAGGGCGGTACCTTCCATACCGGTTGGATACAGGTGCGCCACACACCGGCGAGGAACGCCTTGTCCGCAATCGTGGCAACTTCACTGCTCCCCGTCCTTTCTCCTGTCCTTGCGCGGATCCGGGTACTCTTCGACCTGGATTGCGACCCGACGCTCATCCATCGGCGTTTAGCCTCGATGGACAAGCTGAAGCCGGGAATGAACCGCGAAGGCTTGCGGATGCCCGGCGCCTTCGATGGCTTCGAGATGGCGGTCCGTGCCGTGTTGGGGCAGCAGGTCACGGTCAAAGCGGCTCGTACCCTGGCAAACCGCCTGGTAGAAATACTGGGCGAACCAGTCCCAACACCGATAGCCGGGCTTACCCATGTCTTTCCCAGCCCTGAAGCCTTGGCCGCGTTGCCGCAGCCGGTCGAAGATGTGTTGGGGCCTCTCGGCATCACCGGCTCACGCGCCCGTGCCATCCGTGCCCTCGCAGAAGCCCTCGCTTCAGGTGAGGTCATGCTTTCGCCTACGGCCGATGTCCCCCTTATGATGGAACGGCTGCTGGCACTGCCAGGCTTCGGCCCATGGACAGTACACTACCTGGCCATGCGGGCACTAGCCTGGCCTGATGCCTTCCCTCACACCGATTACGGCATCAAACTTGCGCTCAAGCGGGCATGGGGGCTCAACGACTACCCTTCGCCGAAGCGCATCTTAGAAGCGGCTAAGCCGTGGAAGCCCTGGCGCTCCTACGCTGCCATGAACCTTTGGAGGTCATTATGAAGAAAGCTTACCTGGAATCGCCCTTGGGCACCATGCTTGCCGCGGTAAACGATGAATCGCTGGTCGGCCTTTGGTTCGAAGGGCAACGCTATTTCCCCGCAGATGCCGACCAATGGGAACAAGAGCCGACCCACCCCGTATTCCGGAAGCTCTCTTCTTGGCTTGAATCCTATTTCGCGGGCAAAGACCCGGCAATCGACTTCGCCTTTGCGCCCTGCGGCACTGCTTACCAGCAAAAGGTCTGGCGCATCCTGCAAGAGATCCCCTACGGACAGACAAGCTCCTACGGCGCTATCGCCCGTCGCATCGAAGAGGAAAAGCAGGACGCTTCCCTGCCTAGGCGAAGGCAACATCCTGGGGCACGAGCAGTGGGCGGTGCCGTGGGCCATAACCCCATCTCGCTGGTCATCCCTTGCCATCGCGTGATTGGCGCGGATAAGAGCCTCACCGGCTATGCCGGCGGCCTTGACCGCAAGACAAGCCTGCTGCGCCTTGAAGGGATCCTCTGACCCTGCACTTGATGACCTGTGGCAGGGCGGCTTGCGCCTGGGCGGCCTGTGGCAGGACGGCTTGCGACAGGGCGGCTTGCGCCTGGGCGTCTTGAGGCAAGGCGGCCTGTGGCAGTTTGGCTTTCACCAGGGCGGCTTGCGGCAGGGCTACTTGTGATAAGGTTCGCCGCGCAGGATCTTGAAGGCGCGGTAGACCTGTTCGAGCAGGACCACCCGAGCCAGGTTGTGGGGCAGGGTGACCGGCCCGAACGAAAGGGTTTCATCTGCCCGGTCACGCACCTCAGGGCAAACCCCTTCCGATCCGCCTATGATGAAGGCCAGCCTGCTCTTCCCCTCAAGTGCCAGATGGTCGAGAAGGGCTGAGAATTCCGTGCTCGAGCGTGCCTTGCCTTCGATTGCCAACAACACCACGTATGCCTGACTGGGAATAGCAGCAAGGATGGCGGCACCTTCCTTCTCAAGCGCTGCCTGCGTGCCTCCGGCTTTCGCGGGGTCGATGTCTGCGCATTCCTTCACCACAACGCTGGCATAGGGCTGCAAGCGCTTGAGATATTCAGCGCAGGCATCTGACCAGTACCTCTCCTTCAGCTTGCCGACAGCAACCACCGTGATGTTCATGACTTGCTCACCAGCTCTATCAATTCCGAGCGCACATGGATACCGAGTTTTTGATAGATGCTTTTGACATGGGATTTCACGGTGTTTTCTGAGACAAACAGCTTCTCAGAGATAAAGGGGATGGTAAAACCGTGGGCAAGCAGCACAAAGATGTCCGCTTCCCGCGGGGTGAAATGATGGGTCTCAGCGATTGCTGCACAACGTTGTGCGAAATGCTCGAGAGATCCACCCAGCCCGTTGCCCAGGTCTTCTTCCCCCTTAAGGCTCTTGTCCTTGAAAAGGAACAGGGCAACCATGAACAACAAGTACGCCGCCACCAGAGCGACGGCCGTCAGGACAAGATCGCTCTGCCTTAAGGTGTCGGCATTCAGGTACCCCATAAGGGTGCCTGCCAACTGTGCAGCATTCGGACAGATCAGGGCAATCGCGAACAGCAGGCTTGAGGGCAGCTTCGTATCGTGGGCTGCTGCAGCAAGCATGCACCACAGTATGATGCTTGCCAACATGGAACCAAGCTGGGCAAAAGAATTCACAATACCCCCAGCCGCATTCCAGATGAGCGGCAGCAGCAAGAAACCGGCAGCAGAAAGCGGCAAGGCAACAGCATACATGCGCCCGATCCGAAGCGGTCTTTTCACCAGAAGGGGCGGCAGCAGCAAGAACAGCACCACCACGGCACTCGACGCAAGCGAGACCTGCTGGAACGAGGAAAGAGGAATCTCCTGCTGTCCGGATATCTGAAGCATGAGCCCAGCCATGAAGCACAGGATGGAAGTGCCCACTATGGGGTGCGACAGCCTGCGCAGGCTTCCCCAAAAGACCGGTTTCGAGTATTCCCAGGTGAATGGCGGGCGAACATCTAAAGCCCTCTTGGAACAGAACGCCGTGGCTCCGAAAAGCACCGCAGCCAGACCTACCGCAAGCTCTGTTGGAAGCAGGGTGGCTGCCCAATAGATGGCCAGGCTTGCCATATTGCACAATACCACATACAGATACACGCTTCTTAGCGTCAGTGTTGCAGAGAATCGAGCCCACAGCATGACCACCAGGGCATCCCCGCTGCCAAGAAGCACACTCCCCCCTAAAAGCCAGGGCAAGACCTTTTCCGCTGAAAGTTCCGAAGAGAACTGGAACACCATCCCGGTGACTAAAAGCCCACATATCGCCAGGCTGACCGTCACACAGACAAGGGCAGTCGTGGTAAGCTTTTCGAACCTGCTGCCCATTGCCGCAATGACGAAGTAGACGCAGATCCGTGCGCCCAGGGTTGCCGCAAGGAAAAGCACCTCGAAATGATGCCCGATCCCACCCCCCGAAGAAAGAAGCGTGGCGGAATGAAAGCTGATATAGCTGAAAACCAGGTAAAGGGCATAGCCGCTGAAATAGAACATATCGCGCATTCTGGCATGTGCGACAAGGTCGAACAGGTATCTCAAATCACTTCCTTTCCTCCTTGGGCACAAGTATAATGCCTCAGACGCCCTTGCGGCACCAAGAGAGAGATGATTTCCCGTTGGCGGTCGTGCCTGATAGTTGCTGCCTCACCCGATTCAGGTGGGAAACATTCCTCTTGCTCGGCAAGAATTCACCACCCGGCTGGTGATGAAAAGCAATGCTTGCAGAACTATGCTTCATGATGCAATTGTGCTTCTGGAACCGAAAAAGGAGGAACCATAATGACCGACAGAAAAGGAACAAGAGAGACAACAGACACCTCGAGCCTTGAGGCCACTTCAAAGGCAGAAGGCCGTCAGGGCAAGCAAGCCGACCTGAGCAGGCGCGCATTCTTGGGACTGGGTGCAGCCGCTGCGACTGCGGCGGTTGTTGCCGGCACAGGCTTGGCGGGCTGCGCACAGGGCAAGACAGAAGGCAACGCTGCCTCTGGCCAAGCGAATGGAACAAGCACAACGACGTCTGCGGGCAACAACGGCACCCCTGGCGGTGCTCCGTCGGCGTTCGTTCCGGACTTCATGACCCCTCCTGCTGTGCCTTCCTCAGTCAAGGAAACGAAGGAATGTGATGTCCTGGTCATCGGCCTGGGGCTTTCGGGCTGTGCTGCCGCTAAAGCAGCGAGCGATGAGGGCGCAAAGGTGATAGGGATAGACAAAGCCCCCCAACTGACCGCTGTGTCAATGGCGGGCGATTTCGGGGTCATCGGCTCAAAGATACAGAAGGACCTTGGCATCAAGTGGGCAGACAAGGGCACCGTGATGAACCAGCTCATGAAGGACATGTGCTATCGCCCCACCCCTGCCTTCATTGATTATTGGTACGATCATTCCGGTGCAGATTTCGACTGGTTCGTCGAAGGTGCCGATTTCGAGGTATTGACCAGCACTGCCGCAGAGAAGCAGACCGATAACCCCTACTATATCCGCCCGAAATGCTTCCCACCCCTTGCCGGATACGACTACAAGACCGAATTCTATCCTTATTTCCATGGCACCATCACGGCCAACCCCAACATGCAATGGACGCTTGATGCCGCACTTGCCGCAGCAGAAAAGGCAGGGGCAGAGTTCATCTTCTCTACCTGGGGCGAACAGCTCATCGTTGAGGGCGGCGCGGTGACGGGAGCCTATGTCTGCGACAAAGACAAGAACTATACCCGCATCAACGCCAAAGCGGTCGTGCTTGCAACGGGTGATTTCGGCAACAACCCAGAGATGCGCCACTACTATGTGCCCTGGGCAAATGAGTTCGCCTGCTACTATACCACCATGGATGCGAACGGTGCCCCTGCCGATACAGGCGACGGGCACCTTATGGGGATATGGGCAGGGGCCCACATGGAGCTCGGTCCGCTCGCACCGATGACCCATCATATGGGCGGTGCCTTGGGTGTCGACAGCTATCTTCAGCTCAATATGGAGGGCAAGCGCTTCATGAATGAGGACATCCCTGGTCAGCCTATTGCCGATCAGCTTTCCCGCCAGCCTGCCTCCCTTGACCCCAAGGCTGCCGAAGCCGGCATCAAATCGTGGCAGATCTTCGATGCGGCATGGCCCGAACAGATCCAGCACATGCCTGACGGCCATGGCTATGTGAACCATTTCGTACCCGACGATCAAGTCGATCAATTCAAGACGGTGCTCGCAGGCTTCGGCCTTGGGTATACCACCAAAGCCATGGTGGAGGAATCCGTCACCTTGAAGGCAGACACCCTAGATGAACTGGCAAAAGGCATTGGATTGCCCGTCGATACCGTTAAAGCTCAAATAGCCCGTTATAACGAGCTGTGCAAAAAGGGCATAGACGAGGATTTCGGCAAGGATGCCCGTCGCATGTTCCCCATTGAGAAGGCACCCTACTATGCCTGTGCCTTCGGAAGCGCTGGAATGCTGGTCCTCATGGGCGGCCTGGAAGTCAACATGAAGCTGCAAGCCGTCAACGACCAAGGTGAAGCCATAGGGGGCCTGTATGTGTGTGGGAACACCATGGGCGGACGCTACTTGGTGGAATACCCCGTGACCGTCGCCGGCATCTCTTTGGCCCAAGCCCTTACCTTTGGGCGTTTGGCCGGGCAGAACGCCGCCGGCAAAGGCATTGACATAAGCCTTTAGTTCCTTGACGCGCTCGTACACCGAAGGCACAGGTTTCCGGGTGCGTCCATTTTGTTGTTGCCGTTCTACCCCGACAACGGGGTAGAACGGCAATTTTTGTATCACTTGCTATTGCCCACCCTGCTTTTTATAGACCGAAACACGCAAAGGCAGATTATATGCCCCTGCGTGTTTCGTAAGACCGAGTTTTGGGCGTTCTTCTCTTTCTTGAATCCTGCTTGTGCGCCCCGCTCTTCGCGGTTCCCCCCCCTCTTGGCGGTTCACCCCGCTCTTGGCGGTTCCCCGCCACTTCGCGCTTTAGGACCAGTCAGCCCCAATAACCACCAGGAAGTCACCAACATAAACATAGGTGCCGTCGTTTGCCTGTGCCTTTCCCCGACCTATAGCTTCAGCAATCTCTTGGGCTTCTTGGGCTTTGGAGGGGTCGTCGTAAATCACCAAGGTCTGGGGATAATCGGAGGCATCAGCATTGCCGACGTCAACGGTGTAGCCAAGGACACGCAGTTTCTTCCCTGCTGCGGTTGCCGCGCCGGTGATGTCGGTGCCATTCAATACCGCTATCGTGCCCGAACGGTTGCCCACACCCCCCAAGGCCGATAGATCCTTCCCCGTACTGGCCAACACGGTGCCCGTTTCATCGTCAATCAGGTCATCTTCAGTTGGCGGCAGCCCCTGGTCTACCCGTGTCATCATGGCCTTCCATTTCGCTGTATCCGTCCGCATGTACCAGACCTCGTCGATATAGGCAGAGGTGGCAGGTTCCATTGCCGAATAGATGTCGGTTGCAGAATCAAGGCCACGCATTGCCTGCGCCAGGCCGATAATATCGGTTATTTCCAGATCGGTGGTGACGTACTGACTGAGCGCAGTCACCGTTGATGCCATTGTGGCCAGGTCGGAGCCGAGCAGCTTCTTGGCAATTGCTCCTATCACCAAGCGCTGATTTGCTGCGCGGAAGGAATCCGGATCGCCATATTCCTGGTACGTGTTGCGGGAACGGCATAGGACCAGCGCTTGTTCTCCATTGAGTATTTGGGTGCCCCTGGCAAGATAGCCGCCTGCGTCATCATCGTCAATTTCTACGGGGACATTCACTTCTACTCCCCCCAACGCGTTCACGATATCACTGAAACCATCAAAGTTTATCTCGGCATAATGCGATATCGGTACCCCGGCCAGCTTGCTCACCATCTGTACGGAAAGGCTTGCCCCTCCGAAGGCATGTGCAGCGTTGAGTTTCTGCTGGCCATATTCCCCCATATCGACCAAGGTATCCCTATGGATGGACACCAAGGTGACCTTCTTGTTCACCGGATCGATGCGAGCCAACATGATGCTGTCTGAGCGGAAGTTGTCGCCGCCGAATTCTTCTGAAGACGTCCGTTCGCTTGAGCCATCGGTTCCCATGAGCAACATATAGAAAGGCTCTTTGGCCAAATCCGTCTTGACCAGCACGTCTTGGAGGTCAGGGTCAAGCCCTTCATGAAGGTTATCGGAAATGGTCTGATAAAACACCAGCGCTGCGCCTACCAAGCCCAAGGCAGCTACCAGGATCAGCGACAGAGTGATTAAAAGGGTTTTTTTACGCTTCTTCTTCTTGATGTGCTGGGTGTAATCGCCGTGGGACACCCGTCGGGAGTACGCCTCAGCGAAAGGCCTATCCCTTCGAGGCGAATCCTGTTCTTGCGTGCGGAACCGAGTGCCTTCTTTTCCTTGGGTGCCGTAGTTCGCTACATCGAAAGTATCATGGCGCAAATAAAGACGCGGGGGAGCCTGCGAAGAAGAAGATTCCCTACGTTGCTTTCGGTCCTGCTCGGAAAAGCGGTCAGTGTCCAATGCCGCATTTCGCAAACGCCTTGTGTCGCGTTTTTCGCTCATCATTGTTGCATTGTCCTCGAATCGTGGTGTCAAGACAAGCTTAAAGGATAAGATAGGACAATTTTATCACCCCATAAGCATAATGTTCACACCATTCGGTCCATTGCCCTCAGAGATTACAGAAGAGGGGTAATAGTTCACGCACCTGCCGGAATGTAAGGTTTTAGGCCTTTAATCGAAACGTTTGTCGTGCGTTCAGATTTAAGGGGCAAATCCAAAATGACGATTGTATTTCTGTGTGCTTCATCTTATTGCCTGGGATCCGAACAGTTACGAAGTGTTAACTGTTCAGGTCTCATGTCTAAAAAGCCAGCATCCTTTCTGCCACTTGTTTCAAAATGCGATAGCGTTGGTCCTTGACGGCTTGGTTCTTTGACTCCCGGCAGGAGATATACAAAACCTGAGCCTTTGCCTGATGCATGTCTGATTATTGGGTTGTGACAGGGCTTGGGTGTTGTCGGAGAAGGGCTAAATCAAAGCCATTTGTTGCGTGGTATTGCGGTACCAGTTGTCATAATTGGGAGGGCAGTAACGCTGGGCGCCTGCATAGGTTATCATAGGGCCATAGCCACCCTTGACCAGGCCGCTCACGTGGGCATCAATCGCCTCTTCCCAACTGCTCCAGGAAGACTGACCCCAACCCCAGGCGTTATGCCACAGGAAGCATACCCTGCCCTTCGAGCTTTCGGTGTTCGAGATGGCGGGAGAGACCCGCGGGTCAATACCATAGGTCCACGCTGCCTCGGCAAAAGTCGCACCTTGGCCTTCCAGGGGAGACCCGGCAAGATAGGCATCGATGCGGGCAGCCCAAGTGTTCACAAAAGCGTCATGTCCGATAGTCCAATCAACAGGGTCGAGGCCTGCCGTGGCGGCATCCCCTGCAGAACGCGCCTGTAAGGCGGCAAGCTCCGCATTCTTTCGGGCTTCTTCGGCAATGCGAGCTTCTTCGGCAGCTTTGCGCTCCGCCTCTTCTTTGGCCAGCAGCTGATCGACTGCTTTATCGATGTTTCGGTTCGAGGTCTTGGTGAGCACCGATGTCTCGCTGGCACCTGTGTAGGCGATATTCAGGCCAGAAGCCTCGTCTGCACCGACCTGTTGTGCTGCCCCACCAAAACCGAAGATGGGCGTACTGATGCCACCAGCTCCCGCGAAGGCAACGTTAAAGCCGATTATCGCAACAACGACAACAACCACACAGGCTGCCATGCTTGTAATAGCGATGAACTTCCTGTGCGGTTTGCGCACGGTGTTGTATGATTTACGCGCCAAACTGAAATGCCTTTCGTTTTACAGTAACGAAACTAACCGCCTAGACGGGGACAGCCTAGTAAATTGTGAGATGGATTGCTGTCGAGGAACGCTTCTATGCTGTTTTGACTGTGTTCATTCTACTCCAGGAATGGCTTTGTAACAATCCTGATTATAATACTCCATGGTTTGTTCTATATTCGCAGGAGCTTTGTTTGTTTTTTGTGAAATACCTGATTAATCCTATTTTTCATATATATGATCGGGGCGATCTTCTTGTTCGCTCTCATCTGAAAATGTCTGCGCGGAAGCCTTTTTTCCAATGTTGGCACAAAGATCATTGACCCTATATGTAGTGAAGAAACACCCCCAATCGTAAGTGCCCCTACCTAATGTGTGGGTAGGCTGTTTCAGCTCCCTGCGTTGTTCGAGCCCTTTGTGCTGCCTGCTCTCTCTCGAAGGACCGTCAAGGAAGCGGGCGTAAATCGAAGTCGAGCGGGGCGATACCGACCTCAAAATCGAACACGTACACTTGCCCTGTCGGCAACAGCAGGCTGATTGCCTCTGTCAATCCCGGCAAAGAGAACCAGAGCAAGCCGCAAAAACAGAAGGCCACAAAGCAAAGGCCACCCAACAGCTTGAAGACGGAGGCATGCGTCGCGGCACCAAGCATGAAGAAACCGCACATGATGATCAGGACAGGCCAAAGGTGCGCGAATATGGTATACAGGCTTGACCAAGCAACGATACCCAAGGTGAACGGCAAAATGGTGGCTCCGAAGGCAAACTGCATAAGTCCGCCTATGAAGTGATCTGCCCTATGACCCTCCTTTCCGGGCACCACCATCTGCCCGACACCGGTTATCACGAAGATGAGCGGCCAGAACTGCCACCAATGCACCCCTCTTACGAACAGGTTCAACAGGGCACAGACGCCTATAAAAAGCAGGATGAAGCCCAGCCAAAGAATGCCTTTCATCGGTGCCTGCTTGGAATGGCTTACTGGCTGGGGCTGAGGCTGGGGCTGGGGTGTCGTTGGCGATGTCCCCTGCTGCGCCTGCGGTGTCGTTGGCGATGTCCCCTGCTGCGCCTGCGACGGAGTTGGCGACGTCACTGGCGGTGCCTGCGACGAAGTTGGCGACGTCACGGGCGGTGCCTGCGCTGCCTCGGGCGGTGCCTGCGCTGCCTCGGGCGGCACCGGCACACCTGTCAAGGGAACGACCGGAGTGCCCCCAGGAGGCATTCCCATTGAATGACCGGCCGATACCCCGGACACCAACCCAGGGACAGGCACGGCGCACAAGGGGAAATCAGGAGGCGGCACCGGCGGCATATGGGCTGAATTCGCATAGGCTTCATTGGAGGGATGATGCGGCGCACCTGATTGAGTGCCAGGATATTCCTGCTTCGGCGGGTAATTGATCTGGCCGTAGGTGTCCGATCGGACTTCATGCGGCTCCACTTCCACCGGTATGCCGGTATCAGGCACGCGAGGAACGATGATCCACAGGGCGATATAGGCTACCACAACCAGACCACCCGTCATCACCGTGAAGACAACCGTGAGTATCTGCACGATGATGCGGTCGATGTTGAAATAATCGGCTATGCCGGCACAAACGCCGCCAGCCAAGGAATCTCTCGCGCGGTAGAGCTTCTTTTCGGGTGCCATGCATTCTCCTCACTTGGTGCCGTTCGCGTCTTAGTC
>JAIRPR010000054.1 GCA_031256895.1 Coriobacteriaceae bacterium
TGTGCCCGCCTGCCCCCTGTCCCTATGTCCGCCCTGTGCCCGCCTCCCCTGTGCCGCTGGACCGCCCGCCTGGGTCGGTTTCATCGCGTTGTTTGGCTACTTTGTCAGCTTCTTCACCAATTCACCGGCAGGGCCGTTGAAGCCGTCGCTGAAGGCGCTGGGTACCACCACCACGCCGCCGTTGTCCTTCACGCTTTCGTAGACCAGGCTCATGGTGCGCAGCTGAAGGGCTATCTCCTCTTCCTTGTACACAGCGGCGGCACCGGCGAACATCTCGGATATGTCCTGTTCGACTTCAGCCAAGATGATGCGGGCGTTGCGTTCGCGTTCAGCCTGTGCTTCCCGCGACATGGCGTTCTGAAGCTCCTTGGGCAAGAGTATGTCGCGGATCTCCACACTGAGGATGGTGATGCCCCATGCCTCGGTCTTTTGGGCGATTATCTCCTGCAGTTCATGGTCCAGCTGGTCGCGACGGGTGGCAAGCTCGGCAATGCTCAGGGCCCCCACGGCGTTTCGCATGGTGGTCTGTGCCATCCACGAGACCGCCCGGGAATAGTCCTCGACTTCGGTGCAGGCCTTCTGCGGATCCCAGACCATCCAGAACAAGACGGCATCGACATCCACCGGCACCAGATCGCTTGTCAAGGTCTCTTCGGCATTGAAGGCTGTTGCGATCGTGCGCTGGTCGACCCGCGCCGTGATGAACTCCACCAAGGGAATGGTGAGGAACAGGCCAGGGCCTGCCACACGGGCCACCTTCCCGAAACGCACGATGACACATTTCTCCCAATCCATGGCGATATGCACCATGTTGGCGACCAGGCCTGCCCCCGCAAGGGCGAGGAACACGGCCAATGCCGTGACTTCCTGGCAATACCAGGCCACCGCCCCTGCGATGGCACAAAACACCAAGCAGAACAACACGGTATATACCAGGTAGATACCGTTTCGGCTGGTCTTCCGGTTCCCTCTTGCGGGCGGGGCAACCAGGCTGAAGTCGTCCCTTCTCATCCTTTCGCGCTCTGGAGGCACAGACGCCCTGCGGTTTATCCCCTGTTCCCTTGTTTCCCGGCTCATCGCTTCCCCTCTTTCTCTAGACGGCTCTTGACCATGAGCTCGATATCAGCGGCAACCAGCCCCAGATCCCTCATCCGCGCCAGGTACTCGTCGGTGATGAGATCTACCGTGCTGGTGGGCCTTCCCGTGCCTTGGTCGGTCGGCTCGGTCACGAAGGTGCCCTGGCCCCGCTTTGACACGATCAGGCCGTCGCGCTCGAGGCCTTGGTACACTTTGTTGACCGTGTTGTAGTTTATCTTGAGCAGGACCGCCATCTTGTGGACGGTGGGCAGTTGGTCGCCCACCCGGTAATGCCCCGAAGTGATAAGGTAGAGCAGGCGGTTGCGCAGCTGGACCCAGACAGGCACCCCGCTCTTCTCGTCTATTGCAAAATCATCCATTGACATTCATTCCGTCTCTCATGTCCTGCACTTTCGCCTTCCCCTACATCGCGGGGTGAGCGCCCACCACAAGGAAGCAGTACCGAAGGGCCAAGGCGCCTGCCAGAAGGGATAGGGAATACTGCGCGAGCACCGGCTCGGTAAGCTTGCGGCGGGCAAGAAGCCCCAGCACGAAAGGCGCCGCGAAGCCGCACAGTACCACACCGCCCCAGAAGAGCAGGCTATAGGTGCCGGATAGCAGCTCTTTGGCAGATGCGGCGGCAACCGGCGAGCGTTGCAAGGCAAGCACCAGATAGGCAGCAAGGACCAACAGCTCCGTCAGCATCAGAGGAAGGTGCGCCTTGGTAAGCACTGCCATATGCTTGAAAGGGACGCCTTCGTCTTGCCGGATGAAGCCGAGAAGCATGACCAAGGCAAGCCCGCCCGAAAGCGATGACAACAAGAAGAGCACCGGCAACAGGAACGAGTTCCAGAAATGCACCGCATGCAAGTCCCACAACAGGATGCCGGTGTACGACATCACCGCCAAGGCGCTTGCTGCGCCTGCCCACCGCACGGCGATATGCACAGGTCTGGGGGTTTCTTCGGGAATGCGCAGACGCAGCACAAGCTGGCCGCTGACCAAGGCCACGAACAGCAGCAACGACCAAGCACCGCAGACGAGCACGGTGAGGCGGGGGTTCAAGAAGAGGTCGAGCAGCCTATCGGCGCGCCCCAGGTCGAAGAACAGGAAGACCGCACCCAAAGCCACCAACGCAAGCCCCGTCATATGCCCAGGGGCTATCAAAGGGCGGCACTGCTTGAAAAGCCGTGGCTTGAAAAAGCCCAGGAAGCTATCCAGCACGAACACGACGAAGGAAAGGCCGCTTCCCACTCCGGCAAAGAACATATACCATGTGATACCTAGGCTGAACATGCCACCAGCATAGCACACCGCAGGCCTTAAATCTATTTTCTTATGAAAAATAGAAAAGGCTGAACAAGACGGGGTTACTGATCGCACACCAGTCGGAGGGTAAGGCTTTATGCCTTACCTTCAAGCGTTTGACTTGTGCTGGGATTCAAGGGACAAGCCCAAAACGACGATTGGATCTTTGGGTGCTTCGTCTTATTGCCTGGGTGTGAACGGTACAAGCAGGATGCCCCCTCTGGTGGAGAGGGCATCCCCTGATATGTGGCTCTCGGTCCCCCCGGGGGGGGCAACAAGTCACCCCCGGGTGTCCGAGCATGTTGCTTCAAGGTCGCACGACTTCACCTGCAGCCCTGTGCGCCCGCGGCCTCAACCGCAAGCCACGGGCGCCCCTCGGCTGCGGCCTTACATGCCAGCCACGGGCGCCCCGCGGCCTCAACCGCACCGCTTATTTCTCGTAGCCGCCCCTGAACACCTCCGAACAGACGGGCGCCTCCAAGGTCTCTTCCAACAGCAGGTAGCGGGTCGCGGTATCGAAGCCCAGCTCTGCGCGCAAAGCCAGCGGGCTTCCCGCTGCCACGGCTTGGGCTATATCGCTGTGCGGGTCGTCCAGGTCGCCGAAGACCCGGGCGTGCGTGATGCAGGATGCCACACAGACCGGCAAGAGGCCGTTGGTCGAACGCCCATAGCAGTAGGTGCATTTGCCACACTTCTGGGCTTCCTTGTCCACATAGCGTGCACCATAAGGGCAGATGGATACGCAGGTGCCGCACCCTATGCACTTCTCCTTGTCGACCACCACGATGCCGGCCTCATCGGCGAAGGTGGCCTCATAGGGGCAGGCGTCCACACAGGGCGCATCAGCGCAATGGTTGCACAGCTTGGGAAGGTTCGCTCGCGCAACCTGGGGGTAGACCCCGGCATCCCAGCTTTCGACCCAGGTGTTGAACTTGCCCAGGGGGGTGTCGTTCTCCAGCTTGCAGGCCACCACGCAGGCATTGCAGCCCACACACAGCGATAAATCTATCAACATGCCGTAACGCTTCTTGGTGTTTGTGGCTGTTGTCTCGTCTTTTGGTTCAGGCATTCTTGTCAGCTCCTTCCTATGCCTTCGCTATCTTGAACACGCCGCCGCATCGGCCTGGCGTGCCTGCCTCGGGATCGGCCATCGGGAAGATGCCCTCGACCGTGGGATCGAGCATCATGGTGATGTTGGCCCCAGCGGCGATTTCCGGGTTGCCCTTCACAACCGTGCCTTCGACCTCGTAATCCTGTGCCCCATAGGCAAAGTGCCCATAGCCGTGGGCCAGACCGAAGTTCCCCTTGGCCACGCCGCCGCGCACCATGGCAGCCGCCTGCATCACATCACCGGTGGGGTTGAGCACCTTCACCGGCTGGCCGTCCAAGATGCCGAGCCCTTCGGCGTCTTCCGCATTCATCTCGATGAAGTTGGAAGGGCAGATGTCGCGCATGAGCGGGCTGTTGGCAAGCAGGGATATCGAACGGAAGCGCGGCTTGTAGTTGACGGCCGCAAAAGGCCATTCCTGCCGTGGGTAGCGACCTTCGAGGGGGGTCCAGTCAGAGAAGCTTTCAGGAAGCCAGCGCATGAAGCCAGAACCCTTTGTCAATGAATAGGAGTTCGTTGCCATGGCCCTTTTCTCATGATAGATGTTGATCATGTAGTCTGTCCCATAGGCGCTCCGTCCCTTTTCATCGTATGCCTCTTCGACCGGCCAATACCGCCCGCCACGAGAGAGCACCTTCAGCACCTTCGGCCATTCCTCGGGCGCAAGGGCGTCCTTCCATGCCCTAGGCAGGCCGTCCAGGCCTTGAAGACGGGCCTCTTCCTCGGTCACGTCTTCCACCGGCACGGTATCCCAGGCAAGGTTGGCGACCCCTTTGATATAGACGTCCGCCGCGTCGTGGAAGCCCCAGGTGCTTCCATCGACAGCCTTCACGGCATCTTCCCCGAAGCCAGGAAGTCCGCATTTCTCGGCGACATCGCAGATGAAGGCCTCGTAATTGGCATGACGGCCACCTGGTATCGCTATCGAACCAGGCGCGATGACCGGCCAGCGCACCGTGTTGCCCTTGCCGTTGAAGTAGCCTTCCTGAGTGCCTACGCCCCAACTTTCAAAGGGCGTGGTGTCGGGAACAATGTAGTCGGAAAGCGAGGCGTGTTCACCCATGACCACATCACAGGTGATGACCAGCGGCACCACGGCCGGATCCTTCAGCTTGTCGATGATGCTCTTCCGCATTGCCCCTGGCGTCGCTTGCAGGGTGTTCACCATCCAGTTCAACAGTATCTTGGTCTGGTACGGGTAGGCGTTCGCGATGGACACGATGGCTTGGTTGTCGGCAACGCCAGGAAGGGGGTACCAGGGCAACAGGGGCTTGATGTCCTGGCCGGCTGCAAGCTTGCGCTTGTATTCAGACGTCTTGGTGTAGTCGAAGCTGGTGCGCGATATCGCTATGCCGGCCTTCTTGGGGGCATCGGGATTGTCTGAGAGCAGGTAACGTTCGCCGTTGGCCATGGTCTTGGCACTGCTGCGCCGGGGAACCATGCCGCCCTTCATGAGGTCTGAGCCGATCATGGCATCAAGCACGGTGTAGATGCATGCCGAGTCCAAGCCGTTGATGGTCGCGGTCGAGCCCATGCCAGTTGCAGATGCCCGGGTGCCGTGGGAAGTGAACTCGCGGGCTATGTCGATGATCGTCTGGGGATCCACCTCACAGATGGCAGCGTATTCGTCGAGGCCCAGTTCGTAGATGGCGTCTTTCTGATACAGGAAGGCGGTCCTGACCGCAATGCCGTTCACTTCGCCTTCATATTCAAGCACTGCGCTTGATGTGGCCTTATGGGCACCAGGCTGGCCGGTTGCCTTGTCTATGACCACGAAGGCGTCCTCTGGTTTGGCGGGGTCTTTGGGGGCAGGGGCTTGGACGCCGGCCTCATCGGCGCGCAACAGCTTGCGGTAGTTGGGATGGGCAGGATCGGATATGACCAGATGGGTCGCGTTGGTGTACGAGGCGAAGCCAGCCTCCAAGGCCGCCTGGTAGTTCGGAAGCGCCAGGTATTGGTCGTTGTACGCCTTGTTGTCCACTATCCATTGCAGCATGCCCATGGCAAAGGCCGTGTTGGTGGCGGCGCGAATGGGGATCCAGCGCACGTTCTTCATGGCGGGGGTCACGATGCCGTTGCCCAGGACGGGATCGACCACATCCATCTTCACTTTGCCTTTTGCCAATTCACCTGCGCATTGCAGGGCGATTCCCTGCATGCTTTTGCCGTTGGCTCCCGGGAAGAGCCCTATCCAGAGTATGTATTCGGCATGGGGGATGTCGGTGCGCAGGTCCCTGCTCCCTGAATTGTACACATTGACGTTCTTGGCGCCCCCGCACGAAGACCCGTGCCCATATTGGTTCACGGTGCCGTACGATGCGACGAAGCGGGACGAGAACCAGCCCCTTCCGTCGCCCCGCCCGCCCAACAGGCAGACGCCGTTGGAAACCGGGCCAAGCTCGGGCGAATCGGGGTCAAGGGGCGTCGTGTTGTCGTGCAGCGCCTTGAATCCCTCTATCACCGTGTCCTCGCCAATCTCTTTGAAGAGCTGGCCGCCTTCGCAGACCTCCTCGATAAGCTGGTCCCACGAGATTGGCTTCCACTTGCCTTCGCCGCGCTTCCCCGCACGCTTCAGGGGGGTGGTTATCCTGTCGGGCTGGCTGTAGGCGTCAAAGGTCGCGTTGCCCCTGCCGCATAACGATCCCC
Organism: Coriobacteriaceae bacterium; assembly: GCA_031256895.1. Lineage (GTDB taxonomy): Bacteria > Actinomycetota > Coriobacteriia > Coriobacteriales > Eggerthellaceae > WRIS01. Next base: position 6,140 of record JAIRPR010000054.1, read on the forward strand.
TTTGGGCCTGCTTGCCATATGCCTGGCTGCGCACCAGGTAGGCCTCACTCAAAGGCTGGTCGAAATCCAGGTAGGGGTAGGCGTTGTTGGGGTTGTAGGGATTGCCCCCCACGCCGAACATCTGGCCGGTGCCCCTGTCGATGCGAACCGAGATGCCGCACGTGCAGTAGCAGCCCAAACAAGAGCTGTAGCGCACCAATACGTCCTCGTTTATGGTGAGGCCGCCTGTCTGGGGGTCTACATATGCCTCGATCGGCTTCCCGCCGATACTTGACGCAGGCAGCTTTTGCGGGGCTTTGGCTTTTTCTTTCGCTTGCGGCCCGCAGCCTGTTATGCTGATGCCCGATGCCGCCAAGGCGCTTGCCCCGCCCAAGGCCTGCAAGAACGTACGCCTGCTGACCCCGTTGTTCATTCCTTCCTGACCTAGCGTTTCTTCGCTCATGTCCCTACGGCATGTCGGGGTGTCGGCCAGGTCTTGTTTTTCTTCTCTCACGGTTCCTCCTCTTCTTAGGTCTTCATAGGTTTTCAAGACTAGCTGATGCTAGAAGGCTTGGGGAAGCTGCACAATCCCCACGACAGGGCCATTCCGCCCGGAGAGGCAAAAACCTGTCACCTGAATCAGGTGACAGCTGCGAGGGGGTGGCGGCTGGCATGGGGTGATGGTTGCAAGGGGGTGGCGGCTGCGAGGGGATGACTGTTGCGAGGGGGTTGCGGCAGCAACGGGGTGGCGGCAGCAACGGGGTGATGGTCGCCGCGGGGTGGCGGCTGCGAGGGGATGACTGTTGCGGCGCGGTGACGACTGCGCTGGGATGAGGGCTGCGAGGGGATGACTGTTGCGGCGCGGTGACGGCTGCGCTGGGATGAGGGCTGCGAGGGGATGACAGCGGTGGCCAGATAGGCTATAGTAGGGGCACACAGATGAGGGGGCTTTCCTAAAGACGCTCTTACCGGCTTGAGGCCGTGCCCTGCGAGGCATACGGCTTCAGGGATGTCAAAGCAGCATCCGGGCTGTACGGCAGGGTGCCCCCGGGAAACCCCGATGCCGGCTGGGCCCACCAGGAGGATAAATGATTGTTTCCATAACCAGGCTTTTCGCGCCCCCGTACCGAAGGCTTCTTGGCTTTCCCTTGTTCATAGCCTGGCATTTCTGCACCTTCTATTCCTGCGTGCTTATCGAGAACCTTTCCCTGGTCAAGTCATCCGAACGTTACTGGGCAGTCGCATTGGGGGCAACCGCGCTGGTCAGTGTGCTGTTCATCGTTTCCACCCGCCTGCGGGCATGGCTCGATTCCGGCTTTGTCCTGCGGTATGCGGGCGCCGGTGCTGCGATGGCCGGCACCGCGGTGCTGAACCACGCCTTTTTAAGCCCCGACATCAGCCTTGCGGCAATCTTTTTGGGCGGCGCCCTTGCCGGGAGCGGCCTGGGGGTCATGATCGCTGCCTGGTTCTCAGTCCTCTCAGAGTACGATCCAGCACTCATCGAGCTTTGGGTGCCTGGTTCCTTCCTCGCCGCCATAGCCATCTATCTGCCGGTGGTGTATTGCAAGAACCTTGCCTGTATCATGGTGGTCATGCTGCTGCCCCTGGCATCCATGGTATTGGCGAACCTTCCCCGAAGGGATTTTAGGAAGCAGTCCTTCGCGGAAGATGCGCCCGGCACCTGCGCTGATGTGATTACTTGTGGCACCGATGCCCAGAAGCATCTCGGCAGCCCCCACAGCCCCGGTTGTCCCGGCATCCTGAGCAGCAGCAGCCTTAGCAGCCCCGGCAGCCCCGGTTGCCTGGGCAGACCCGACAGCCCCGGCAAAAAGCCCGGGCACGAGGGGCTTTGGGCGGAAGGAATGCCTGCCCTTGAGCGCTGGGAAGAAGGCGGAAAGGGCAACACCCAAAGCCTGTTCCCCCGTCTCGATAAAGAGCCTGGCCTCATGGGCACTGCCGCCATATTCGCAGTGCTTTGGTTCTGCTTCGCGCTGTTTAGAACCTTTGCGGTGCCCGATTATCCCTCCAACCGCTACACCCACTACCTTCTGGCTTTCGGGGCGGGGCTGCTCATTGTCGTGGCGATAGCGGCCATGGCCGTGCGCTTCGCCAGAAGCCTTGGCCTCACCACGGCGCTGCGCATCAGCGCCCCTTTGGTCTGTCTGTCATTTGCCCTGATAGGGGTCTTGAACGGCCCTGCCCGGGAAATAGCGTACGCCGCCAACTTCTCGGCAGTGGTGTTGATGCAGCTGTTCTTGTGGATAGGCCTCAGCAAATCGGCACACTTCAAGAAAACTGCTGCTGACATCAAGATATACGTGTTGCTCATAGCTATCGGGGCAGGGGCTTGCCTGGGTGTGGGGACAGGCTTCCTCATCCAGCGAAACCCGCCGGAAAGCCCGCTGTTCGCCCTGCTTCCCTTCGTGGCCACCTTGTTGGTCGCAAGCATCATGGTGTTCTGGCGGCAGGCTGAAAGAACAGCCGACCCCGTCTACGAACCGGACGAGAAGGAAGACGGGGCATGGGCAAGTGCCGCAGGGGAAGATGCCGCAAGGAAGGACAGGGGCATCTCGCCCCAGGACATGGGCAGGATACTTGACGAGATACTCCAGACCAAGGCCCTTATCTTGGCTGACGCGTATTCGCTCACCTCACGCGAGATGGAGGTGCTGGTCTATATACTTGCCGGACGCAGCCGCCCCTTCATCAGGGACAGGCTCAACCTTTCCCTGAACACGGTGAACACCTACATCAAGCGCATCTATCTGAAGACCGAGGTGCATTCCCAGCAAGAGCTCCTGGACAAGGCACAGCTTGAATGCCCCCGATGAACAAGCTTCCGCCCATGAATGGTAGTACCCATGCGGGGCATCAAGGGCAAAGGCTTGCCCCTTTGGCAAGCATCTCCTTTGCATGTTCTATCGATGCCGCGCTGGCCTCGCCGGAAAGCATGCGGGCAATCTCGTTCACCCGCGCTTCTTCGTCCAGCTTGACCAACACGGTCTCGGGGATGGCATCGCTTTCTGCATCCTGTTTCACCACCTGGTAGTGCACCTCTCCCGCGACCGCTATCTGCGCCAGATGCGTGACCACTATGACCTGGTGGCTTTTCGCAAGCCGCGCAAGCACCCGCGCCAGGGCAAGGGCAGTGCTGCCTCCTACCCCCGCATCGACCTCATCGAATATCAGGGTCTCGACCGCATCGGCATCGCCGAGCACCGCTTTGATGGCCAGCATGACCCTGCTTATCTCGCCGCCCGAGGCAATACGTGCCAGGGGGCGCGGCTGCATGCCCTGGGCTGGCTGGAACAGGAACTCGACCTGCGATGGCCCGTTCTTCGTCCATTGGCCCCTTGCAAGCTGCTCGATCCTGCATTCGAGGGATGCCCCACCCATCTCCAATTCAGCCAGCTGGGCATTCACCGCATCCACGAAACGCGGGGCGGCCTGGGCGCGCGCAGAATCAAGCGTCACCGCTGCCTGCCGTAGGCCTTCCTCGGCCTGTTCGTAGGCTTTTTGGGCTGCCGCTTCGCGTTCGGCGGAATCATCCGACAAGGATACCAGGTCGGCAGCTTGGGCGCGCTTGTCCAACACGTCCACCATGCGCGGGCCGAAGTTCCTCATGAGGCCCTGCAAGGCTGCGACACGTTCCTGGTCGCGTTCCAGGAGTTCAGCATCAAAGTCCACGGAATCACGGTAGGCGCGTGCCTCGCGCGATACGTCCTCTAAGACATAGCCTGCCTCGCGCAGGCTCTCAGCAAGCCCTCCGAGTGCGGCATCGATACCGGAAAGCGCTTCCAGGGCAGAAGCCGCCTTCTGCACGGCGTCTATGGCGCCGCCTTCGCCTGCCAGGGACTCGTGGGCAAGCTCGGTCGCATGGGCAAGCGATTCCGCATGTTCAACCTTTGCCAAAGAAGCCGTCAATTCCTCGTATTCGCCTTCACGGGGATTGACGGCATCGATGCGCTGCAGCACGAAACGTGCCTCGTCAAGCCGTGCGGTTGAAGATTGTGCCAGATCTTGGATACGGTGCAGCTCGGCTGCCGCCGCATCCGAGGCTGCCAAGGCCTGTCGGTATTGCTCGAGTGCTGCGCCCACTTCCTGCCCAGCCCAGCCATCGAGTAGGGCAACATGGGTGCCCGGCTTCAGAAGCTGCTGGTGCTCGTGCTGTCCGCATAGGTCAACCAAAGCGCCCACCTGGGAGGCAAGTTCCCCCACACTGGCAAGCGAGCCATTGATGGCCACGCGAGAACGGCCATCGGCACCCACGCGGCGGGAAACCACCAGTTCCTCGTTGCCGTTGTAAATGCGCCCTTCGGCGACCAGCTCATCGGTGCCCTCGCGCACGGCCGTGGCGTCTGCCCGTTCCCCACACAAGAGCTTGCATGCCGAAAGCAGCGCGGTCTTCCCGGCGCCTGTCTCGCCGGTGAGCACGGTAAGCCCCTTCGACGGAGCCAACGAGGCATCGCGGATAAGGGCAAGGTTGCTGACATGTATCTCGTCTATCATGGTGGGCCTTTCCCGGTTGCCGCCCTTCCCCCTATCGGGATGAGCGGCAATCTTTGTTTCATGGTGGCTCTCGCTCCGCTTGCCTATCGCAGGCGGCCCCGCACAAAGAGGTTGAGGCGGGCGCTGCCGATGCGCTGCTTGGGCGCTGCCTGGGCGCTACCGGTGCGATTGCATGCAATCCCCGCGCAAGTCAGCCGGTGCGATTGCAGCACCTAGCCTGGCAGAACGTAGCTCCTAGCTGGGCAGCCTGACTCCCTCACGTGGCAGAGCGCAACAACCAGCCTGGCAGAACAGAGCGAATCCCCCTGCCAGATAGACCAGAGCTCCCGTGCGACAAAACGGAGCACCCTGATTATATGATAACTTTCGAGGAATCCGGACAGAAACTGAAAAGCCTATGATTTGCAAATTGTGGGGGGTGGAATACAATTCAGCGTTAAATCGCGTTTGAACCGCACCCCCCCTGTGTTGCGGTTGCTGTGGAAATTATCCTCTCACAGTGGCCTGCCATTGAGCTTGATGCGTATTTCTTGCTTTGGGGCATTGCTTGACAAACCGGGGGGTAAACCAGGGACAACCCGGGGGACATACTACCGAGGGTAGTAGAAGGAAAAGGCCTTCGCCTTCCCTTTCCACAAATCCCATTCAAGGTGGGTTGAGGGGCGAGGCCTTGGACGGATACCATGGTTCGCCAACGCATTGGAGACGGTCAATACGAGGTGAACATGACACACGGAACCACGAACAACGAAACAGACGGCACGGCGCCCAAGAGCGCTGAGCCGCGGGACGTGGCGCAGGACGGCACGGCGCCAGATGGCACGGCTTTGCGGGACGTGGCGCAGGACGGCACGGCGCCAGATGGCACGGCAAAGCTCTTCAATGCCATGCCTTCACATCGAAAAACCCTGCTCGCCATTCTGCGCTTCTGCAGATGCCCACACAAGGTGCCCGAGGTGCTCGCCTTGGTTGAAGAAGAGCGCCTCAAGTCCTTTACCCATTACAGCGCAGCAGACTATTGCGTTTTACTGGAACAGGCCGGTTCCTTGTGCAAAGTGACTGAGGACGGCAAAGACTACACCCAGGCGAAGGCCGAGCCTGCCGTCGTGGAAGAGGACGGCATGGAATACCTGGTGGCCAACGAACCGCCGGAAGCGTTCTGGGTCACGACTGATGCAGGGGCTGCCTACCTTGAGGCTGACAAGCCCTTGGAACGCTTGCGAGGCCTTGTGGCAAGCGAGTCTCGGTACCAACGCATCTATGAGGAAGTGCTGCTTCTGTGCCTGGACGAAAAGGGGAGGTCGATTGCCGAGATAGATGCCGCGCTGGACAACGACCAGCTGCTCCAGGAGCCGCGCATCTATGCGCGGCACTTCGTCGACCTCTTGGAGAAATGCGATGCCCTTGACTGGGTGGATTCCTGGAAGACCAGCAGTCTCGGGCGGCAATGGCTGGAAGAGGCAAGGGCAAGCGAGACGGAAGGGGGTGCCAAATGACCGGGACAGGCAAGGTACTGGCTTCACAAGAGGCCGCAGACAAAGACAGCGGCAAGCAAGACCCCCTATTCCGATCTGCGGCAGATGACGGGCTTGCAAGGCTCCTTCAACAACGCGAAGCAACATATGACCTGTTGAGCCGCCTGTATCGCGAAAAAGTGGACGAAGCGCTCATCAGCCAGATGAAAAGCTCGCGCTATCCAGCCAACACAGGCAACGCCGACATCGACAAAGGCTATCAGCTTATCGTGACCTATCTGAGCAACCTCTGGGAAGACAGCCTGCCCGAGCTCTCGGTCGACTACACGAGGACCTTCATCGGCTACGGCGTGGACGCCTATTCGGCGGCTTACCCCTTCGAGTCGGTTCACACCTCGCAGCGCCGGCTGATGATGCAGGCCGCGCGCGACGAGGTCTTGGCCTTGTACCGTGCGGCAGGCTTTAACAAGAGCGCCGGATGGGCCGAGGCCGAGGACCATGTGTCGGTCGAGCTGGAGTTCATGGCCCGCCTATGCGAGCGCGCCCTGGCAGCCTGGGAAAAGGGCGAAGAGGCACAGGCTTTTGAGGCCTTGGTCGTCCAGCACAGCTTCTTGGCCGACCACTTGCTGCCGTGGACCCCTATGATGACCATAGAGATGCGCCGTTTCTCCAAGACCGACTTCTATCAGGGCCTTGCTTGGCTTACCGATGGATTCCTCAAGGCCGACCTCGAGTTCCTTGACGACTTCCTGGGCGAGGGCTGAAGGGCAGCCGAGCCCGGCATGTCCGATAGCGAAAAAGACATGAGCAAGAAGCAAAGACAGGGGGAAAGCCCCCAAGATGCGCATCCCGCCCCGAAGCTCGCAGAGCAAAGGGGCATCATCTCCCGGCGATCGCTCGTCATAGGCTTTGGCTGCACAGCAGCCTTGTTCGGGCTTGGGGCAGCCAAGCTCTACCCGGTATCGCCCATCATCCGCCCGCCTGGCGGACAGAACGAGGCGAAGGTCATTGCTTCGTGCATCCATTGCGAGAAGTGCTACGAGATATGCCCGAGGAACATCATAGCCCCAGGGCACATCGAGGACGGCCTCCTGAACATCCGCACGCCCACCTTGAACTTCAAACATAACTACTGCGACTGGTGTGAGCAAGAGAACGGGGGCGTGCCTTTGTGCGCAAGCATCTGTCCGACCGATGCGCTCGTCGTGCCTGTGGAACCCGGTATCTTCAGCCGACCCATTGGCAAGGCCGAGTTGAACAAGGCTTGGTGCCTTGCCTTTCGCATGATGGGCTGTGCCGTGTGCTACATGGCCTGCCCCTATGAGGCCATGGGGCTTGACGAGCTTGGCAGGCCCTATGTGATTGATGAGAAGTGCATCGGCTGCGGCGCCTGTCAGGCTGCATGCGTTTCCATGAAAAGCGGCTCGCTGTCGGAAGGCGTCACCGAGCGTGCCATCGTTGTACGGGCACTCGATGCGGACGGCAACATCGTCTCGCGAAGAGGGCATCGGTCGTAGGGGGCAGCAATGCAAAAGAGGACAAGCAAGCACGAGGGAAGGCCACGGATTCGCACCATCCGTGCCGCAGTGGTCCTTGTGCTGATCGCTGCTATAACGGTAGGCTATATCACGAACTACAGCGTTGGCACCTTTTCGGTAATAGGGTGGAAGGACTTCGCCATGCTGTGTCCGCTTGGTGCCTTCGAGACCATGCTTGCCTCAAAGAGCTTCGTCCTGAAGGCCATCGTTTCGCTTGTTGCCACGGTGGCGGTCTTCGCCCTTTGCGGCAGGGCATTCTGCGCCTGGGTGTGCCCGGTGCCCCTCGTGTCGCGCATCCCCGCCTTCTTACGCAAGCTGTTGGGCATAAAGAAGAAGGACGGACAAGAAAGCCTCCCCGCAAACGGGCGGCGAAAGCCTGCCGCGAAGAAGGGTTGCGAGGCCTGTGTGCAAAAGCGCGGACATCTTGACTCGCGGCATGTGGTGTTGGGCGCCTCGCTGCTCTCTGCATTCGTATTCGGCTTCCCGGTGTTTTGTGTCATCTGCCCGGTCGGCTTGACAATAGCGGCGATTCTGCTGGTCGTCCAGCTTTTTGCTGTGGGCGAGGTCACCTGGACCTTGCTCTTTGCACCCCTCGTGTTGGCGGTGGAGGTCGTGTTCTTCCGGAAGTGGTGTTCGGTCATATGCCCGCTTTCAGCTGTGACTTCGCTTCTCAGCAAGATGACGATTACGATGAAGCTGCGCATCGACGATAAGAAGTGCCTCGAGACCTCCCAGGGCAAGGTATGCGGAGCTTGCGCGAAGGTATGCCCCGAGAAGATAGATCCCCGGCATCCCGAACGCTCTTTCTCCTTGATGTGCGAGTGCACAAAATGCTATGAATGCGTGGAAGCCTGCCCGACCAAGGCCTTGCGCATACCCTTCTTCCCCTGGAAGACGGGAGCTTACGCGCGGGTGGCCGATGCCGGCGAAGCCCGCTTGGCCGATGCCGGCAAGGCACGGAT
>JAIRPR010000056.1 GCA_031256895.1 Coriobacteriaceae bacterium
CCTTCAATGTCCTCTGCAACCAGGAACAACGGACGACCGGATTTCATGACGTCCTCCAGCAAGGGGACGAGGTCTTGGATGCTCGATACCTTTTGGTCGGTCAGAAGTATGTAGGGATCCTTCAGCACTGCTTCCATGCGCTCCATATCGGTGGCCATATAGGGGGACACATAGCCGCGATCATACTGCATGCCTTCGACGATCTCGATGTCAAGGCCAAAGGTCTGGCTTTCCTCGACCGAGATTGCGCCTTCGTTGCCCACGGCATCCATGGCCTCGGCAATCTTCTCGCCTATCTCTGCATCGCCGGCAGAGATGGTGCCCACCGTGGCTATCTGTTCCTTGCCGGATATCTGGATGGCGTTCTTCTTTATCTCTTCGACGATGGCATCGGTGGCCTTCTGGATGCCCCTGCGGATGCCCAGCGCATCGGCGCCAGCCGTCACGTTGCGCATGCCCTCGCTCACGATGACGTCTGCCAGCAGGGTGGCAGTGGTGGTGCCGTCGCCTGCTACGTCGTTGGTCTTGACTGCGACCTCACGGACAAGCTGGGCGCCCATGTTCTCGATGGGATCCTCGAGCTCTACCTCTTTGGCAACCGTGACGCCGTCGTTGGTGATGGTGGGTGCGCCGTAGCTCTTCTCAAGGGCGACGTAGCGGCCTTTAGGGCCAAGCGTCACCTTGACCGCTTCAGCCAGCTTATGGACGCCCGCCGCAAGTGCGCTGCGTGCTTCGGCGTCGAAAGTGATGTTCTTTGCCATAATAGAGTACCTTTCTCTTGATTCTGATGGGGGGATAACGAAGGATAAGCCAGGGATGCCTTGATGGAGCCTTCTGCCTGGGTTCCGCACACCTTGTTTGGAGCCTCACCTCTGCAGGTCCAGTGGCTCCTGGAAAGGCTACAGGCTTGCGGTTAGGCTTCTCTGTGCCACCGGCTCTTCCTGTGTGCCTACGCGAACACCGCGTAGAGGTCGTCGGCTCGTAAGATCAAAACCTCTTCGCCCTCGACCGTTATCTCCGTTCCACCATATTTGCCGTAGATAACACGGTCGCCTTCCTTGACGGGCATGGGAAGATTCTTGCCATCTTTGTCAAGCTTTCCTGCGCCGACCGCCAACACAGTGCCTGTTTGGGGCTTTTCTTTGGCTTCGGTGGCAAGATACAAGCCCGATGCCGTCGTGGTCTCGGCTTCGTCCTGCTTGACGATGACGCGATCGCCCAGTGGTTTCAAATTCATAACGTATGCCTTCCTTTCTCTTGGGCTTTGTGATGTTTCTCTCAGGCACGCCCTTCTCCGCGAGGGATTGCCAGATACCTGTCCTTTTGGGCAAGTTCTTAGCACTCTTTGCCCTTGAGTGCTAAACTGAAGCAATCATAGCATGAGCAAGAAGAAAAGCAAGACACTTGAAGCAATAAATAAGAGGAATGCAGAGAAAATATAAGTGTCCTACACTGAGATTTCACGAAAGGCCAGGCTGCGTCAAGCCGTTCTCGTAAGCGAGCACCACCAACTGCGCCCTGTCATGGACATCAAGCTTCGCCATGATGCGCGCAAGATGGGTCTTGACTGTTGCGGGCGAGATGACGAAGGTTTGGGCGATCTCGTCATTCGAAAGGCCCCGTGCCACCAGGCCGAGTATTTCCAACTCGCGATCGGTCAGGCGTTCTTTCAGGCTTTTCAGAAGGTCTTGCGTATCAGCTTGGCGCCTGTGGGCATGCACAAAGGTCTCGATGAGCCGCCGCGTGATGGATGGTTGGATGAGGGCATCGCCTTGTGCGATGACCTCGATTGCCGTTATGATATCATCCGGTTCGGCATCTTTGAGCAAGAACCCGCTCGCTCCAGCCGCCAAGGCGCCATAGACATACTCATCGATGTCGAAGGTCGTCAGTATGAGCACCCTGCACTGTGCAAGCCTCTGGTCGCGGCATATTTCCTCGGTCGCTTCGATGCCGTTTTTCACCGGCATCCTGATATCCATCAGTACCACATCGGGTACCAAGGACTGCGCCTTCTCGATGGCCTCAAGCCCGTTTCGTGCCTCCCCCACCACTTCGAGGTGCCCATATGAGGAAAGTATCAGCTTGAAGCCGTTGCGCACCAGTTCTTGGTCATCGGCTATGAGGATGCGGAGCCGGTCATTGCCTGTTCTTTCAGATGCCATGCGAAGCCTCCGACACCCCTTGCGGACAAACAGGTTCCGCATTCGTGCGGCACGACAGCAAGGGGTCAGGCAAGGGGTCGGCCAAAGGGTCAGGCAAGGGTTCGGCCAAAGGCCGCTCCTCCGATGCCTCGCGGGCAACAAGCGGGATCCTCGCTTCCACCAAGAACCCGCCCGCGGCTCGGGAGCCGACCTCAAGATGGCCGCCCAATACCTGCACGCGCTCATGCATGCCTTGGATGCCATGACCTTTGATTCCCGTCTTCCCCATTTCCTGGTCAACAACGCCTACGCCATCATCCTGCACCACCAAGCAAGCAGACTCATCTTCGGTCGAAAGCCTGATCCCGGTGTTCTTCGCGTAAGCGTGACGGACGATATTGGTCACCGCCTCGCGAGCGATCCCGTAAAGGGCGATATCGATGTATGAAGCCACACGGCTGCGGTCATAGGCATCGCAGGAGAAGCTTGCCTGGATGCCGGCATCACGCAAGAAGGCCAACAGGTCGCCCATGCGCTCGGTGCCACCTGTTGGAGCTATCGGTGCCTGCTCTTCCCCGTTCCTCAGCACCCCTACCATGTCGCGTATCTCGTCAAGGGCCGCCCGTGCGGTTGCCCGGATAGCCCTTACTGCCTCCCGTGCCGCAGGCTGATCCCTTTCCAGCAGGCGATCGGCAGCCGCTGCCTGGATGCTGATGGCAGAAAGGGAATGGGCCGTGATGTCGTGGACCTCACGGGCGATACGGACCCTTTCCTCTTCCATTCGTCGGGCGGATTGTTCGGCAAGGCTTCTCTGTGCGGCAAGGGAACGCTGCTCGGCCTCGGCGACGTAATCCTTATGGTTGCGCACTGCAAGGCCGGCAAGCAGCGCAACCGCCAGGTAGCTGATGTTCTGGATGCGCACGAACAAGGCCATGTCGGCGCTTTTTGTGGGGAGCACCACCGCAAGGAGCGCTACGACACCTAGTGCTGCGGCAATGAACGCCTCTGCCCTGCTCCGTTCATAGGCGATGGTATACAGTGCGACCGCCGGCCCTACGATGGTGAGCGAGAAGCCTCGGAAGACGTCCTGCATGCCAAGGAAGGTGACCAGCACAAAGATGAAGACCGGCCAAGGAAACCTCCGGCGCACGGCCAAAGGCAAGGTGGTGATTGCCATCGCCAGATAGGCAGAAGGGCTGGGAGTCGTATTGATGATGCCGATCATCTGGCGAAACATGTCGTCTGCAACGATGATGGGCGAACTCGACAGCACCAACTGCAAACAGCCGAAGGCAAAGGCAGCAAGCGCAAGGACGGCATCGAGCAGCCAGTCGCGGGGACGCATCTTCTTGGTATGTATGAGGAAGTTGTCCATGCAACCATGGTACGCGAAGACAAGCCAAAACGCCATACATCAAGGGGAGTATATCCGTTGATGCCTTCCGTGCGTTACCGCTTTACCCCGACTCGGGACATAACGGCAAGAGCAGTCTAGCCAAGGGCAATCTCGAGGGCCACCGGGCAGTGATCGGACCCGGTCACCTCGGGGTAGATGGAAGCACCCTTCACCTGCGGAACCAGTATATCGCTTACCAAGAAGTAGTCTATCCGCCATCCGGTGTTGTTCGCGCGGGCGTTCGCACGGTAGCTCCACCAGGAATAGGCGCCGGCCCGATCGGGATAAAGGTGTCGGAAGGTGTCAGTGAAGCCCGCGCCCACAAGCAAGCCGAACTTCTCGCGCTCCTCATCGGAAAAGCCTGCGTTCCCGCGGTTCGGCCCTGGGTTCTTGAGGTCTATCTCGTTATGGGCAACATTGAAGTCCCCGCACATAACCACCGGCTTGGGGGGCGCTGTCTGGGCTCCGGCGGGTAAACTGCCCCTTTCCAAGCCTTTGCAGAAGTCACGAAAGGCATCATCCCATTCCATGCGGTGGTCGATGCGGGCAAGCTCGTTCTGTGCGTTAGGGGTGTAGACATCCACAAACCAGAACTGGGGGAACTCAAGGGCGCAGATGCGTCCCTCTGTGTCCAGATGAGGAACGCCGAGGCCATGCAGAACCTGTTCAGGCTGTTCTTTCGAGAACACCGCTGTGCCTGAGTAGCCCTTTTTGTCTGCATAGCTCCAATGATCGTGATAACCGGCAAGGTCAAGAGCGACCTGGCCTTCCTGCAGTTTCGTTTCCTGCAGAGCGAAGATATCGGCATCCAATTGGAAGAATGCTTCTTCAAAGCCTTTCTTGAGCACAGCCCGCAAGCCGTTCACGTTCCATGACACGAACCTCATACGCTTCCTTTCTCCACGGATCTGCAATTGGCTCAGTTCGCCTGCCAATCCGCATTCCTTTCCGCCACGGCTCTTCGGTCTGCTCGGGGAACCTGCCCGGCACCTGCGGAGCCCGTCGCTTGCGTGACCCGGTGCCTGCGTAGTCCGCCGGTCGTGCTGCCCGTCGGCCGTGCTGCCCGGTGCCTGCGTTGCCCGTCGGCCGTGCTGCCTGGCACCTGTGTTGCCCGCCGGCCGTGCTGCCTGGCACCTGTGCTGCCCGCCGGCCGTGCTGCCCGCCGGTCGTGCTGCCCGGCAGCCGTGCCGCCCGTCGGCCGTGCCGCCCGTCGGCCATGCCGCCGGTGCCAGACCTTTAGAGACCGCCTTTGAAGGCGCTGGTCGCCTCTTCCAGCGAGACCTGTATCTTGCCTTCGATGCTGATACCTTCTTCAGGCTCCACCACTTCCCCCACAACGGCATAGGGGATGTTGGCTTCAAGCAGCCGAGAGACCAGTTCAGTCGCCGCCAAGTCATCAACGCTGACGATGAAGCGTGCCTGCGTCTCGGAAAAGAGGCTTGCCGCCGCAGGAAGGCCGTCATCGAAAGCAGCCTTCGCACCGAGCCCGCCTGCTATGCAGCATTCTGCCAAGGCAAGGGCGGCTCCGCCTTCGCTGACGTCGTGGGCGCTGGCCAGGATCCCTTCAGCCACGGCGCGGCGAACCAAATCGCTGGTATCACGTTCCAGCTCAAGGTCGCAGGCCGGACATGCCCCACGCACCTCATCATACAAAACGCTGAGGTATTCGCTTCCACCCAGCTCATCAGCCGTCTCGCCGATAAGGAAGATGGTATCGCCCGCCTTCTTGAAGGCAGGGGTTGCGAAGCGGCGGAAATCGTCCATCAAGCCGACCATGCCCACGGTAGGTGTGGGGTAGATGGCGTTGCCGAAACTCTCGTTGTAAAAGCTCACATTGCCCGAGACGACCGGCACCCCGAAATAGCGACAGGCCTCACTCATGCCGTCAATGGCCTGCTCGAAAGTGTAGAACACCTCGGGCTTCTCGGGGTTGCCGAAGTTCAGGCAATCGGTCACCGCAGCAGGCTCAGCTCCCACACAGGCAAGGTTGCGCACGCTTTCCGCCACAGCGATACGCGCCCCCCGGTAAGGGTCGAGCCAGCAATAACGACCATTGCAGTCGGTGGTCATGGCCAAGCCGCGTTGGCTTATCGGGCCTCGTCCCGGCGCACCGACACGCACGACCGCCGCATCAGCCCCGGGAAGCAGGGCGGTAGATGCCTGCACCTGATGGTCGTATTGGCGCCAGACCCATTCGCGCGAACAGAGGTTGGGGCTGCCGAGCAAGGTGAGCAACTGGGCAGAGAGCGTCCCCACATCGCGGGGAAGCCCCAGGGAAGCTGGATCGAAGGCTGCGGCTTCGTCAAGGTAGGCCGGGCGTGAGCTTTCCGGATGATACAAAGGCGCATCGGCAGCAAGCTGTTCGGCCGGCATATCGGCAACCACCTGCCTATCTTGCGGCAAGTTGCTGTCTATCACCACGAAGCGCCCCGTATCGGTGATACGTCCGATGAGGGAACATCCCACGCCCCAGCGCTCACAAGCCTCTTGGACCGAAGCTACGTCTTGGGGCTTCACCACCGCCAGCATGCGCTCCTGGCTTTCGCTCACCATGATCTCGTAAGGCAACATGCCGGCTTCACGTTGGGGCACCTTTCGGACGTCTATCTCGATGCCGACGCCTCCCCGGCTGGCCATCTCTGACGCGCTCGAGGTCAGCCCAGCTGCCCCTAAGTCGCCCAAAGCAACGAACATCCCTCGCTCGAGCAGCTCAAGGCAGACCTCGATAAGCAGTTTTTCCTCGAACGGGTCTCCCACCTGCACTGCGGGGCGCTTGTTCTCGGCAGCCTCATCGAATTCCTGGCTGGCCAGGACCGAAGCGCCGCCGATACCGTCACGACCGGTGGAGTTCCCGATCAGCATGACCGGGTTTCCTGGGCCGGAACCGACCGCCCGTGTCAGGTTCTCTTCGCGCATGAGGCCCAGTGCGAAAGCGTTGATAAGGCAGTTGCCCTCGTAGGCGCGATCGAAGTAGATCTCGCCCCCGACGGTGGGAACCCCCAGGCAGTTGCCATAGCCGCCGATGCCGGCGACCGCCCCGTCCAGCAGATACCGTTGCCGGGGCTTGTCCAGGGTACCGAAGCGCAGGCTGTTCAGGGAAGCGATAGGGCGTGCCCCCATGGTGAAGATGTCACGGATGATGCCTCCCACCCCGGTTGCCGCTCCCTCGTAGGGCTCGATGGCTGAAGGGTGGTTGTGGCTTTCCATCTTGAAGGCAGCGGCCCAGCCATCCCCCACCGATATGACGCCTGCGTTCTCGCCGGGCCCTTGCAGCACCTGCGGGCCTTCGCTTGAGAACTTCCGCAATTGGGCACGGGAGTGCTTGTACGAACAATGCTCCGACCACATGAGCGAATAGATGTAGAGTTCGGTCAGGGTAGGGATGCGACCTTGGGTGTGAACCACATTGCGATATTCTTCTTCGTTGAGACCCAGCTCAGACGCTATCTTGGGGGCAAGCTGGGGGTCAAGCGTATCCAGCTTGTCACAAACGGGGGGTTTTATAGATTCCATATGCATCCTTTTCTCCGGATGCACCGTGCCCAAGCATAAGGCCAACACGTCTCGCTCACGTATGCCTGATACGTTTCGCTCGTCCTTCAGGCCTGGCTGTCTTAGACCCCGTGCATCCTTTTCCTTCAGTTGAAACGTTGTGCGATCGCCTCGAAGAACGCCCTGCCTTGGGTGCTTCCCGAGACCCCGTCCACTACGCGTTCGGGGTGGGGCATAAGGCCGAACACGTTTCCCGTGGCATTGCAGATGCCGGCGATGTTCTCGAACGACCCGTTCGGCGCGCTGTCTGGCGCTATATGCCCGTCAGGTTCGCAATACCGGAGGACTATCTGGCTGCCTTCGCAAAGCGCCTGGTAGTCTTCGGGGCTGCACACATAGTTGCCGTCATGGTGGGATATCGGTATGGCGAAGGTGGTCCCTTTCGGGGCATCGAGCCACTGGCAGACCGAGTCCTGGACAGAAAGATGCACTGTTTGGCAGAGGAACTTGAGGTTCTTGTTGCGTATGAGCGCCCCTGGCAGCAGATGGGCCTCTGTCAGGACCTGGAAGCCGTTACAGATGCCTATAACGGGATTGCCCCGTTCGGCAAAACGCACGACCTCGCTCATGACCGGCGAGAAGCGTGCGATAGCGCCCGATCGCAGGTAGTCGCCATAGGAAAAGCCGCCGGGCAGTACAACGGCATCGAAACCGCTGAGATCGGAATCCTGGTGCCACACGTATTCCGCCCCAAAGCCCATGGTGCGCAGAGCGTGCACCGCATCCTGTTCGCAATTGGTGCCAGGGAACCGCACTACTCCGAACCTCATGGCTGCACGACCTCGATCCGGTAGTCCTCGATGACCGGGTTGGCAAGCAGTTTCTCGCACATCTCTTCCACCTGGGCCCCCGTTACGTCGTCTTGGGTCTCTAGCTCGACATATTTGCCGATGCGCAGGCTTTCCACCCCATCGTAGCCCAGGTTCCTCAAGGCGTTCTTTGACGTCTCGCCCGCAGGATCGAAGATGCCGTTCTTGCCGGTCACCACTATCTTGTAATTCTTCATTCCTTGCCTTCCTTGCCGTGGTCTGGTGTTGTCTTTTCCCTGGATGCCACCGGCGTTTTAGCTTGTGCCGGTGCTACGACGGGCGACCCTTGCGCTGCGGCAGCTTCTTTGTTGGCCTCTGATGCCCGCTTTGCCGAGCTCCTCAGGTTGTTGAAGCCGAAAAGGCCGAGCAGGCTGGCAGCTATCCCCTTGGGGGCAACAGGAGTCACTTCGGTGTCCCCCTCTGAGGCTTGTGACGCCTTCCTCGCGGCAAGCGCTTCGGCATGGGCACGCTTTTCTTCGGCGCGCTTCTCCTTTGTTTCCTTTGCCAGCATCTCTGCCTGGTATTCCTTGCGGATCTTGCGGATCTTCCATCCGTCGAGCACCAAGGCGCCGATGATGCCGACATAGCCTATGCCTAAAACCACCGTGCTGAGCAGCTCGAGTTGCGGCAGCAGCACACGCAAGCCGAAAGAGAGGGCCGTTGCGGCAATCGCCCCTATCAGCATTCCCCACCAGATCCTGCGCCACTTCCGGTACTCATCGGTCGGCACGTTGTAATACTTGCGGTCTATCCTTTGTTCCTGTTGGCGCTGCGCACGTTGGGCTGCCTTTTTCTGTTTGGGCGTCTTGGTGGTGCTTTCGATGCGCACACTGGCCGCTGCCTTCGTCTTCGGCTTGGCGGAAGCCGCGCTCCGGCGCGTCTGGCCTTTGCGGTCGTCTGCTTGGTAGCGGTCGTTCATCGGGTTTCGTTGAGACATGGCGTCCTTCCTCTATGGCGTTCGGGTCGTTCGGGGCTTTCGTGGCCCCTGGGGCGTTCGGGTCGTTCGGGGCATCGGGAGCCCCTGGGTCGTTCGGGGCAACGGGGGCTCCTGGGTCGTTCGGGGCATCAGCCCTGGTTCATCAAGGCTCAAAGGGCTTACCGGTGATAAGCTCGAAAGCCTGTTGGTATTTCTCGCTTGTCCTTTCGATGACCTCCTGAGGCAGCCGGGGCGGCTTGCCTTGACGGTCCCAATGGGCATCCAGCCAATCCCTCACGAACTGCTTGTCGAAGCTTTGCTGATCGACCCCTTCCTGATAGGCGCCTTGCCCCCAGAACCGGGATGAATCGGGGGTCAGGACCTCGTCGGCCAAGACAAGCCTGCCCTCGATCATGCCGAACTCAAGCTTCGTGTCGGCTATGATTATGCCTTTCTCCTGGGCATGGGCGCTCGCTTTTGCATACACCTCAAGCGAGGCGTCCCGCAGGGCGTATGCCGCTTCTTCTCCCAGAAGGGCAACAGCGGCATCGAGGCTGATGTTCTCGTCATGGTTGCCTTGGGCAGCCTTGGTCGAGGGGGTGAAGATGGGCTGCGGAAGCGGGGAGGAGTTCTTGAGGCCGAGCGGCAGGGCGATCCCGCACACCGTTCCTTGTGCCTGGTACTCCTTCAGGCCGCTGCCGGCCAGGTAGCCGCGCACGATGCACTCGACCGGAAACATCTGGGCCTTTTTGACCAGCATGAAGCGGCCTCGCAGGTAGTCTTGGTAAGGAAGGAAGCGTTCGGGCAGGTCGGCAACATCGGCCGATATGAGATGGTTCTCGACAACGCCTTCCAAGAGGTCGAACCAAAAACAGGAGAGCTGGGTGAGGATAGCGCCTTTGTGGGGGATCTCGTCTTCGAGCACATGATCGAAGGCCGAGATTCGGTCGCTGGCGACCAGCAGCAAACGGTCGCCCAAATCGTACAGGTCGCGCACCTTCCCCTGTGCATCAGGCTTGATGTCAATGTCGTTCATCCTGTTCCTTCCTGCTTTTCCTTTCGGAAAACGCTTGTCTTTCCTGTCAGTCAGTCGTTCTTCCCTCCGCAGCCGCAACACTCTTCCCGCTTTGTCTGCGAAGGCTTCCTTATGTTCCTCTTGGCCGTTCCTTCTGGCAAACCCGCTTTTGCCGGTGTCGCATTCCGCGCCCTGAGGGGGATTGCGCTTTTCAACACGGCCTCCAACGGAGCGCCCTGGGGTTCGCTCAAATCAGCGTCTTGCCTTCTTTTCCCTGTTCCGCATACGGCTTCTCACGGCCTCTTCATCATACAAAGGGATGTAGATGGTAAAGGTGGCGCCCTGGTTGGGCCTGCCGTCCACGTGTACCCAGCCGCCGTGGCGGTCTACTATCTCCTTGACGACCGCAAGGCCGATGCCCAGGCCGCCCGATTCGCGGTTGCGCCCCGCGTCTGCCCGCCAGAAACGCGAGAACACCATCTTGGCCTCTTCAGGGGTGAGTCCGATGCCGCTGTCCTGCACCGCGATGGTGGCCATGATGTCGCCACGCTTGACCCGCACATTGATGTTGCCGCCTTCCGGCGTATAGCGCACGGCGTTCGAGATGAGGTTGGCGGTGGCCTGCCGTATCATGTCGGCATCGCCAAAGACATAGACGTCCTTGTCAGCCTGGAATTCCAGGGAAAGGCCAGAATCGGTCACGAAGGCCTCATGGGTGGCTATGATGCCTGCCGTCAACTCGCCCACAT